>CANARN010000001.1 GCA_947364045.1 uncultured Clostridia bacterium
GTCTTTCCCGTTTTGTCAACCCCCTTTTTTATTTTTTTATATATTTTTTTCAGGGATTGTATCGGCAATTTTGCACCTTATAACGAAAATGAGCATAAATATAAGTAAAGGGAGCAGTAACGACCTGTTCCCGACCGCTTATAACCTTGTCGCAGATGTCTCCGTCTTCAAGACGGCAGGTAATGTTACGGAACTTCAGCGGGAATTATACCCTCCCCGATGAATTTTCGGGACGCAAAGCTTCTTGCGACAGGCTGAAATCGTCGTGCAGTGATTAAGTGAGCTTATCACGCGTTGCTTCGATTTAAAGCTAAAAAATTTGTAACGGAGGTAATCGCTATTAATATTTACAGTCAGAACGTCAGAAGAAATGAAAGCAGAGGCTGTAACTGCGGCTGTAATTGTGATTGCAGTGAACAGCCGCCTGTTTCACAGTCAAGCGGAGGATGTCAGCCGCCGATAGTTATTCCGATACTTTCTTGCCCTTCAAGCGGGTGCTGTAATGCAGGGTCTGTAGGGCCTACAGGCCCGACAGGCCCTGCGGGGATGACCGGCCCGACCGGTCCCGCAGGCGTTGCAGGTCCGACCGGCCCACAGGGACCGACAGGACTTTTAGGACCGACAGGTCCTCAAGGCATACAGGGCGTTCAGGGTATACAGGGCGCGGTAGGAGCAACAGGCGCTACGGGCGCAACAGGACCTACAGGACCAACTGGTCCTCAGGGCGCAGTGGGTATTGCAGGACCCACGGGTCCCACAGGCCCGCAGGGAATAGCAGGCGTTGCAGGTCCGACAGGACCTACCGGACCGCAGGGCATACAGGGAGCAGACGGTGTAGCAGGAGCTGTAGGCGCTACAGGCCCCACAGGACCGCAAGGCGTGGAAGGACCAATCGGACCCACAGGACCAACAGGCCCACAGGGTGTACCTGGAGCAGACGGTGTAGCAGGAGCTGTAGGCGCTACAGGCCCCACGGGACCGCAAGGCGCAGAAGGACCAATCGGACCCACAGGACCAACAGGCCCGACGGGTGCGGCTCCGACATTAACTATAGGAACGGTTACAACGGGAGCGCCGGGAAGCGCGGCAGAAGCGTTTATTACCGGAACTGCGCCTGATTATGTTATTAATCTGACAATTCCGCAAGGTCCAACAGGGCCTGCAGGCACTGCGTAATTAACGGAAGCTGAAAAATAAATGGTTATCAAAATTTAAACCGTTATTTTGTTATATTCGGAGTGGATAAAATGGATAGGCTGAAAGTATCTGTTTATGCTATATGCAAAAACGAAGAAAAATTTGTAAATCGATGGCTCGGGTCTATGAACGAGGCAGATGAGATTTTTGTGACGGACACAGGCTCCTGCGACAATACGGTTTCTTTGCTCAAAGAGGCGGGAGTAAATGTACAGCAGGTTAATATAAACCCGTGGCGGTTCGACACAGCGCGAAATATTTCCCTTGATTTTGTCGACAGCGATACCGATATTTGCGTTTGCACAGATTTAGATGAGGTTTTTGACAAGGGCTGGAGAGAGAAGCTTGAAAAAGTGTGGATAAAGGGTGAAACCGCGCGAGCAAGATATAATTATACTTGGTCTTTTAAATCGGACGGTACGCCTGATATTACCTTTATTCTTGACAAAATTCATTCCCGCCGCGGATATAAATGGGTGCATCCTGTTCACGAGGTATTGAAATATGAAAACGGGGAAGAAAGATTTACTCGGGCAGATATTCATCTTAACCATTATCCTGACAGCGCAAAGTCACGGGGACAGTATTTACCTCTTTTGGAGATGTCTGTTAAGGAGGAACCGAATGATGACAGAAATGTCCACTATCTCGGCAGAGAATATATGTTTTACGGTAAGTGGGACAAATGCATTGAAACGCTGAAATATCATTTGAGCCTGCCGACAGCGGTTTGGCTTGACGAGCGCAGTGCCTCAATGCGCTATATTGCAAGGTCCTACAGGGCAAAGGGCGATTTCAAAAGTGCATCTGTCTGGCTTTACAGGGCTGTTGCGGAAGCGCCCCATTTGCGTGAGCCTTATGTTGAAGGAGCTTATCTCGCTTATCTTGAGGGGAATTTTGAAAAGGTTTATTTTTTAGTAAATGAAGCCTTGAAAATCAAAAGCCGCCCTAAAAGTTATATCAATGAAGGCTTTTGCTGGGACAGCACGGTGTATGATTTAGGCGCTGTTGCCGCATACAATTTGGGACTTTATGAAAAGGCGTTGAATTTTGCCGAGGAGGCGTGCCGTCTTAATCCCGTTGACGAAAGACTTCACCGAAATTTAGAAATAATTAAGAGCTTTTCGGAAAAGAACAGTTGAAAATCGAAAAAAAGCAGACGAGGAGAGCGGTGAGAACCCTCTCCTTGTCTGCTTTAAAGAATATTACGCCATAACGGGAGTAAACCGATATATTTTTACGGTTATTTTTCGTCTGACAGCTCTAAAATGTAATCGGCGCTGACACCGTAGTATTTTGCCAGAATTACGATTCTGTCCGCTGTAATTTCAGTTGCGCCGTTTTCAATTTTACTGTAATGCTGTTGTGTGGTATTAAGCAGCTTTGCAATGTCCTTTTGCAATTTGTCACTGTCCTCACGAAGCTCTCGTATTCTTCTGTAATACATATTTATCACCGATACAATTCTATAATACATCTATAATATGTATAATACGTCTGAGAGTTGCATAATCAAATATACACCTGAAAGTTGTACGGTGATGCTGTTACCGATGTCGGCTTATTAAAATGATATTTTTGTTTTATTATATATAGTATGACAATAGCTTTTATTGCTTATAAATTCTGCATTTGATTTTTTCAGGCATTTTAAGGGATATTGTTTCCGCAAATGCGATTTTTACAATGTCAGGTATAATAAACGGGATTACGCAGGCGGAGAGTACGGCAAAAACGCTCATTCCCTGAGCTTTTCCGAAAAAAGAGTAAAACCATACTGTGCCGAGAGCGTAACAGGAGAGCATAGCGATAGCGTCGGTTAATATTCTCAGCCGTTTAATCCGACTGTCAAATTTCTCAAACAACATAACGGTAATACCGCTGAAAATAAAGCCCAACATATACCCTCCCGTAGGACCGAAGACTTTGCCGAGTCCCGCACCGAAATTTGAGAAAACGGGCAAGCCTGCCGCGCCTAATAACAGATATACTGTTATTGCCGCAGTTCCTCTCTTTCCGCCGAGGAAGCGGAGGGCTAAAAACACGCCGAAGGTCTGGAGCGTGAACGGAATTGCGCCGAGGGTTACTGTTATCCAAGAGCAGACACAGATTACCGCGGTCATAAGCGCTGTCATTGTGATGTCAAAAATTTTGTCTTTTTTCATTGTTATCGCCTCAAGCTTTGCGCGTAAATAAAATGGTGTATGCCAACAGAGTATTGAAAAAGTATTTCAGTTGATATACAATTACACATTATATGCCGAACGGTACATAAATTCAATATTTTTTCAGGTGAAAAAATGCTTTTAAGGCTTTTTTATGGCGTTCGACAAAATACTGTGGATTTTGCGGCGCGAGATAAATATTATATACAGTATATTGTGCGAGTAACACATATTTTAAAAAATGTTTGGGAATTTTTGCTAAATATAAGCCGATAAAACTGAAAAAAAGTGAAAAAAGTTCTCGAAATTTTCCCGAAAAAATATTGACAAGGAAATCACAATTGTTATAATATATAGGTATATACAAAGGGGGAAGTGTCGAAAAAATTCCCGCTTTGGTGACTTTTAATATTTAGCGCAGCGTTTTAAAGGCTTTCTTTGCGCTGGGTTTTTGGAGGTTTAATCGGTTGGCAGAGCTTAATAATCAGTTTACTGCGCAAACGGGCGGCAGCAGAATTTACCGCATCAGGAAAACAGGCTTTACCGCTTCCTATTATACTAAAAAAGAAATGGAAGACTTGTATCCTGCGGGCGGTTACAAGGTGTGCGCTCAGTTAGGGCTTGGAAACACAAAACAGGGCGAGGTGTTGAGCGACGGAGTCGGCGAAACAGTTTACTGCGTCAGAAAAATGCCGCACTCGTCCGTTAAGGGTTACATACCCGTGGGTGAAGACAATTACATTGTCATAGTAAAAGACGTTATTTTACTTTGGGTTTTGTTTGCAGTGCTTGCGCTTTTGGCGGTTGCGGCATTGGCTTTCGGAATTCACAAGGCGATTACGGCAAACGCAAATGTGCCTGAAACGTCAACAAATCCTAAGGGCATTGTTGACTCAAACGCTCAGGAGGGCGAGGGCGAGTGGTCTGTTCCCGACAAGATTGACACAGCGGGCAGAAATATTAAAATAAACGGCATTGCCGAAATGAAGCTGAAGGCAGGCGCGCTTGAACAAAATTTTGTTCTGAGCAATCCGAAAGAAAATCCCTGTTATTTTCAGTATGTAATAGCTCTTGCCGAAACGGGTGAGGTAATTTACACCTCAAACTTGGTTCCGCCGGGTTATTCAATTTCGAAATTCAAGTTAAACCGCGCTCTTGACGTCGGCTCGTACCGAACGGAGATTACGGTTAACACCTTTACCTTTGACAAGCAGCAAAGGCCGCTTAACAATTTCAAGATGAAAACCACCGTTACGGTGTCTGAATAATTTTAAGGTCAGCAAATATTGCGGCGAAAATGCCGATTCTATACTTTCACTAACTTATGAGAGGAGTTTGTAGGTTATGAAAAACCAAAAATGGTTAAAACGGGTAACAGCAGTAGTTATGTGCGCGGTGCTTTTGGCAACCTCGCTTCCCGTAGCATTTTCTGCAAATGCGGAACAGTATAATCCTGCGCCCTACTTTACTGACGAAGCGCAGCAGGACGGCGCGGCAGCGTGGCTTGACGAAGAAGGCGTTTTGCAGATTCGTTTTCCGGCTGCAACGGGCAGACCGACACATGCAGTTTGGAGCAATAACCATAATGAAACAGCCAATGTAAAGGCAATTAAGGAGTATGTCATTGAGCTTTCGGATTTAGGCGGCAAGCTTGAAAAGCATAACGTAAATCCCGAAATTTTGCTCACAAAGACAGTTCCTGCCGAAAATGCGGGAACAGGTAAGATCAGCGCAGCTTTCTCAGCAAGTGAGATTGAGGCGCTCGGCGAAAAATTTGACATAGTTAACAAACGCTACAACATTGCAATTACAGCTGTCGATGAGGCAGGCTGGCGTTCCTTACAGATTCACGCTTTGGTTTGGGATGTTCCGGAGTTTTACTTTGATATGGAAAAGTTTGACAACCTTTCGGAAAGCTCTTTTGCAATGCTTGAGATGATGCGTTTTGAAAGCGCAAGTGGATACACAGGCTACGAGCAGACAGGAGATTCCGTTGACAAGCTTGAAAGAGCGGGTCAGACAGGTGCTGAAGACGTTACCTCGGGTACGGACTCTAACGCATACAGAATGCGCATTGTAAAAAGACCCGGTGCAAGCGGACAGACTCTTGACACGTGTGAGCGCCGTCAGACTTATGACTTTGAGGGTGCTGATGAGGTTTGGTACTGGCTTGATCTTTCAAATGTTGAACTCAAGGGCTTGTCTTTCCGTCTTCGCGCAAACTATAAGCGAATAGACTGGAATATTACAAATGCAAGTTCAAACACGTCGCAACATTACGGTAATGTTGTTTATTCAACTCTCGGTACAAAGAATAACACATATCCCGCGGGCGAAGAGCCGTATATTCGCGTACAGAATGAAAACGGTAACTGGGAAAAAATTTACCTTAATAACGGCACAGTAGATTTAGGACATTTTAAGGGTTATGTGCGTATTCCCATAGAATTCTTCTGCTCTGAAACCGCAACTCAGGTAACTGCACACAACAAATGCTTCGGACATCAAATATCAAAAGGTTTTTTTGAAAGTGATTCCAGTTACAAAAATAAAGTAAACCCGTATTATGACGATGAGGTTTGTATAGACGGTAAAGAAGGTCACTATTGGGACAGTACAAACGGTGTTACTGTTTTCACAAAATTTGTAGATATTGACCCTGTCGGTACACCCGTTAACAAAGCATTGCTGATACAGCAGGGTAAGATTAAAGGCTCAGGTATTGACGGATTGGAACTTGGCACTTTCCTTGCACCCGGTATTGCTGATGCTGATATTAATAATGAGAATAATACAAAACGTGCAACACTTGAAAAGGATGCAAGCGGTAACTGGACGGTTAAAAACCGTGATGATAACAATACCGGCTACAAGGCTATACAGGACATCTATTCCGCAGGTATTGCTTATCAGGATGTAAGCGAAGAGAGCATAAATCACAGCTTGTTTATCGACAACATTATGTTCTACAAGACCAGAGGTAATGACAATGCATGGAATGAGCAGGTTCTTGAGGGTGTAAAAACTACAGGCTCTAAGGTTGACATATACTTCAATCAGTTAACCGACGCGCAGGACAGAGTTCTTGATGCAATTGATAAGTACATCGGTACGCCTTCATGGTCGGATTACCGCGGAGTAAAGCACGTTGACGATATGATTTCCGCATTACACGCAGTATACAAAAAGCACAGAGGCGTCGGAGTAGCCAACGGCTACTTTACAACAGACGCTTTGGCAAAGCGCGCTGCTGATATTGGCAGAGCAGACAGCTGGAATAACTACACAACAGCTAAAAAGCTTTGCGGCGATGAAAATCTTTTGGACGGTAACAACTCAAGACCTAATGACTTGGTTCCGCTGCTTGTTCAGTCGCTTGAACAGCTTCCCGATCCGTCGCAGGTAACGAGCATAAGCGACGCTCTTTATGATGCGGTTGTTAAGCTTTACCAGTCTTATGTACGTCTTAATTACGGTCAGTTAAAAATGCTTGGTAACTACGTTGCGACAGACGCGGCGGGTAACGAAAAAGCGCTGTATGAGGAGGAAAAAATCCTCAGCTATGCTTCAATTCTTCTTGACCAGTTGGAGAATAACACCGTAACAGGCTACAAAATGGCTAACTATCCGTTCATTAAGTTTAACGATTTTGAAAATGCGGATTTGGGCTATACAGCTTGGCAGTTAGAGGATGACACTTCTTTCCCGAGCGATACGGACTACCGTAAAACAAAAGGGCTTGCCACCTTTGCGACTAATAACAGAACAGATACAGACGCAATAGGTAAGAATAATACTGTATCTAAATATGACGGCGCATTCCACATAGATGCAGGTAAAACGTATATTAATCAAAACGGCTACAAAGGCTCTCAGGGCGTAACCACAACCTTTGACAGCAGCTGGCTGAACGGCGGTGTAGCAACTAATGGCAGCTTCTATAACATAATTATCGGAAAAGAATGTGTTGACTCAGCCACCTTCAGCGAACACAAATCGCATAATATGAGTTCTGTTAAGCTTGGTGACTTAGCTAAAGATAATGACCCCGGAAGCGGCTACTCTCCGCTTGCAGACCTTACCAATGCCACACTTCCGTTTTCATTGGTAATGTATGTTGACTTTACTGAGTTTGCCAATTCTGACCCTGACTTTACGTTTATGCCGAATATTCATACTGTTTGGAAAGGCAACGACGTTAAGGCAAGACCGATGTTCAGCAATTCTACGGGTATCGGTGTTAAGGACTATTGGAAAACCTACTATACTTTAAATCAGACAACAGGTGAATGGCAGCGTACCTACAACAACGCTTCTTCATATATGTTTACTGCCGCGCCTGTAGAAAATGCGCCTGAGGGCTTCTCCTCATGCGACCTTCGCGGATATAAAGGATACATTGCTATTCCTCTTACGCATTTTAAACTGGACACGGGTATTAGCTCTACAAAGCTTGAAACACAGGCAGAAGCGCTTAATAACATTTACGCTGTTCAGTTCTCAATTACAGGCGGTAACACCGACGGTAAATCCTTTACAATTGACAATATCGGCTTTACCTATGACCCCTCTTATTACGGTACACAGGCAAGAGATACAGACCCGACTTACGCAGAGGTTTTCGGCGCAAAATCTTCTAAGTCAACTGAATTCGAGAATGCAGTAGCGGCAATTGACCCGTATGACAATACAACTAAACAGGAGAGAATTGACGCTGCAAACGCTTTGTACGCAGATCTTGCCGATTATCAGAAAGAGCATGTTCAGACAGTTAAACAGGCAAAGGCTTTGCTTGACAAATACATCGCGGGCGACATTCCTGCGGCGGCAATGAATGTTGCTCAGTTAAAAGAGGCAATTGCAAATCTCCCGAATATTCCGGAAAATGCAGTTACGGCAAATCCGATTCCCGCTCCGGGATTTACTTCAAATGCTTCTAACCCCTTAGAAGCAGGCGCAGTAAATTATGCGGCGTTCGGCTTTGAATCAAAAGCGCAGGCAGAAGAGATTGCAAAGCTTTATACCGACACCTACAAGCGCCTTTCCGCAACAGATAAGGCTTCGCTTATAGACACCGAGCGCACAACGCTTATCAACGCTTACAATGCGGCAATGCGCTGTTCAGGAACTCTTGAAACAATTAAAGATAAGGGAACTGAGTTTGCAGACCATCTTAAAACGGTTTATAAGCCTTATTATGATAATCAGGGTACAGCAGGCGAGGTACGGCACAACTTTATTAAGGTTGAAGAGCGAAATGCAGTTGCTGCTCTTTCCGTAAACGAATACGAACCTCTTCCGTACTACGCAAAGCTTGGGCTGAGCGACGGAACACTGATTCCCGCATTTGCTGATATGACAGACGGTATTTCAAGATTCTTTGCGAATGTTATAACCGATGAGTCAGGCAATATTACCGACGGCGGCGTTAAGGTTCTTATGGATAAGTACACAGCGCTTTACAATAAGGTTAAGACAGAGCTTGATGCAAAGAATGTTCTTTCCGACGCTCTTGTTGCCGAAGTAAACGATGCTGTTGCAGAATATAACGACTTAATTCCCGCATACAAAAATGTATTTGAAGTTTATTACGGCACAAATGCTCTGACTGCGGACGGCAAAAATGACGCGAGCGGTAAATACCAGGGAATTAAGGATACTATTGAACTGTTCTCAAGATATGACACTGCATTTGCAGACGGCAGTACAGAGGCAACTCTTGCGCTGAATCCCGAAAATGAAAGCACTGCTTCCCAGACGCTCAACATAAATTATATTGAAGAGCTTCCCATTACAACGGGCGGTGCGGCAAATACGTACTTTAAAATTAAATATGACGGTGTTTTGGCGGCAGGTACGGTACTTCGCGATTATGAGTTAATGATGAACGGAGTTAAAGTTCCGAAGGTCGCTTATGACGCAGAACCGATTGAGGTTACAACAGAAATGCTCGGCGAAGCACTTAAAAATAACACTTATTCGGCGGCAAATCCCCTTAAACTCAACTTCACGGCAAAGCTTACCTCTACTGAGCTTTTTGCAGAACAGTTGAGTGACACGGTTACTGTTTATCAGTATAGACCGGCTGACGCAGAAAAGGGCGAAACCGCACCTGTATTAATTGGTACATACAAGCTGAATGTTACTTACACTCCGAGCGAGGCGTACACGGTAACAATTCCTGCTGAAATTCCGATTGACTGGGGTACGGCAGAAACAGACGTTTCTTACAGCGTTGACTGCGTACTTAAAGACACGGCAAAGCTTACGGTTAACGTTGAAGGCTCAGGCACTTTAACGGCTGTCAGCGACAACTCGTTTACAATGGATTACACCACTGTGGGCTTCGCTCCGGCACAGTTCAGCGGCGTTCGTACGGGTGCAAAGCCTGTGACACTTCCCACTGTTAATATCAGCGACGAAATGTGGAACAGCAGACCTGTAGGCGAATACAGAGATAAATTGACCTATACGGTTGATTATACAACAACACCTTAATGGATTCATCAAAGAAAGGAGCTGATTGCAAATGAAGAAAATACTTTCTGTGTCTCTTGCGGTTATGATGCTGTCTTTGTGCGCTTTGGGTGCTTTTGCAAATCAAATGACGATTTCCACAAGCACGAATAATGACGAGTACGAGATAACATATCCGGCAGACACACAGATTCCTTGGGAAGCTGCCGAACAGGCTCTCGGCAATGTTACGGCAACAAAAATGTGGCTTTCTCCGGGAAAAACCGTAGAAATTTCGGTTGTATCACAAAACGGTTATAATTTAGTTAACCGCACAGACGCTGCTGCGAAGATTGCCTACACTCTGACAGGTACAGACGCGATTGCTTTCTTCCCCGGTGATTTTGGGAAAAGCTTCCCAATCTCCGCTAACGTTGCTGAATCCGAATGGCGTCAGGCTGCTGCAGGTGAGTTTTCAGATATTCTTACCTTCACGGCAGAATATAAAGATGCATAATAAAATAATTATTATAAAAGGAGATAAAACGTTATGAAAAAGGCAATTTCTCTTGTATTGACAGTTGTTATGCTGTTTGCAGTTTGCGTTCCGGCTTTTGCGGCAACTGTACTCAACAAGTCAACCCCCTCAGGTCAGGTTACTGTTGAGACAGATACCCATAAAAAAGACGGCAGTGACGCGGCAGATTATTGTTTAACAATTCCTGCCGACACAAAAATCCCGTGGGGCGAAGAAAAAACAGATGTTAGCTACACAATTGAATCTCATCTTATGAGAAATAAGGCTGTCAGCGTTAAGGTTACAACCAGCGACGATACAGACAAAGGCACAATGAAGACTGACGCTGCTAAAGGCGACATCCAGTATCTTCCTTACACTCTTGACGGCGCAGGCGTTAACTATTCAGCAAATCATCCCGTAGTTTTCGAAGCTGAAAAACAGGAAGTAAATGTTTTGATTAGCAGAGCAGACTGGAACAAAGCAATTGTTGAAAGCTACAGTGACATTCTTACTTATACAGCTGAATTAGTTACTATCGGCGCATAAGCAAAGGAGATTAAATTATGAAAAAAATTCTTTCTGTTGCTTTGGCGCTTGTAATGGCTCTTGCAATTTGCGTTCCCGCATTTGCTGTTAAAACCATTTCAGACAAAGAACCGGGAGCTGCAACATCAATTGTAAAAACAAGCACTTTAAAGGAAGACGGCACAAGCGGCGAAAGCTATAAAGTAATTATTCCCGCAAACACCACAATTCCTTGGGGTAATCCTTCGGCAGACTTAATTTACTCTGCAGAGGCTCACCTCGGCTACGGCAAAAAGCTCAGAGTTACAGTTGAGGGCAACAACAAAATGGTACTTAAAGAGGATGCAGGCGAAACGCTTGAATACGCTCTGAGCGGGGATGTTTCTTACGTTTCCGACAGACCTGTAGTAAACGGCGTCAGCAAAACCGTTACTCTTTCAATTACCGAAAAAGCATGGGCAAATGCTATTGTCGGCGCATATACAGGGATTCTTACATTCACCGCCGCAGTAGTTAAATAATAAAATTTATAAATAATTTTGAGAGGAGTTCTTCAAAAATGAAAAAATTTATTGCTGTTGTATTAACACTCATTATGATGCTTGCAGTTTGTGTACCTGCATTTGCATCAACAACAATTACTGACAAAACTGCTAACACAGCAGACGCAGTTCTTAAGACATCTACACAAAAAGAAGACGGCACAGAGGGCGCTTCTTACGTAGTAACATTCCCTGCTGAAACAATCATTCCGTGGGAAAAGACAAAGACAGTATTTACTTACAGTGTAAAATCACAGCTTGAGAGCGGCAAACGTCTTGCAATCAGCGTTGTAAGTGCAAGCGGTGAAAAGGCATTGGTTGACGCAAATGGCGTAAAGCTTCCTTACAGCTTTTCAAAGACAAATGCCGGTGAAGCAGTTGACACATTGAGCTACACAACCGAAAATGAAATCGTTGATATGAACAGAACATTTAACATTGACATCGCTGCTGCTGATTGGCAGAAAGTTCCTGTTAATGAATATACAGGCAACTTAACATTTACAGTTGATGTAGTTAATGCATAATTAACAAATTACAAATTATTATTCTGAGAGGAGTATTTTTCAATGAAAAAATTATTTGCAATCGCTTTAACAGTTGTAATGCTCTTTGCAGTTTGCGTACCTGCATTTGCATCAACAACAATTACTGACAAAACTGCTAACACAGCAGACGCTAACATTTACACATCTACTACACCCGAAGAAGGTTTTGTAGCTTACAGCGTAACAATTCCCGCAAACACAGAAATTCCGTGGGGCAAAACAAAGACTCCGTTTACATACAGCGTTAAGACACATCTTGAGCTTGGTAAACGCCTTACAATTACTGCTGTAAGTAACGGTACTCAGGAAATGACAAATGCCGGAACAGACAAAACTCTTCCTTACACATTTTCAAAAACAAATGACGGTCCTGTAGTTGACAACCTCAACTATACAACTGAAACTGAAGTTGTTGATATGAACAGAACATTTAATATCAATATTGATACTGCAGCATGGACTGCAGCTCCCATCGCTCAGTATTCAGATACTCTTACTTTCACAGTAGAAGTTGTTGACGCTACTCCTGTTGCACCGTAAGCTTTACCGAATTACTCACATAAATATTTAAGGAGCAATTCCGATGAAAAAATATCTTTCTATATTTTTGGCGGCAGTAATGCTTGTTGCGCTTTGCTTACCTGCATTTGCCGTTACAATCAATATGAACGATGCTGAACAGTCAGCTTCGCCTGATATATTTACCAAAACAACAAGAAAAGATAATACGGATGCTGCTTCCTACTCTGTAACAATTCCTGCTGACACTGAAATTCAGTGGGGCGCGACAAAAACCGAGTTCAAATATAATATTACATCACAGTTGGAAATAGGTAAACGCTTAAACGTAACTGTTATCGGCAAAAACAATGAAGACAAAATGGTTAATGCCGAAACCGCAGCGACAATTCCTTATGCGTTTTCTTATACCAATATGGGCGGAGCTGTTGAAAATCTTAACTATACAACCGATAACGAAATGGTTAACATCAACAGAACATTTAATATTGAGATTCAAACTGATGATTGGAACAAAGTTCCGATTGCCAGATATGAAGACCGTTTGACATTCACAGTTGAGATTGTTAATGCCTGAAGAATTGTAAATATAATTTGAATCTTCACAAAGTTTTATAAAGGGAGGTCATTTCATGAAAAAAATCAGCAGCGCGGTTTTGGCAGTACTCTTGTGCATTTGTTTGTCATTAGGCGCATTTGCCGCCGATGTTCAGCTCACAACCGTTGTGCCGAATATCCATGAAATTACCATAACGTATAACGAAGGCGGTTATGTTCTTTATCAGGATGCTATCTTGGCAAGTGAAAGCTCAATAACCGTTGAACGCTTTGATGATATAGTTTTGTCAGTTATCTGCAAGCCGGACAGTCACCTGAAAACAGTGACAATAAACGGCGAGGATGTTACAGATGACATTTTGCACGGCAAACTGTCAATAACGGATGTATCAACAAATATGGATGTAGTTTTCACATTCGAGAAATGCGGCGATGTACCCCCGAAAGCTCCCGATGACCCGGAGTATGACCCTGAAAATCCCGACAAGCCCGGCGATGATTGCGACCATATCGCAATGCACGGCGGAATCTACAAGGACGGTAAGCCGTTCCCGAACGCACGCCTTGAGATTGACTTCGGTGAAATTGAGGTTACACCTGACGGCAAGTACAGCTATAAGGTTGATGAGATTAAGGGCGGATACCATACCGTAACAGTTAAAAATCCCGACGGCACTCCTGCGGGCGTAACTTATTTCTCCGTTGAGGTAGATGAAAATGCAACAGAGCCTTCTGTTGTAAGGCTTCCTGACGGTACACAGGTAATAACTGTTCCCGAAGGCACAACTGACGTATTTTTGGATTTTGAAGTACACGGCAATGGCGGAGTTCCCGGAAACCCGGACGATAACCCGGATGACGATTGGACGGAAATCAAAATCGGCGAAGACCCGAAACCGATACCGCCCGACAAACCGGATAAACCTGATAAGCCGGATAAACCGAGCAACCCCGAAAAACCGGATAAGCCTATTAAAAATCCCATCTTCCCGAATACAGACGCATTCATCCGTGAAAATCCGTTTGTAGTTGGCATACTTATATCTTTCAGCTTCTTCCTTCTTTTGTTTGTAATTGTACGCAAACGCCGTAAGGACAAAGAAGAGGAAACAGGCATAGCCTGATGATATACGTTTGGAAATATTAAACATTAAAGTAAACCCGATGCATTGCGCATCGGGTTTTTGCATATAAAGAAATCTGATTTATTTGTTAACGCTTAACAGTAAGACAACACATTCAATATGCTCTGTGTGCGGAAACATATCAACGGGCTGGATTTTTTTTACCTTATAGCCGTTTTTTACAAGGTAACGTAAATCTCTCGCAAGTGTTTCGGGGTTGCAGGAGATGTATACCACTTTTTCGGGTGAAAGCTTCACAAGCGAGGAAAGAAACGGAATGTCAGCGCCCGCTCTTGCAGGGTCCATTATAACTGCGTCAATCTTCTGATTGTTTAAAGCGGATTCCGTCATAAATTTTCCCGCGTCTGCCGCAATAAAATTAATATTTTGAATATTGTTAAGCTTGGCATTTTCCTTTGCATCTTTTACGGCGTCCTTGTTTATCTCAACTCCCGTGACGTGTTTAACTTTATTGCTTGCCAAAAGACCTATTGTGCCTGTGCCGCAGTATGCGTCAATTATTTCTTCTGTTCCGTTGAAATCGGCAAATTCCAGCGCTTTGCCGTAAAGAATTTCAGTTTGAACAGGGTTAATTTGGTAAAACGCTTTCGGCGAAATGCGAAATTTAAGCCCGCAAAGCTCCTCGGTAATTTTTCCGTCGCCGTAAAGAACTTCACTTTCGGCGCCCAAAATCATACTTGTATATTTAGAATTGACATTTTGTACAATTGTTGTGATATACGGACAGTTTTTAAGTAAAGCATTTATAAAAGAACGCTTTTTGGGAAATTCTCTTGAAGCGGTAACAAGCACAACCATTGTTTCACCGCTGCGAAATCCTGTTTTTACGAGTAAATGGCGCAAAAAGCCCGTGCCTGTATTTTCGTCATAGGGTTTCAGCTTAAAGCTCTTGAGAAGCTTTTTAACAACAGTAAATATTTCATCGGCTTTTTTGTCTGTAAGAAGACAGGAATCAATATCAACTATTCTGTGAGTTGAGGATTGATAGACTCCCGCAACGGTTTTCCCTCTGAAGGTGCCGAAGGCATACTGAGCTTTATTTCTGTAAAAAAGGGGGTCGTCCATTCCGATTATTTCTTCTACTTTTCCAAAGCGCCCCAAAAGTTTAATTTCTTTTGCCATTTTAAAGCTGAGCTGTTTTTCATAAGTCATATTTAAAAGCTGACAGGCACCGCATTTTTTAGAATATTTACAGGAAAAGTCCATCAGCCTATTCTCCTGCCGTCAAGAATTTGCACTTTACCAAGCACGGGAAGACGAATTTCACCGGTAAATGTGTCGCCGTTAAAATGAACTTCAATTTCGGCGGTGATTTTACCAAACATATTTATGTCGGCGCACCCTTTAAGAGAGTTTTCGCCCTCTTGAATGTTATAAACAGAAAATTCAGGCAGCTTGTCAAAGCCCTGAACCGACGTTTTAAAACCGTATTTACCGCCGTCGTCAAAAATATCAACCACGGCGCTGCCTTTGAAAAAAGGCGTGTCCGCGCGCCCCTGCCATTTTCCTATATATTTTGCGTTCAAATGCAACACCCCTGTGTAGAATATTGAAGATACCTGTATTTTACCATATCCAAAATTTGTTGTAAACAAAAACCTGATTTTTTATATTATGAGTTTGACAAGTATTATATAAAATAGTATAATTATCTAATATACAAATAAAATGTAAAAATTGAGGGATTGTTGATGAATACTTTTTTTGAAAGGATAAAACCGCAAAGATTTCTGTTGCTTTTATTTGATATTGTCGTAGTTAACGGATCTTTTGTTCTTTCTCTTTTTCTTCATTTTGGATATGAATTGCCCCAATGGGTAACAAGATATATTATGCTGAGAATGCCGTTGATTACCGTTGTTTTTATAGGCCTTTTTCTTGCGGTAAAGCTTTATAATAACCTTTGGCGGTATATGAGTTTTTATGAGCTCCTCAGCATGATTTTTTGCACAGGCGCAGGCACGGTTTTATTTTTACTGTTTGACAGCATAGGTCAGTTTTTGCAAAAAACCGGTGTTATTGATACAGCTTTTTTCAAGCGTATGCCGTATGTTGTTTATATTGACTCATTTTTACTCATTTGTTTTTTCAGCGTTGGCATAAGAATGTTTTACACTGCTTACCGTACTATTTCTTCTGATGCGAAAAGGCGCAGAGGTTCGGCAAATAAGCGTATAATGATAATCGGCGCGGGTGATATGGGCTCTTCGATTATATATGAAATGAGCATCAGCGGCTATAAGTTCGGTTCCCCGGTTGTAATTATTGATGATGATGTAAGCAAGCTGAATTCGGCTATCAGGGGTATTCCGATTGTTGGAACAACGAAAGATATTCCCGAAATTGTCAAAAAGTTTGAAATAAATGAAATAATATTTTGTATTCCGTCTGCTTCGGCTGAGCGTAAACGTGAAATTCTTGAAATTGCAATGAGTACGGGTTGTAATCTGAAAACAGCGCCTAACATTGACGATTTAACAGGTGTTAATGACAAGATTTCAGAAAAAATACGCGATGTTGACGTGCTTGACCTTTTGGCAAGACCGGAGGTAAGCCTTGATACTGAAGTTTGTAAATATCTTGAGGGGCAGACAGTTCTTGTAACGGGCGGCGGAGGCTCAATCGGCAGTGAGCTTTGCAGGCAGATTGCGCGCTATGAGCCTGAAAGAATCGTTATTTTCGATATATATGAAAACAATGCCTTTACTCTGAAAAATTCCCTTGACCGCCGTTATCACGGTGCGCCGCAAATCGAAATACGAATTGGCTCTGTCAGAGATATGGACAGGCTTTGCGAGATTTTTGAGGAATTTAACCCGTCGTCTGTTTTCCACGCGGCAGCGCATAAGCACGTTCCGCTTATGGAGGACAGTCCTTATGAAGCCGTGAAAAACAATGTGCTTGGTACGTACAATGTGTGTCACTGCGCAAATGAATACGGCGTTAAGAATTTTGTTCTGCTTTCAACAGACAAGGCGGTTAATCCGACAAATGTTATGGGAGCAACAAAGCGCGTGGCGGAGCTTACCGTTCAGCATTTCAGTCAGATTTCAAAAGGCACGAAATTTGCGGCTGTCCGTTTCGGAAATGTTTTAGGTTCAAACGGCAGCGTTATTCCGATTTTTAAGGAGCAGATAAAGCAGGGAGGTCCTGTTACTGTTACGCATCCTGACATTACGCGTTATTTTATGACAATTCCCGAGGCGTCTCAGCTTGTTGTTCAGGCAGGCGGACTTGCCAAGGGCGGTGAAATTTTTGTGCTTGATATGGGCGAGCCGGTTAAAATTGTCACTCTTGCCGAAAATCTTATAAAGCTTTCAGGATTTGAGCCTTATAAAGATATTGAAATTCAGTTTACCGGGCTTAGACCGGGCGAAAAGCTTTATGAAGAGCTGTCCTTGGAAGAGGAGCTTGACGGCAGACGTAAAACTCAGAATGATAAAATTTTCGTTACCGCGCCGATAACATTTGACGCGCAGATGCTCGAAAGAGAAATCCGCTCTGTTCCGGATTTGAAGCCGACAGAGGTAAGAGATTTTTTAAAACGGCTTGTTCCTAACTGCAATTTTAAATAAACAGACCGAACAAATAGAAAAAGACTGTAAAGGCGAAGGGCTTTTTACAGTCTTTTTTGTATGAAGTTATGCTGAAAATTATTTTGTTTTCTTTGCGGTTTTGATTAAGGAAATGAATGATTTTGAATTTCAGTACCCGCCTCACGCTCTGAGCTAAAAACAGTTCACTGAATTGTTTTCTTAACTCTCAGACCCTACGGGTTCGAGTCTGTTCAGATAGATAAAAAAATAAACCGATACCTATTGGGTATCAGTTTATGGTTTGCTGGGTAAAAATATTGTTTCAATGCGGGCATAAAGAAAACGCATCTCGCAAATGGAGATGCGCAATTTGTGTGCGGCACTTGCCGCTGGTGGACCAGCAGGGACTCGAACCCCGGACCGACCGGTTATGAGCCGGTTGCTCTAACCAACTGAGCTACTGGTCCTTTTCTGTTGCTAAAATATTATATAGTCAAATCGCCAAAAAGTCAAGAGTAAATTGCGCTAATGTTTACAGAATTTTTTAAAGTTTAAGTAAATGACCTGATAATACCCAAATACGTTCATAAAATAAAAAATCAAACGGCTTACAGAGCAACAAAGCTCAGCGCAAGCCGTTCGTTTTAAATATATTAAGTATTAAAGGGTCTGTGCAAGGTCTTTAAGATATGCCTTGAAATCCTCGCCGATTTCGTCGTGACTTAATGCAACCTCAACATTTGCTTTCATAATGCCGAGCTTATTACCCATATCATAGCGTGTGCCGTTGAAGTCAACAGCGGTAAGCTTGCCTTGCTTTGCAAGAGTACACATAGCGTCTGTAAGGTAAACCTCGCCGCTCTTTGCGTCGGGCGGAGTCTGCTCGATAAGGTCAAAAATCTCGGGCGGGAGAACAACTCTGCCGAGAATTGAATAGCAGGAAAGAATTTCTTCGGGAGTGGGCTTTTCAATTATGTTGTGAACTGACATAACGTTATCCTCAAGGGGAGTTACGTCAAGAGTGCAGTACTTGGGAACGTCTTTGCGCGGAACTTCCTTTACGCCGACGGTGCCTACGCCGTATTTCTCATAAGCGCGGCAAAGCTGACCTACAACGGGGTCCTCTGAAATAATAACGTCATCGCCGTACATAACGGCAAACGGCTCATCGCCTACAAAGCTTCTGGCACAGCAGATTGCGTGACCGAGTCCCTTTGTTTCTTTCTGACGTATAAAATAAATGTTGGCAAGATTCGAGCAAGCCTTAACATCCTCTAAAATCTTTGCTTTGCTTGCATTTCCCTCAAGCTTTGTTTCAAGCTCAAAAGCGTGGTCAAAGTGGTCTTCAATAACTCCTTTGCCGCGGTTGGTTACGATAAGAATGTCAGTAATACCTGCTGCAACGGCTTCCTCAACAATGTACTGAATTGCGGGTTTGTCAACAATGTTGAGCATTTCCTTCGGAACAGCCTTTGATGCCGGCAGAACTCTTGTTCCGAGACCGGCTGCCGGAATGATAGCTTTTGTAATCTTTTTCATAAGATATTCTCCTTACAGTTAAATTTTTTATATGATTTACATATTAAACATATTCAGAATTGCCGAAAGCGCATAGTTTATACCGCTGACAGCCAAAAGTGACAATATTGCGTAGCCGAATGTAGTTCCGCCCTCGCTTAAAATACGCAGTTTACGGAAATCCTCATTTCTTACGGCTTCGTCAGAGCAATTTATTGCTTTAACACTTTTTTCTACATGTTCCCTGTACTTTTTGTCAGCGATAATCCCTAAATATATCGATAAGGCAAAATCACCAATCAGTGTAACCGCGCTTACGGCTACTCCCGCAGGGTGTTTTTTTACTGCGGCGAAAATACTTGAATACATTTGGTTCATAGCGCTGTTAAGCTCGTCTATTGAACCGTCCGAATTTTCAACGGTGTTTTCGTATTCATATGATATATTGTCAATTTCTTTTTGTAACTGTACATATTGAGGTACAAATAACGGGATTGCGGAGAGCGCAAAGGTTATCGCTATGAAAATTGCCCCCAGCTTATACATCTTTCGGTAAATGAACCAATAACCGCCGAAGAAAAATGCGGCAATGTTGAAGGTTCGTTTTCCTGATTTTATCGCAAAGAATTTACGAAGATAAGTATGCGTGTTCTTCTTAATAAAACCTGCGGCGTCTTCTGTTGAAACTCCGTCATCTATTTCAGGCGGATACACATTAAGAAGATTAGGCATTTGATAAACAATCTGCGGTTGAAACGGAGCGTTGTCAGGCGATGCTTCCGCATTTGAATTTGCGTAAGGGTTATTGTTTAACTGCGGATTTCGGTCAACAGGCTGTTCGGGCTTTTCAGGTTCCGCTTCGGGCTTCCATACAAAGCCGTCATTGTGCTTTTCACTGTTACCGCATTCGCCGTTTTTCTTGTAGCAGTCCCTGTGTTGCGGAGTTCCGCAAAGAGGGCAGACAACGATTTCGCTGTCTTCTGTAAATGCTTCGTTGCAAACGGGACATTTTTCATTTGTGTATCTGAAATTATTCATTATACGTTCCAGCTGTTGATGTAGCTTTCCTGCTCGGGAGTAAGAGCGTCAATCTCAGTACCCCAGCTGTTAAGCTTTCTCAACGCAACCTTTCTGTCAATTTCTTCGGGGACATCAATTACCCCTGCACTCAGTTTGCCTTGATTATTAACAATATATTCTGCGCAAAGCGCCTGAACTGCAAAGCTCATATCCATAATTTCCGCAGGATGACCGTCGCCTGCCGCCAAGTTTACAAGTCTTCCCTCGGATAAAACAGAGATTACTCTGCCGTCTGACATTTCATAGCCCATAATATTTTGCCTTTGAGGGAAAATACGTACAGCCAAAGCCTCAAGCTCAGGAAGATTTATTTCAACATTAAAATGACCTGCATTACAGAGAATTGCGCCGTCTTTCATATTTTTAAAGGCTTTTTCGGTGATAACGTCCTTACAGCCTGTAACGGTTATAAAGAAATCGCCGAATTTTGCTGCTTCTTCCATCGGCATTGCGTCAAAGCCGTCCATTCTCGCTTCCATTGCTTTAATCGGGTCAATTTCAGTTACAATAACCTTAGCGCCCAATGCCTTTGCACGCATTGCAACGCCCTTGCCGCACCAGCCGTAGCCTGCGACAACAGCGGTTTTGCCCGCAACAATTAAATTAGTCGTTCTGTTTATTCCGTTCCAGACGGACTGACCCGTGCCGTAACGGTTGTCAAAAAGATATTTGCATTTTGCATTGTTAACGGCAATCATAGGAAATTTAAGACTGCCTTCTCTTGCCATTGAAACAAGCCTTATTATGCCTGTTGTGGTTTCCTCACAGCCGCCCAAAACATTTCCGAGAAGCTCAGGGTACTCGTTGTGAATAAGGTTTACAAGGTCGCCGCCGTCATCAATAATTAAATTGGGCGAAGCGGAGATAACCTCTCTTAAATGATTTGTGTATTCCTCCGCCGTGGCATTGTACCACGCAAACACGTTAAGTCCGTTCTTTACGAGCGCCGCCGCAACATCGTCCTGTGTAGAGAGGGGATTTGACCCTGTAACGTACATTTCTGCACCGCCTGCCGCTAAACAAAGACAAAGATAAGCTGTTTTAGCTTCAAGGTGAATTGAAAGAGCGACACGAAGGTCTGAAAAAGGCTTGGATTTAATGAAATCCGCCTCTATGCTTCTGAGTACCGGCATATGCGCCCTGACCCATTCAATTTTTTGCTGTCCCGACGGGTAAAGATTTATATCTTTAATTAAACTCATATACTTCTCCAAAAATAAATTCAAATATATATTTAATATACCATAATTTAGTATTAAAATCAATACGAACAGATAAAGAATATTCGTTGACAAAAAACGTACTTTATGTAATAATATACAGTGTATAATACACTAAAGTAAAATGGAGGCAAAAGACTGATGAAAAGCAAATTTTTGAGAACAGTTTCCCTTTTTATTGCTCTTACAGTTTTTTTGTGCTGTTTAACAGCGTGCGGTAAGAAAGAGGATGAGGAGGAAATCACTAAAAACGGCGGGCAAATCGAGGCTCCGTCCAATGAAAACTTGGTGGATTTTAACGATTATACTCTTCCCGACGAAAGTACAAGCGAAGATGCTTCTTTGAGCGAAGCTTTGTCAAGCACAAATGCTGTTGAGTCAAGCTCGGGTGTTAACACGGTAAATCCGACTTCTCCGACACAGTCGCAGGGCAGCTCGGGACTTACAAAGTCTGATATGGTAAGTCTTCTTAAAGCGGCGGGCTATGTTTATGACCCTGAACAAGATATTTATTATACTCATATGAATCCGTGGCAGCGCCGTGTCGGCTTTACAAGTGAATATGACACCGGTGCAGGCTATCTTAATATGGAATATGTAACCTTTAAGTGCGACTTTACATACGGCGATAAATATTGGCGTATTCAGTGCTGGAAGGGTCAGTACGCGCTTCTTTCGGGCGCTGAAATGGGCGTTTACACAAAGGATATAAACTCAAGTCTGAGCGAGGATTTTTACGCCTGTGCCAATGACGACAATCTGCTTGAAATGGGCTTCGATTTCTACAAAACCACTAAGGATTACAATGACCGCAACAGGCTTTTCTACCGTCCGCTTGAATATCATTGGTGGCAGACAGGCTTTAAGTTCGGCTACTGCAATCCCACGAACTGTGTCGCTGTTATGACGCTTTACGCTAAAGACAGCAAAATGGCAGACGGAATCGAAGAGGGTCTTCAGACTGTTAAAAACAAAGAGGGCAAGCTTAACCCGTTCTATGAATACGGCTCAAATATGGCGAGGGGCAAGGCAAATATTTATCAGAGAAACGGAAACGAATTTAAGATTATTTGGGTTACTGCCGGTTATACTAACTACAACGGCAATATGATTTAATCGCAGATTAATGCAAAAATCTCACTGCAACGCCGTTTGCGGTGAGATTTTTTGTATAAAATATAGAATAAAATATAAAATTTATATTATAGTTGAAAAACAGCTGATTTTAGTGTAAAATATACAAATGTTATTTGATTTAATCAGTTTAATATAAATTTTTTTGGAGGATTTGTATGAATTATTCGCTTACTAAAGCACAGGCAAAACAGCTTCTTGAAGCGAAGCTGTCACATTTCATAGGCGTAAATCCCGAAGAGGCGACAAATGAGCAGTATTATAAAGCGGTTTCGCTTATTGTACGGGATATGATGAGTCAGGGAAGAACTGAGTTTTCAAGAGAAGCCGGCAAGAAAGGCTCAAAAAGAATTTACTATCTTTGTATGGAATTTCTTATGGGACGTTCTCTTAAAAACAATCTTTATAATCTTAACTTAACAAAAACCTTTGAAAGCGTACTGAAGGACTTCGGCGTAAAGCTTGAATCTATTTACGAATGCGAGCCTGACGCCGGTCTCGGTAACGGCGGCTTGGGGCGTCTTGCTGCCTGCTATCTTGACGGTCTTGCAACCTGCGGCTACTGCGCAAAGGGTTATTCAATTCTTTATGAATACGGTATTTTTAAACAGAAATTAGTTGACGGCTGGCAGACCGAATTGCCGGACTTTTGGCTTCCCGGCGGTGAGGTTTGGCTTGTTCCCCATGAAGAGAGCGCTTATGAGGTGAACTTTGAGGGTACTGTTAAGGATTCTTGGGACGGCAGCTTCCACCACGTTGAGATTGAAAATCCGAATACTATTTATGCTATTCCTTACGATATGCACGTTGCAGGTAAAGACGGCAAGGGAGTTTCTGTACTCAGACTTTGGGCGGCAAAAGCTCCGGGACTTGATATGAGCCTGTTCAATCAGGGCGATTATATGCGCGCTATGGAAAGAAACGCTATGGCAGAGGTTATTTCAAAGGTGCTTTATCCTGCCGACAATCACCCCGAGGGCAAATCGCTGAGACTTCGTCAGCAGTATTTCCTTGTTTCAGCTTCTGTGCAGGATATTGTTAAGCATCATTTAAGAGAATTCGGCACAATGGATAATTTCTCTGATATGGTGGCAATTCACGTTAATGACACGCATCCCACAATGGCTATCCCTGAGCTTATGCGTATTCTTCTTGATGAGTGCGGCTACGGCTGGGACGATGCATGGAATATTGTCACAAAAACCGTTGCATACACAAACCATACCGTTATGAAAGAGGCGCTTGAGTGCTGGCCCGAGGACCTTTACAAGCGTTTAATGCCTCGTCTTTGGGAAATTACAAAGGAAATCGACAACCGCTTCAGAGCTTATGTCTGGGGAAAAACGGGCAATGCCGACACGGTTGAAAGAATGGCGATAATGTCAAACGGAGTTGTCCGTATGGCAAACCTCTGCGTTGCGGGTTCACACTGCGTTAACGGCGTTTCCGCGCTTCACAGCGATATTTTGAAGGATACGGTTTTCTCGGATTTCTATGCTTTGAATCCCGAAAAATTTACAAATGTTACAAACGGTATTGCGCACCGCCGTTGGCTCTGCCAGTCAAATCCGCTTCTTGCAAAGCTTCTTAAAGAAACAATCGGCGACGGATACGTAAAAAATGCAAGCAAGCTACTTGATTTAAGAGAATATAAGGACGACAAGGCAGTGCTTAACGCACTTGCAGACATAAAGCTTCAGAATAAAAAGAGCTTTGCGGCTTACGTTAAAAAGCAGACAGGCGTTGAACTTGACGTAAACTCTGTTTTTGATGTTCAGGTAAAGCGGCTTCACGAGTACAAGCGTCAACACCTCAATGCTCTAAATATTTTGGCTCAGTACCTTTATATTAAGGAAAATCCCACAGCTCCCGTTGTTCCGCACACATACATTTTCGGCGCAAAGGCGGCTTCCGGATATTTCATAGCAAAGAAAATTATTGAATTTATCTGCGCTATGTCAAAAATGATAAATTCCGACCCTGACTGCAAGGGTAAATTACAGGTTATTTATGTTGAAGATTACAACGTAACAATGGCTGAAAGACTTATGCCGGCGGCAGAAATTTCAGAGCAGATTTCACTTGCAGGTACAGAGGCTTCGGGTACGGGAAATATGAAATTTATGCTCAACGGCGCAATAACGCTCGGCACAATGGACGGCGCAAATGTTGAGATTTTTGACGCGGTAGGCGAGGATAATATCTTCATTTTCGGTATGAGTACGCCTGAGGTTCAGAACCTTCAAAAGAGAGGATACGACTCACAGCAGTATTACAACAATAACGGCGAGCTTCACAAGGTTCTTGATTTTGCAAATCAAACAGGTATAGACGGACGCTTCTTCCATGAGGTAACCTCAACGATTATTCACCACGATCCGTATATGGTTCTTGCTGATTTTGAGGATTACAGAAGAAAGCAAATCCAAATTTCAAACGCTTATCTTGATAAGGACAACTGGAACAGAATGTCGCTTATGAATATTTCCGGAGCAGGCGTATTTGCCGCAGACCGCGCTATTGACGATTACGCAAAGAACATCTGGAATGCAAAATCCGTATTCAAGAAATAATTATTCGGGGCGGCAGGTTTTCCTGCCGTTTTGAATTATTTTATGAAGAAAGGAATGATACAGCGCAAGCTGCGCCGAGTTTGTATGGCTTTTTGCGCGAATACTGTATCGCTTGGCGATTGTTATGAAAAAAGCATTAAAAAAAATACAGAACAAATTTGTTAAAACAACTGTTCTGAACGAAACCGTTATAGAAGATACTGTTTACAGAGTGGTTGAAAAGACCTGCTTTCTTCCGTGGTATCATAACAGGAGGGCTATTTGCTTTAAATCAGCCGAAGAGCCGAAAAAGGTTTATATTCATTCAATGATTTATAACAGCCCCAAAGTACACTACCAGCCGGTTTTAGCTGTTCCGCAAAAGGTAACAGAGCTTTGGCACAAACAGTTTGAACCGAAAAAAGCTTTGGTTTTGGGCGCGGCAGGCTGTACTGTACCAAGATTTATCGCCCTTAATTTTCCTGAAATGCAGACTGTCGGAATTGAATACTGCCGAGAATTTGTTGAAATTGCCAATGAGTATTTTCTTCTTTCACAGATAAGCGACAGATTTACTCTTGTTGAAGGCGACGCTTTCGATTACGTTATCAACAAAAAAATTACCGAAAAACAGGATATAATTTTTGTAGATGTTTTTAACAGCCCGTCTGTTCCCGATGAGGTCTTTTCCGACGAATTTCTAAACGGACTGTACGAAGAAACCAATCCCGATTCATTGGTTATTATCAATCTGCTTACGCTGGAAAAGGACGCTGCGGAGAATTTTGCAAACGGAATAAAAGAGCCGTATGACAGGAAAGCGCTTATTTTAAACGGTCAAACAGTAACGCTTCTTTTGGCAAAATCAAAGAACAGCGAAAAGCTGAACAGCTTTTTTGAAAGTATACATATATTTGACAGTGTAGAGGAATTTTAATAATTGCCTTTTTGAGCTTTTTGTGTTATTTTAGTGTGGAACGGTTTTTGCGGCTTTCCGTAAATTATGTAATCGTACAAGACCTTAAAGAAAGGTGATTTGTGTTATGAAAAAATTTTTTACAGTTTTAATCTCATCTGCAATAATACTTATTATGGCTTTTCTTTTCGCTTCCTGCGGAATAAAAGGCGGTAAAAAAGCCGAGTCTTCTTCAGAAAGCTCAAACGTTCAGCTCGGCTCTGCCGATTTACCTACAGTTACGGACGAAAACGGAAGCGTAATTGACTATTCTGTAAATATTACCGACTCAACAGACGGAGATGATGTACAAACACCTTATATGACCGTAGGTTCTCTTAAGGATATTAACAGTAAGGCAGGCACAAACATTAAATCGCCTGACGGATTGAAGCTTACAAATGAGGAATTTGACCTTGACGATACCGTTTCGCCCAAAATTGCAACGTATTCCTTTATGGTAAACGGTAAGGATTACACTGTTTCGGCTTCGAGAAGAACAGGGAAAATGCTTGTTGATATTTATCTTTCGGACGGAACGGCTTTGGGAGAGGGGTTGGAGGCTGAACAAGGTCTGCCGCCCGCAAGGTATGATAAAATCTGCGTTGCGCGCTGGTTTGATGACGGCGTACAGTACAATCTTTATGCTGAAAATGTTTCTCTTTCCGAGTTTAAGACGGTTTATAACAAGATAAAATAAAAACGCCGCAGTATTTAGTGTTATCTGTTAAATTTCTGTAAGGGTATGCCGAGGCCGCATACCGTGACAATTCGTTTTTACGCAATGAAATTTATTATAATAACTTAAATAAATCCGAGTAAAATTAAACCCTCCGAGCAGTTCACTGTCTCAGAGGGTGTTTTTATTCTTCAAGCATAATGTCAATAATTCGCTCAATTTTACTCTGCGTTTCAGCAGGTGCTTTTAAAATCTTTTGCGCAATAATATTTGCGTCTGCGTCACTGATTTCACCTTTTAAAAGATAATCAGTCGATACGCCCAATGCATTGCTGAGATTAAGAAGGTTTTCGGAAAGAATTGATTTACTGCCGCGTTCGGCAGTTGACACCATTTGCGGAGAAACGTCTGCTCGTGACGCCAGCTCTTCCTGTGACAGACCCAACTGTTTGCGCCTTGCTATAATGCGTTCACCCATATCGTTGTAAAATTTATTGGATTTTTGCATTATACCATCCCTCCACTTTTTTAGATATTATACCTTTTACATTAGAATATTTTAAGCGATTGCGTTGGAATTTAATCCAATACAGTGGAATCGCTGTCAAATTTCGACAAGCTTTGCGGTTCTTTTATGTTATTGTATTCATTAAAGGAGGATATGCAATTATGAATTACAGAAAACTGATTAAAAGAATTGCAAAAGCAAATAATACTACGGTTGAAGAGGTAAACAGGGAAATCAAGTCGGCGATAAAGTCCGCAGGCTTACATATTGACCCCAAACTTTTTATTGAAGCAGTCAGCCTGACGGTGATAAACGGCGGATTTCGAAAAAACGGAGTAAATAACAATTGATTTATTAAACCGTAGGGAACGGATTCATCCGTTCCGTTGTATATCCAAAATTGCGGTTGCGTTGCGGAACGCATAAATGCGTTCCCTACGGGCGAGGAGCTTTTGCGCATTTTGCAAAAAATCGGAGCATTCCTTTTTTACGGGAATGCTCTTTTTTCGGCTTGGATTTAATTCAGCAGTCACATTGACAGGGGGTGTCGCAGCAGCCTGTCGGACGGTATGAATCGGG
This sequence comes from uncultured Clostridia bacterium, assembly GCA_947364045.1. GTDB lineage: Bacteria > Bacillota > Clostridia > Oscillospirales > Acutalibacteraceae > Fimenecus. Next base: position 27,937 of record CANARN010000001.1, read on the forward strand.
AAGACAGCCCTCTTTGGGCGGGAAGAATTCGTCAACGGGGAATTTGATTCTGCGGAATGCGTCGCACGGACCTTCTGTGTCACAGGAGCATTCGCGCTTGGGCATACAGAAATCGTATGCGGGAATGAGCATCTGAACGTCGCGTTCAAGCTGAACGATGGTGAAAATGCCGAGGGTTACAACAACCGCGCGCTCACAGGACTGCGGGAAATCGTCTGCAAATGTGCCTATGAAGCGTCTGCAAACGCATTTCGGAATTTTACATTTAAAGCAATCGCAAATATCACGCGGGTGGGCAATACGCGCGTCAAGAACAATCGGGTCAACTGTCTGAACCTTTGCTCTCGGATTAGTGTTCGCCATTTCAAGCTGGATGTCGTTTTCATCAGACACGAAGTTAGACGAGAACACCTTTACATTACCCTCAGAACCGTAAAGAATACACTTTTTGTTAAAGGTTGCAAGACCGTCGACCTGAACAGGAGCGGCGCATCCCGGCTGAACGGTGTCCAGGCATACTCTGAAAAAGTAAGTAAGGTCAACGGAATAAAAGCCTCGGTTAAAGGGAACTTTTTCAACATCTATTAAAACATTAAGTACTTCTGCACACCGAGCTTTTACGGAGGCGGCGGTATTGATGACTGACTGAGCCTCTTTTGTAAAGGTTAAACGCAAATCCTCAAGACAGTCTTTGTCTGCGCAGGAGTCATAAACCCTGTTGGTGTCAATGCAGACGGCTTCTTTTATTTTATTCGACTGGTTACATGCTTTGTCTGGCATAAATATTTCCTCCTTGTTTGTTTTGTCAACTGACAGTATCATATTATGTATAAAATACGGCATTGTTACTCTTGAAAGTAAAAAAATATGTGGTATAATAACCTCAATCACCAATCAGCATTGCTGATTGGTGATTGAGAACATTGTTATACTAATTTGGAGCTGTCGCTCCTGCGGCTGTTGCCGCCCATTGTGCTTTGCGCAACGAAATTGTATAATAATAACCTCACGAAACATAAACGAAATCATAGATTTCTATGTTTCGGAGAACATTGTTATATCAAAATGTTCTGCTTCGCATAACAGATGCTGTCGCATCTTTGCAAACTTCGTTTGCTTGATTTTGTATAATAATAACTCAACACAAGTCAACTTTGCTGATTGGTGATTGAGAACATTGTTATACTAATTTGGAGCTGTCGCTCCTGCGGCTGTTGCCGCCCATTGCGCTTTGTACGATTTAACTGTGATATAATATGGCGATTCACAGCAAATTAAGTGTTTTAATATTACGGATTTCGTTTTTTACAGAGGGAAGAGAAATATTTTGTTCAGCAGTATTTTTGCAGAAATCAAAAAAGTTAAAGAAAACTTTGAGTTTATAAGCAGGGAAGAACGTGAGGCGCGTCGCGGCGGTAAAGGCGGCGAGCCTATTTTCCGTATGGTTGAGGCAGAAAGAGTTCACACTAATCTTTTATGCATTATTCCGGCATCCTTTATTTTATTTCTTGTTGAAGTATGCGGTATGATTTGGGCGGTTGCCAATAAAATTGAGTTCGATTACGGAAAAGGATTTTTGATTTCCTGCTCAATTTTTACCGTAATATCAGTTATCTTTATATGTATCATTGAAAAAAAACTAAAAGACCCTGACTTTTCTTTAAAGCAAAAAAGAATGATTTACAGAGCCTTTTGGGCGGTTTTCTGCTTAGCGTCGATGTCCTTCTCCGTAATGGAGCTTTTAGACAGAGGTACTGTAAACAATTATCTTTGCTTTATTTTCCTGTTTACCGTTCTTCCGATTATTGAACCGCTTTCAAAAACTATTGTGCTGGTGGCGTCATTTTTTATAGAAGATGCTGTAATGCTTAAATCCGATTCTTATGACCCTGATATTATTCTTCTCTGCTTTGTTGCGGTTTTTATAGCATCAATTGCGGCATATGCAATGTTTTTCAGATATATGAATACCAAAATTACGGAAAAACGGCTTGAGCATTTTGCGAACGGCGACCAGCTTACGATGCTGACAAACAGACGCGGATTTGCGTCTCTTGCGCCGGAGCTTAAAAGATACTGTGAGAAAAAATCTCTGAAGCTATTGGTTGTAATGGCTGATATTGACGATTTTAAGAGATATAACGATACCTACGGACATATTGAAGGCGATATATGCCTTAAAAATGTTGCCGCTAGAATAAGAGAAAATTTTTCAAGGTCTACCGATATTTGCGCCCGTTACGGCGGAGAGGAATTCATTGTACTGAGCGCGTTTAAAGAGGACGGGAAGATATTGGAGCATATAAAAGAGCTGCTCTCGGACGTTGAAAACACCGTCGATAAAAACGGAGGAGTAACGCTGAGCATCGGGGTCTGCATTTCCGATAATCCGTCAAAATCTGAATTGGGCGACCTTATAAAGTCTGCCGACCAAGAACTCTACAATGCAAAAACCAACGGAAAAAACTGCTTTTCATATAAAGGAAAAATTTACAAAAGCTAATAAGAATAATCATAATTAAATCGGCAATTCGCAAAAGTGAACTGCCGATTTTTTCTCTTAATTTACGCTTTCTTGCTTTTTCTGTTCAAATATGATATACTTTTAATATATATGCAGTTTTGAGGTATTTACTTATGCTTGACAATATCTACAATTACATATATTTTCTGGGACTTCAGACTATTCGCTGTTTTAAAAAATTAGGCAAGAGGCTGAAGGAAGCGATTTTACGTCCGTTAAGAGCGATAACCACGCTTGTTTTCACGGCACTGATTGTTATTGACAAATTTACCCTCAATACCTTTCATGAAATAACAGCTGACGCAAAATCTCTTCTCGGTAATACAAAAAGAGTTCTGTCCGAGGTAAGAGCGGATGGCGGGAAAAAAGAAAGATTTAAAAAGCTTCCCCTGTATTTGAGTAAAATGTGGCGCTTTTACAAGCAGGTTTTCATTTATGCGGGCAATCTTATTTTGCCGATTGTAAGCTTTGTAATTATGCTGAATGTAATTTTTGCCTTTACAGACAGAACCTTTGCGCTGGAGCTTACTTACAACGGAGAGGTAATTGGCTTTGTTAAAAGCGAATCTGTCTATAAGGAAGCGAGAAATCAGGCGCTTGAGCGTTTGCAGATTAAGTCGGGCGAGGTAACGGCTGACAACGGCAGACAGGAGCTTATCGGAAATGCGGAGTACAGTCTTAAAGCGGTAAAGCTCAGCCAAATAAACGATGCCGAAGCAATTTGCGACAGCCTTATTGAAAATTCAAACTGTGAAATTACAAATGCCTGCGGCGTCTATATTGACGGAGATTTTCTCTGCGCAGTTAAAAACGAAACAGATGCTTTGGCGGTTTTTGATAATATTCTGTCTGAATACGAAGCGGATGACGATTCGTCGGTTAGCTTCGTTGAGGACATAAACTATGTTCAGGGGCTTTATCCCGATAATGAAAACACTGTTTGGGATGCGAAACGGCTGTCCGAAAAGCTGTCAGACAAAAAGAGCGAAGCGCGGTATTATACGGTTAAGACGGGCGACACAATTTCTGAGATAGCGGAAGCTTGTTCTGTCAGCACGGCTGAAATATTTAATTTAAATCCGGAAATCCGTGAAAGCATTTATGTGGGTCAGAAAATACTTATAGAAAAAGACGTTAATTTTGTTCAGGTTCAGATTACAAAAACTCAGACTCATACAGAAACCGTGAAATATTCAACGGTCAAGGTAAATACGGATACGCTTTATGTGGGCGACTCAAAAACCGTTGTCAAGGGTCAGAACGGCGAACAGAAGGTTACTGAGCTTGTTACATACATTGACGGAGTGCGGGTTTCGTCAAAAGAGATATCAAGAGTTACCACCAAAGAGGCGGTAGATGAGAAAATTCAGGTTGGCACAAAGCGTAATAATTATTACGGAAGCAGCGGCGGTAACTACAATTTCTCATATTCCGGCGCAAAATTCTGTTGGCCCGGAGTGGGTGCGACAGTAATTTCTTCGCGGTACGGCAAACGCGCACTCAACGGCTGGCATAACGGAATTGACCTTTGCAGACCTGGCGGAAGTATGGGCGCTCCTGTTGTTGCTGCTGAATCGGGTAAGGTTATACATACCGGTTATCAGAGTATGGGCGGTTACGTTATTATGATTGACCACGGTAACGGAATTACAACCTTGTACGCTCACCTGAAAGCAGGTTCCACCTGCGTCAGAGCGGGGCAGTATGTAACGAGAGGTCAGCAGATAGCGCAGATAGGCAACACGGGTTATGTTACGGGAGCTCACCTTCATTTTGAGGTCAGAGTAAACGGAAACAGGGTTAACCCTGCACCGTATCTCGGAATAAGATAGGTTTTACGGAGAAAAAATGGGAAAATATATTATTGCAGGAATAAAAACCGAATATGAGCCTAAATTTACGCTTCTTCGGGAGAGAAGCTATGCGTATGAAGCGGATTTTCCCGACAGTGAAACAGAAATCCGTTTAAATATTACAGACGAATTTATTGCGAAACAGCTTTCTCTTTTTCCGAACCTTTCACGAGAAGAGCATGAGTATATGTGGACAGGCGAGGGCTTTTACAATGAGGCGCTTCGCCACGGCGGAATAGTATTACATTCCTCCTGCGTTGAAAAGGACGGACGGGCGTACCTCTTTTCAGCAAAAAGCGGAACAGGCAAATCAACTCATACGCATTTGTGGCTGAAAGAGCTTAGCGGTACGCGAATAATAAATGATGACAAGCCTTTGCTGATTAACCGCAGCGGTAATTTTTTCGCTTGCGGAACACCGTTTTCGGGAAAAACAGATGAAAATATAAATGAATGTGTGCCTGTACGCGCAATAATTTTTCTGCACAGAAGCGAGCAAAATACAGTCAGGCGTATTAAGCCTGCTTTGGCAGTTCCGCTTTTTATTGAGCAGACAATAAATCCGCACATAAGAGAATATGCGGACGAAATGCTCAGACGTACAGATGAAATACTTACGGAAATTCCTGTCTTTTCATTGGGCTGTAACAAAGAGGCGGGAACAGGTAAATTTGTTTACGAAGAAATTGAAAGGATGCTTTTAAATGAAAATTAAGGACGGATATATCTTAAAAAAGGTTGCCGGAGAAAACATTGTCATTGCGACAGGCGCGGCAAGACTCTCATTTAACGGAATAATCACATTTAATGAGGTGGGTGCAGAGGTTTTTTCCCGTCTTGACGGTACGCGAACACTTGAGCAGATTGTCGATGAAATAGCCTCAATTTACAACGCTCCGAAGAATGTAATAGAAGCAGATATTAAGAAACTTGTGGGAAAAATGAAAAATCAGGGACTTTTAGAGGAATAAGAATGAAGGATACAGCCGCAATAAAATGGATAAGACAGAGCGCGGGTAACCGTGACGTAGAGGGTGCAGTGCTGATTTTGCTCAACGCTCTTATTGCTGTCTGCACAACATTGTTTGCAGTTCTGTCTAAAAAGGTTATTGACGCCGCTCAAAAGGGAAACTTAGAGTCTTTAAAAAAATATGCAGTAATTCTTTTTGCGACGATAGCGGTACAGATGTTTGCCCGTATTTTTTCAACTCTTCTGGAAGCCGTAAGTCAAGGAAAAGCTGAAATTTGCTTAAAGACAAAGGTCTTTTCAAGTATTTTGAACGGTAACTTTGCTGAAATCGGTGCTTATCATTCCGGCGAGCTTATGACAAGACTTACAGCTGACGTTACTGTCGTAAGTGAATCGGCAGTTCACATTGTGCCTGCGGCAGTGCTTAATGTTGTGAAGATATTTTCTTCGGCAGTTACCCTTCTGGCTCTTGACAGAAATTTTGCTATTGTTTTCATTGTTTGCGGTACAGCGGTTTCATTCGTGGCGCTGATTTTGAGAAATCCTATAAAAAAGTTTTACAAAAGAGTTTTAGAAAAAGACGAAAAGCTTCGTTCGTTTATGCAGGAAACGATTGAAAATCTTTTCGCCGTAAAAATATTCGGTATAGGAAGAAAAATGGTGTGCCGTTCTGAAAAAAAGCAGAAGGAGCTTTATGTTGCCAAACTTAAAAGAATGGGAATTTCTGTGGTTTCACAGCTTGGATTTTCGTTTGCGTTCTCAATGGGCTTTTTGGCGGCGGTAGCATACGGCGCAAACGGAATTTTAAAGGGGACAATGACCTTCGGCACGGTAACCTCGCTTATTTTGCTTGTAAATCAGCTTCAGTCGCCGATTTTGGGAATAACGGGTATTATTCCGTCATTTTTCAGTATGGTGACATCTGCTTCAAGGCTTGCGGAAATAACGGAAAATGAAATTGAAACCGAAAAAATTGAGAATATCAGCTATGAAAAATTTAGGGGTATCGAGGCAACAGCGCTTACTTTTGATTATGACGGCGAGCCTGTAATTGAAAACGCTGATTTTACAATTGATAAAGGCGATTTTGTCGGGATATGCGGACGTTCGGGTGCAGGTAAAACAACGCTGTTCAAGCTTTTAACAGGGCTTTACAAGCCCGTTTCGGGAGAGGTCTTGATTAAAACCGATAACGGCATTTTAAATGCAGATGCGCTTAGAAGTCTGATTTCTTTTGTACCGCAGAGCAATATGCTGTTCAGCGGAACAATCCGCGAAAATATTGTGTTATTAAATCCAAATGCGACGGATAAAAATATAGAGGAAGCGCTTAAATTAGCTTGCGCAGATGAATTTATAGAAAGCCTTCCTTTAGGGCTTGAAACAAAACTCGGCGAGGACGGCGGAGGAATTTCGCAGGGCCAGGCGCAGCGTCTTGCTATTGCAAGAGCGATTTTAAGCGGAAAGAAAATTCTTTTAATGGATGAGGCAACATCTTCTCTTGATGCAGAAACAGAAAAAAGATTTATTGAAAATTTAAAGGCAATTGACGGTATAACGGTACTGTTTATTACTCACAAAAGAGAGGTTTTGGAAAATTGCAGTAGAATAATCGAGATTTCAGGTGCAGAAATCGACATAAAATGCTGAAAATGTATTGCATATACAGAATGTTTTTGATATAATACAAATTGTATATGACTTTTTGATAGGAGCAGTTAGATATGGACTACAACTATAAAGATACTTCAACGGAAGAGAACGGTGTAACCCTTGCGCAAGTAATGCAGTATGCCGTACGTATATTGCAAAAGTGGTGGTTGATTGCTATTTGTGCAGTTGTTTGCGCAGTAGTAGGAGTTGTTGTTGCCAAGGTTACTTACGAGCCGAGTTACAGTACGACAATAAGATTTGCAATTGACAATAAGAGTGAGAATACGGTTGCACAGGGACAAACCTCGTCCGATGTTAATGCGGCTATTCTTCTTGCGCGTAACTATAAGCAAATTATGTTAAACAGCGACACGCTTATGGACGCTGTCGCAAAGGGAAGCGGTTATGACATTACGGGCTCTGAGGTTAAGAATATGCTTCGTGCTTCTCTTGGCGAAGAGCAGTCGATTATTGAAATAACCGTTACTTCAAACAGCGCTGATTTAACATATGCGCTTGCAACAAGCTATGTTAACAATTACAGCAGTACAACTGAAAAGGCATATCAGTCAACAAGGGCAAATATTTATGATGAACCGCGCAAACCTGAAAAACCGAATGCAGACAACAGTATGGTCTTATATGCGATTTTAGGTTTCTTTTTCGGAGCAGCAGCAGTTGTTTTTGTGATTTGTATGAGCATATTTATTAAAGACACACTTAAATCCGCTGATGATGTTTCAGGTAAACTTAACAGAAAGCTTCTCGGGCAGATATCCCGTGTTAAAAAATCGGATAAGTCTATGAAAAAGCTGCTTATTTCCGATCGTAAAACGGGATTTGCGTTTATTGAGTCATTTAAAATTGTCCGTACAAAATTAGAGAGTATTGCGAAGCGCCACGGTTATAAGACATTTGTTTTCACCAGCTCTTATGAAAACGAGGGTAAAACAACGGTTGCCACCAATACCGCTTTGGCTCTTGCAAAGAGCGGCAAGTCGGTTCTTTTGATAGATGCCGACCTTCGTAAGCCCGCTGTTTATATGTCTCTCGGTGTTTCTGCAACTAATGAATTGGGGCTTGCTGGTGTAATTAACGGTGAAAAGAGTATTAGTGAATCAATAAAATATTTTGAAAAATTCAATCTTTTCCTTCTTATTACAAGTCAGCCGGTAGCGGATTCTTCAGAACTTCTTTCTTCTGAAAATATGGAAGAGATTATTGAGGCCGTTAAGAATGAATTTGACTATGTTGTCATTGATACTCCCCCTGCTGGTGTTGTAGCAGACGCAGCAATTGTTGCTCAGTATGCAGATGCGTGCGTAATGGTTGTTCGTAATGACTTTGCTCCATCAAGAAGAATAAAGAGAACTATTGATGATATTGAGATGACCGGTACAGAGGTTGTCGGTTGTATTTTCAACGATTCTGAATCTAACACAGCAGACGGTCTTGCAAAACGCAGCAGACGCCATAATTCTTACGGCTACGGTTATGGATACGGTTACGGCTATGGGTATGATTACAGTCATGAAAACAGTAAATATGACAAAAAAAGACGTACTGAATCGGAGAAAACCGATCGGTAAATCTAAAAAACAATATATTAAAATATTATCTTGGCACTGTCGTTTTTCGGCAGTGTCTTTTTTTATTAAAATGTTTAAAAAATAAAGAAAAAATGTGAAAAACAAAGAAAATATTACATTTTATGCAAAATTACGCGAAAATCGTCTTAAAAATATATTTGACGGTCGCGTGAACACGTGATATAATCTAACTACAATAAAAGGAGGGACTGAAAATGATAGATTTTCTGCCGGGAACGGTACTGAAGTTTTCTGAGGCTATTGCCGATGATTGTTATTCGGTGATTGAACCGCTTTTTGCGGTAACGAAGGGTCTGACTTTATCGCAGGTCTGTGATATGACAGGACTTGAGGCTACGACAATTCAAAATTGGGTAAGACGCGGCTGGGTCAAAAATCCCGAAAACAAAAGGTATGGCGAAGAACAGGTAATGCGTATAATATTAATAAATATGATGCGCGGTTCTATGCAGATGGAGCAAATTACATTTCTTATGAGTTATATAAACGGTTCGGTTGAGGACCGCTCCGACGATATTTTGCCTGACCGTGAGCTTTTTAACAAGCTGTGCAGTATAATATATGCATGTACTAAAAATCCGGTTTTGGATGTTGACTCTCTTGAAAAAGTGATTGACGCAAAAATTGCTGATGTAAATATCAAGGACGAAATATCACTTAATAAATTGCGTACGGCTCTGCGTGCAATGGTACTTGCAATACTTTCAACTCAAATGAGGGATTTAGCGCAACAGGCATTCGCACAGCTTGAATAAAAAAAGGGGGGATAGATATGCAGTATTTATTTGAAAATTTGTGGGCTATGTGGATAGTTATCGGAGTTTTCTTCTTAGTGGTTGAGCTTTGCACAACGGCGCTTGTTTCCATTTGGTTTGTGCCTGCCGCAGCAATAACGTCTCTGCTGTCATTCGTCGTCACAAGGCTGAGTTGGCAAATTGCAATTTTTGCAGCTCTGAGCGCCGTGTTTATGATACTTTTCAAGAAGCTGTATAAAAAGAAAATTAAGAAAAGCGAAGACGATGTAAAGCCCGAAGCATCACTGATGGGTAAATCAGCCGTAACAACGGAAAATACCGGTATACACGGCGGAAGAGTTAAATGCGGCGACGTTTATTGGCGGGCAGTAAGCGCAGACGGCAGTGAAATAGGCAAAGATGAAACGGTAATAATAACAGGCGTAAATGATACTACGCTCGTTGTTAAAAAAGAAATATAAAAATTTTTAAAAGAGAAAAGGAGAAATTGTTATGCCATTCATTTTAGGAGCAATCATTTTAATCATTTTAGGAATTATTGTTGCAAACGTAAGAATAGTTCCGCAGGCAGACGCATTTGTTATTGAAAGACTCGGTTCATATTACACCACTTGGGAAAACGGACTTCACGTAAAAATCCCGATAATCGACAGGGTTGCCAAAAAAGTAACGCTTAAAGAATCGGTTGTGGATTTTCCGCCCCAGCCCGTTATCACCAAGGATAACGTAACAATGCAGATTGACACCGTTGTGTTCTACCGCATAGTTAACCCGAAACTTTACACCTACGGTGTTGAAAGACCGATGATGGCTATTGAAAACCTTACGGCTACAACGCTCCGTAACATAATCGGCGATATGGAGCTTGACTCAACGCTTACCTCGCGTGATATTATCAACTCAAAAATTACCGAAATTCTTGACGTTGCAACTGACGCATGGGGTATTAAAATCAACCGTGTTGAGCTTAAAAACATTATGCCGCCCAAAGAAATTCAGGATTCAATGGAAAAGCAGATGAAGGCTGAGCGTGAACGCCGTGAAAAGATTTTGCAGGCAGAGGGCGAAAAGAAATCTGCAATTCTTGTAGCAGAGGGCGAAAAAGAATCGGCAATTCTTCGTGCGGACGCTATTAAGGAGTCGAAAATCCGTACCGCAGAGGGCGAGGCTGAGGCTATCCTTAAAATTCAGGAGGCTACTGCAAAGGGTATTCAAATGATTAACGAGGCAAATCCCAGCGCCGCAGTTATTAATATTAAAGCTCTTGAAGCGTTTGAAAAAGCGGCTGACGGAAAAGCAACAAAGATTATTATTCCGTCTGAAATTCAGGGAATTGCAGGTCTTGCGGCAGGCATTACCGAAGCTGTAAAAGACAGTAAATAATAACAGAGAATAAATTTTAAACGGGGGCGACTTAGTTCGCCCCTTTGTGGAAAACGGGTGATTTTATGAAAAACATAAAACTAAAGCAAACAAATTTATGCTTTTTAGTTTCGCTTATTCCCATAATTTTGCCGGCGGCAGTATTTTTTATTTCGTTAATAATTGCAGACTGCGCACAGGAGGAAAGCGTATTGCGGTATTTCCCATTCATAGCAATAGCCGCATCAGTTGTATGGCTTGTGGTATTTTTTAAAAAATACGCTACGGAATGGATTGTATTTCTCGGAACAATAATAGCTGTTGACGGGTGGAAAAAGGACAGGCGGTTTTATTTTACCGAGGTTAACGGCAGAACAGCGGAAGAGGCGGCAGACGCTGTTAAATTGCGTATGAAAATCTATTCAAAAGAATTGGAAACCGACAAAAAAACCGAAACGCTTGTCTGTGCCTGCAAAAAGCGCCGTCATTCTTTTTCCGAAGATACGTCGGGCTATGAGGACTACTGCATTTTGTATAGAACACAGAGCCTTACAAGTGAATTTTGCAGTAATGCGGCGGCAGAGAGCAAAGCTATTATGAGTAAGTCCTCAGAAAAGGGAAAATTACCGTTCTTGCAGACAAGAAAAGAGAGAAAACAGCCCGTAACTCAAAGCTGTGCATTGGTAATTATTTGCGACAGCATAGGGAGTTTTAATGCCGAGGAATATGTGCGTAAAAATTTTACAAAAGGGCATACAGGACTTGCCGTTTGCATTTACGAAGCGTCTACCGGCAGATATTTCCTAAACGGAGCGCTTTTGAGTTCAGGCACATTTTCATTGGATAAGAGCGCCGGTGAAATAGCAGTGAGCCTTATTAAGAAAACTGTTTTTTGTAAAAAAATGGGGCTTTCCGAAAACAGCTATTTTATGCCGACGGACGATTTACCTTATAATCTCGAAATGACAATGTGTGATGCTCTTGAGAAGATTAGAAAAGAAGTAAAAAACAACGACCGTGAAAATGAAGAAACCGTTAAGAGACTAAAAGACGGCGAGGTGTATTTTGACGGTGACGGGATTTTTTACAAGAAAGACGGACGCACACTGCTGTTTACCGTTATGTCGGAAGAAAATCAGGGGGGCGAAGAATTAAACGCAAAAAAATATGTGCTGACGGAAAAAAGCTGGAGTTATCCCAAAAACTGCAAAATGCCGAAAAAAGATTATGACGAAGCCCTTATTAAAATTGCAGAATACTTAAATCAGAGCGATATAGAATTTGAATTTACGGATTTTGAAAAATGGCTTGAACAAAATTAACGGGACAGCATTTGCTGTCCCGTTGTTTGTGCATAATGCAGTTTGGCTTCCCCTTGGGGGTTGCGGGTATCCGGTGGACACCTCTGCGAAGCAGAAGCAACGACCGAGCCGGGAGGCGAAAAAAGTCAAATTTAAATAACTGCTTACGGACAGGCATGGAAACCTGTCCCTACAAATACAAATTAAATATATATAAACGGGACGCAGAGAGCGCCCCGTACATTTTATTACATATAATCCGAATAAATTTACGCCGCTTTTTGAATTTCTCCCGCTTTTTGAAGTGCGAGCTTTGTAAGCAACGGACCAATGAGTTCATAAACGAGCGTAGCGCAAAGCACGACCGCTCTGATTTGCTCGCCGTATTCGGGAACTACCGTGAGTGAAAGCTGTGCCATACCAATTGCAACTCCTGCCTGCGGCAAAAGCGTAATGCCGAGATATTGCCGTACAGTCTTTTCCGTGCCGGCAATTCGGCAACCGAGCCTTGCTCCGAAATATTTGCCGAAGGAGCGCATAAGAATATATATAACGCCCACAGCGCCGACGGTTTTAAGTACTGAAAAATTGAACTGCGCGCCTGAAATTACGAAGAAAAGCATAAACAGCGGCGGAGTCCAACGCTCCGAACCGTCCATTACCTTGTCTGAAACAGGACTGTAATTTGCAAGCGCCGCGCCTATCGCCATACACAAAAGCAGAGAGGACAGTCCGAATTTGTCCGAAATACCTACACCGAGGAAAACTGCCGTTACAACAAGCGAAATGCGGTTTGCGCGCGATTTAAAGAATTTTGTCGCTATTGAAAGAATAATGCCGATTATAAAGCCGATTATAAGCGAAAGTACAATTTCGATTATGGGCTTTAATATAGTCTGATATAAATTAAATCCGCCCTCTGACTCAAGCGATTTTGCGACCGATGAAAGAATTGAAAACAGCATAAGGCAAACTGCGTCGTCAATGGCAACAACAGGCAAAAGCGTTGATGTAACAGGTCCTTGCGCTTTGTATTGCCTTACTACCATAAGAGTTGCCGCAGGCGCAGTGGCTGAGGCAATAGCGCCGAGAACGAGAGCCAGTGTTATCGGAAATTTAAGTAAAACAAGCGCTGTAATAACAAGAACGCTCGCTCCTACAGCCTCAAAAACGGTAATTACGAATATTTTTGCGCCGAGCTGTTTAAGAGAAGAAAGCTTAAATTCACCGCCTATGGAAAATGCAATGAAGCCGAGGGCAACATTTGTAATAATACCGAGTGCGTTAAGATTTTCCGAAGTATAAAGTTTTAAGCAGTACGGCCCTGCAATAAGACCCGCAATAAGATAGCCCGTGACATTCGGCAGGCTTATTTTTTTCATCACTCTTGTCATAAGCAAGGCAATTATCATACTCAGTGACAAGGAAAGAAGAATATTCACTTTTTTCACCCCAAAGATATTACTTTTTTGCTAATCCTTCAATTTTAAGGATGGGCAAGGTCATTAAAATGCCCGTGTTTGCCCTGTCAAGTCCGCCTGTGACACGGTTAATAATTTCCGATGCAGTCTGCGCCTCGCTGTCTGACACAGCAGAAATGAGCATTTTATTTGTTTCTCCGCGCTCAGGGTTAAGGTATTGCCGAAGAGCGCCGAAAATTGGCGGCGGCTCAACACTGTTGTGCGCAATCGCCTGCAAAACGCCCTCGCAGTCAAGAAGCGTGCCTCCCCGAAGACCCGCTTTCATAAGCTCTGCAAGAATTTTGTCCATATAACTTGTGTTGTGTAAAATAAGAATTAAAAGTTGCATATATTTCGCCCCCTAAAATCACTTTATATTATACTCTTTTTGTGTTATAATTCAATAAGCTGTTTCCTGTTAAAATGTTAAAAATTTATTTAGAAATGAATGATAAAAATGGGCAGAATTCTTGAATATAAAATTACAGAAGATTATGACGGTAAAAAGGTTGAGTCTTTTTTGCGAAACCGCCTTTCAATGTCTGCGCGTGTTATTAAGGATTTAAAATTTTACGAAAAGGGACTTGTACTTAACGGCAAAAGAGTACGGACAATTGACCTTTTGCACACAGGTGACAAATTCACAATAACCTTTCCCGAAGATGCAGGTGAAATGTTTGAACCGCTTCCTGTTCCGTTGGAGGTTTTGTATGAGGATGAAGATTTTTTGATAGTCAACAAGCCTGCCGGGCTTGCAAACCACCCGTCGCACAATCATCAGGGCGACACGCTTGCCAATGCCGTGGCATATCATTTGAAAAAGCAGGGTAAAAGCTCTGTCTTTCGCTCTGTCGGGCGGCTTGACAAGGGGACGTCGGGAATTGTTATTTGCGCTTTGAACCGATTTGCCGCCTCGGCTGTTTCCGGGAAGATTTATAAGGAATACGAGGCAGTTTGTGATGGACTCTTAACAGGCGAGGGTGTTATTGACGCTCCGATTTACCGACCCGACCCCATAATTACGGTCAGAACCGTTGACAAGAGGGGCGAGAGGGCTGTAACCGAATGGTGTGCGCTTAAAAATATAAACGGCAGAACTCATTTGAGAATACATCTTAGGACGGGCAGAACGCACCAAATAAGAGTTCACTTTGCGCACCTCGGTATGTCGCTTACGGGTGACACAATGTACGGCACGCCAAGTAGCTTAATAAGCCATCAGGCTCTAATTTGCAAATATTGCCGTTTTACCCACCCCGTAACAAACCAAACAATTGAAATTGAAGCGCCTGTGCCATCTGATTGGAAACAAATTATATAGCTTTTATAAAAACAAAAGGCAGGGACTTCCCCTGCCTTTAATTCGCGGATTTTATTCAGCATTAATTGCTTGTAACTGTTTCCTTTTCATCTGCAAACATAGCGTTTACATCGTTTTTGCCTTTATGCCAATATGGCTTGATTTTGAGGAAAATGTAAGCGGCAACTGCGCCGAGCGTATTGAAAATAATGTCCTCCATTGTGTCGATTACAGCGTAGCGGGCATTGTAAACCTCCTGAACAGATTCGTAAAGCACAGTGCCGTCTGTAATTTCTTTAAGCCTCGGAGCATAGCTTGCAGGATTGAAAATCCACGGCTTAGCAAGACCCGGGTTGTCAAAGGTATCTGCCGCCCAAAGTGCCAAGGACTGTGACCAATGCTGTGAGTCGCCGCCTGCAACCTGGTCAAATGTAAACTCGAAAAGCTCCCAGCCTGTGCCGACAATAAACGAAAATCCGAAAGCGCAAAGCAAAATAACGGGAACGCTTGTCTGCTTTTTATCTCTTTTCTGCATAGCAGTGCAAATTTCATAACCCATAATAACTGCATAAGCGCCGAGAGCCGCATGCATTATGTAGTCATAAGAGTTAATACTGTAATAGAAGTTTATGTAAGCTCCGCCGAAGGAGGCAAGCCACAAAAGAAGAATAAGTCCGTCCTGAAAATGCGGCGGAATGTAGTGCGGCCATTTTTTCTTTGAGAAAAGCATACAAATTTCCCAGGCAAACATACCTGCAAGGTTTGCAAAGGTCTGTAAAACCTGTTGGATATTGGAGCTTTGTTCAAGACCGAAGCCGTATCTGCCCAGTCCGAAGGCGGCGTCAACCATTGCGAAAACCATAGTCGCGCGAAGTATCCACCAATAAACAAGCTCCCATTTCTTCGGCCTGGAAGTTATAGTTTTAAAATATTCCTTCATAAAATTATCCTCCTGATTCACAGAAATCATCTCTGATTACCGTAAGTATATCACATAACACCCCGTTTGTCTATAAAAAACGGAATAAACAAATCTTAAGATTTGTTACACACAAAATAAAAGGAACAGCATTAATCTGTTTTGCTGTTCCAAAATAAAATTATTTTTGTGTGCCGTCCGGGTTGAATACGGGAAGCTTTTCAAGGTAAATAAGGTCGTCGCGGTCTGCCGCAGTGTCCTCAGCCAAAACGCAAAGCTTGCCGCAAACAATTCCGCCCGCTTCGGTTACAAGCTTTTCAAGTCCGCCGATTGACTCACCTGTTGTAACAACGTCGTCAACAAGCAAAATCTTTTTACCTTTCATAAGTGCGGCGTCAGCGGTGTCAAGATAAAGCTTTTGTTCGCCCTTGGTGGTAATTGAATTTACCGTTACTTCAAAAACACCTGACATATATGCTTTCGGCTTTTTTCTTGCAACAAAATATTTTTGATTGTTTTGAAGCCTTGCCATTTCGTGCGCAAGGGGAATACCCTTTGCTTCCGCCGTTATTATGTAGTCATATTCAGGGGCAACCTTTAGCATAGCCTCGGCGCAAGCTGTGGTAAGCTCAGGGTCGCCGAAAACAATAAAGCCTGCAATGTAAAGGTCGTCTGTAACAGGGCAAAGAGTTAAATCACGCTCAACTCCTGCAACCTTAAGATGATAAGTCATTATATTTCACCTCTTGAAAGAATTAAGGCGGCGGAAAATACCGCCGCCGATTTTCAGTTTGCCAATGCTCTTGACAGCCAGATTTCGGCAATGTCCATAGCGGCATAAAGACCTTTCTTTTCACTTGTCTTTACAATGCGCTCTCTCGGACTGACATCAGGGTCAGTATTTAAGAGCTGAATCGAAACCTTTGACGCAACCTGAAGGTCGCCGACCTGCTTTGTGCCTGTAATCTGCATCATAATAACATAATTCTCAGACATATTACCGTAGTAAATAGTGTTGCCGTTTCTGACAAGCGGTCTGCCTTTATAAGTTAGAAACTTTTCTGCCATAAAAATACCTCAATACTATTATTTTTTAGAAGATTTCAGGTAAACCTTAACAAGATCCTGCAAAAGCTCATCTCTGTCAAGGCGGCGGATAAGACTTCTTGCGTTGTTGTGCGTTGTAATGTAGGTCGGGTCCTCGGAAAGAATATAACCTACGATTTGGTTTATGGGATTGTAGCCCTTTTCGACCAATGCGTCATAAACAGCGACAAGAGTTTGCCTGGTGGCTTCCTCACGGTCATCCTTTAAAGAAAATTGAATGGTTTTATTAGGGTCAAGCATTACGCCACCTCCTGAAAATTTATTTATACTATATTATACACTGTTCAAAGCTAAATTACAATAGTAAAAAAGTATTTATTGTTTAAGGGCAACGCCGATTTCCCTGAGCTTTTCAATAATTCCGTTGACAATCTCCATTACCTCGTCACGTGTAAGAGTTTTTTCCGGATGTGAGAAGGTAAGACGCGTTGTGATTGACTTGCCCGTTTCGTCAGAATATGTGTCAATTACCTGAACATTTTTTATAAGTGCGCAGTCAGCATTTTTTATTGCATCGCCGATAGGCGCAAAAATATCTGAAACAAAGGAAAGGTCAATGTCGATTCCCGGGAATTTTGACGGCTCATCATAAACAATGGGAGCAGCAGTGAGGCTTGCAAAAGCTGCAATGTCGATTTCAGCGAATACAATATTTGCTTTTTTGTCGATTTTCTTCGCAACGGACGGGAAGGCTATACCCATTTTTCCCAAAGA
Organism: uncultured Clostridia bacterium; assembly: GCA_947364045.1. GTDB lineage: Bacteria > Bacillota > Clostridia > Oscillospirales > Acutalibacteraceae > Fimenecus. Next base: position 45,465 of record CANARN010000001.1, read on the forward strand.
AACTCCGTTGCAGAGAATTTCGTTAAGATTTCGCGGATGTTCATAGTTGTATTCGGGATTTACCGCCTTAAAGGAAAGCTCGCGGTGCTTAATGTCCGAAGCAATAACGCAGAGCATATCACGCAGACGGAAATAAAGCGTTTCAATACCTTCGGTTTTGCTGTAAAGGGTAATACAAAGCTTTTTATGCTCGTCGCACAGACCGTCATCTTTAAGTCCGTTTACGGTTCTGCCGATTTCAAATACGCCGAAATCAGTTGCAAAGCCTACATTTGAGCGAACCTGAACAAGCTGTGTGGGAACAATTGAACGGCGGATAGTTTCAATATTGGGATTTGTTGCATTAACGAGCTTAATGTTGTCCGCAACTTCAATTCCGAGGGCCTTGTATTCATCATAATATGCCCAAACGTAAGAATGAAGCTCGTGAAGGGAATAACGTTTAACAAGAATATCCTTAATTTTATCTTCAACCGTTTTTTCTTCATAGGGGCGCACAGGGTAAAGGGGCGCGCGGCTTGTGTGAATGTCAAAGTTGTCATAGCCGTAAATTCTTGTAATTTCTTCAATAATGTCAGCCTTAATTGTAACGTCCTTTGTGGCGCGCCAAGACGGAACGCCTACCGTGAAGCTGTCACCGTCAAGAGAAACCTCAAAGCCGAGCGACAGGAGCGTTTTTACAATTGTATCGCTGCTGATTTCAATCCCTGTGTATTTGTCAACAAAAGCCTTGTCAAAATTGAGCGTTACTTTGTCATAATGATAAGCGTATTCGTCCGTGAGTGAAGAAACAACCTTAGCGCCGCTGTCAACAGATGTTAATATTTCGACAAATCTTGCAATTGCGGGAACTGTCATTTCAGGGTCAAGGCATTTTTCATAGCGCATTGAAGCGTCTGTTCTGTGACCGAGGCGAACGGTTGATTTACGGATTGAAACTGCGTCAAAGGTTGCAGATTCGAGTGTAAGAGTGGTTGTATCGTCAACGATTTCAGAGTCAAGACCGCCCATAATACCTGCAATGGCAACGGGAGTGCTGTCGTTGCAAATCATAAGAGTATTTTCATCAATATTTCTGTTTACGCCGTCAAGGGTTTGGAAAACGAAAGGCTCTTTGAAACGCTTGATACGGATTTTTTCTACCTTGCGTGAGTCAAAGGCGTGCATTGGCTGACCCATTTCAAGCATAAGGTAGTTTGTAAGGTCTGCAAGGAAGTTAATGGCTCTCATTCCGCAGTAGAAAAGACGGATTCGCATATTAACAGGGCTTACGGAAACGCTGATGTTTTCAACCTGTAAGCATGAATAACGCTGGCAAAGCGGGTCTTCAATTTTCATATCAACCTTAGGCAGTGAGTTATATGCCGAAAGGTCAGCGGTCGGAAGAGGCTTTAAGGGTCTTCCTGCGAGAGCCGCAAATTCACGGGCGATTCCGTAATGACCCCAAAGGTCAGGGCGGTTCGTGAGAGATTTATTGTCAACCTCAAACACAATATCGTCAATTTCGTAAACGTCTTTTATGTCAGTGCCGTTCGGAACATCATCTGTTATGTCCATAATTCCCGAATGGTCGTCGGAGATACCGATTTCCTTTTCTGAGCAGCACATACCGTTTGACATAAAGCCTGCAAGTGGGCGGGGTGTAATTGTAATATCGCCTATTTGAGCGCCTACCTTTGCAAATGCGGTTTTCATTCCGACTCTGACATTGGGAGCACCGCAGACAACATCAACAAGATTTTCTTCGCCTATGTCAACCTTTAAAAGATGAAGCTTTTTTGAATCGGGATGAGGCTCAACAGATTTAATCTCTGCAACAACCACGCCTGAAAGGTCAGAGCCTTTCATAAAAATCTCATTTTCAACCTCAGCAGTGGAAAGAGAGAAGCGGTGAATAAGGTCAAGACGGTCAAGCCCTGTTAAATCTACAAAATCTGCAATCCAGTTCATTGATAAAAACATAATATTTCGCTCCTTTCTTAATTCTCGTCGTCCGTAAACTGAGAAAGACTTTTAAGGCTTCCCGAGTTTAAGTCACGAATATCTTTAATTCCGTATTTCATCATAGCAAGTCTTGTAAGACCGAGACCGAATGCAAAGCCTGTGTATTTATCGGGGTCAATTCCGCCTGCTTTAAGAACCTCAGGGTGAATCATTCCGCAGGGGCAAAGTTCAAGCCAGCCTGAGTGCTTGCAGGAGGGGCAGCCCTCGCCGCCGCAGATAAGACAGCTTATATCAAGCTCAAATCCAGGCTCAACAAACGGGAAAAAGCCGGGGCGAAGGCGAACCTTAATGTCTTTTCGGAAAACCTCGGAAAGCATTGTTTTCATAAAGTAAATAAGGTTTGAAATGGAAATGTCCTTGTCAACCATAACGCCTTCCATTTGGAAGAATGTGTTTTCGTGGCAAGCGTCGGTAGCCTCGTTTCTGAAACATCTTCCGGGGAAAATTGCCTTAATCGGAACACCGTCGTTTATAAGAGCGTCTTTATATTTTTTATAAATTGCATTTTGTGCGGCGGAGGTCTGCGATTTTAAAAGCTGACCGTTTTCTAAATAATAGGTGTCCTGCATATCACGTGCAGGGTGGTGCTTCGGAATGTTTAAGGATTCAAAGCACTCATAGTCCGTTACAACCTCGCTGTAATCCTCAACGGTAAAGCCCATTGATTTAAAGATTCTTTCACATTCACGCTGAACAAGCGTAATGGGGTGGTATGAGCCTCGGGATAAATCAGACGGTGCCGAAACGTCAAACAGCGGCATACTGTCGATTTCCCTCTGCATCTCTTTTTCTTTGATTTCGTTTGCTTTTTCAGTGATTTTTTCCTCAATAAATGAACGGACATCATTCGCAAGCTGACCCATAACAGGTCTTTCCTCAGCGGAAAGTTTGCCCATCATTTTAAGAATAGAGGTAAGCTCGCCTTTTTTGCCGAGAACGGCAACTCTGAAGCTTTCAATTTGCTCAGGGCTTGTAAGTGAGTCAAGTTCTGCTTCCGCTTTTTTGCGGATAGCTTCAAGTTTTTCTTTCATATTAATCAACCCTTTCAATGGTATATTAAATACAGATTTTGTAGGGGGCGATGCCCACACATCGTCCCGTGGAAATTGCAGATAACTTTGCGGGTTCTCGGCGCCCCTGAAAGGGGAGCTGTCGAGCGTTAGCGAGACTGAGGGGTAATACGGCTTACGCTTTACTCTTACTGCAAATAAAAAACATCCCTTGTAAAAACTACAAGGGACGAATAAAATTCCGCGGTACCACCCAATTTTTTGCATGAAGCAAACACTCCTGTGTTCTGTAACGTGAACAACCCGTTTCTGCCTAATTTTATTTCAGCAGAACCGCTCGCAAGTGAAATTCAGATAGTATTTATGCTTTACCGTGCTTTCAGCCTTTGACACGGCTCTCTTGAAAAGCGCCCGAAATACCTCTTACTGCCTTGGTCACAGCGTTTAAGATATCGAATAAAGTATATCAAATTTTAATTTTAAAGTCAAGGGGATTTTTTGGCTGGCGTATGTTTTGCGAAATTTCAAATTACTGTATTTTTTGTGTTGTACGGTGCGCCGACCTCGGCGTGCCGTGGAAAATGAGTTAATAGATTGATTTTTACAACGGACAGCCGACTTGTTAGCCCCTACGATTTGATTTGTTTATGAAGTTACAGCGTATGGTAAAAAAATACGGCGGGAATAAAATCCCACCGTACAGTTAAATTTTATTTTGCGAATATATTATGTTTGTTTTTATGCCTCTTCGCGGCGGCGCTTAACAATAACGAATGCGGTAACAGCGGCAGCAGATGCGAGAGCGGTAATAATGACGATTACCGTTGTCACAAATGAATTCTGAATTGCCGATGTGTCTGTAATATTGCCGTTTACGTTATTACCGTTGTTGTCGCCGGTCTGTGTACCGCCTGTTGTTCCGTCAATAACCGTACCGTCGGGAAGAGTGATAACCTTTGAAATTGCAAAGGAGTCAATACGTTTTTCCTTGCCGTTTTGAGTTGCATAGGAGTCAAAATAAAGGTTTCCGCCGTCGATTTGGATGTAGGAATATGTGGGAAGCTTAATGTCAACAACTGCTTCGGGAGCGGGGAATGCTCCGCTTGTTTCCTCGTTGGATTTCGGCGTGTAGTGCTTAACGCCTGCTGTGCCGTTTATTGAATAAACCGTGCCGTCAGGCTTAATCTTTGAGGTATATTCAAGACCGTTATATTTAAGCTTTTGAGTTTCGGTTTCCTGAATCTCGTTCGCCTTTAACACGTCCGTACGCATATAAACGTGGTCATGACCCTGGAATACAATGTCAATATTAAGCTCGGGCATAAGTGTTGAAAACTGATTGCGAAGAGCTTTAACATCGCTGTCGTCAAAGTGCGCGCCGTTTGAATAAGGCGCTTTGTGAAGAGCGACGAATTTCCACGCCTTGTCAGTAGCCGCCATATCGTCGCGGAGCCATTGAAGCTGAGCGTCCGAAAGGGTGCCGTCACTGTTAAGGTCATTTGTGTTAAGAACTGCAAAGTGCGCAGTGTTATAGTCAAATGAATAGTAAGCACCGCTTGCTGTGTCTTGCTTCGGAAGATTTGTAAGGTAATAGTTATTTACCTGCGCAAAGTCTTCCTTAGCCTCATGGTTGCCAGCCGCTGCCATAAGAGTTGTGTTCATAAGCGTTGCGGACGCTGTGTTGAACATTTTCTGCCAATGACGGAAATTGCCGCCGTTATCTACCATATCACCGGTGCTGAGGATGAAGCTCGCATCGTGATTTTTGAATGCAGTGCCAAGCATAGAAGCCCAGTTGTCTGCATACTGCGAATCAGTAACAGACTGCGGGTCTGTTGCGTGGATAAATCCGAAGGCTGTGCTGTTATCCGCTGTTTCCAATACGGCAGGCTCGCTCCACCAACCGCGAGCAGCATCGCCTACGCGGTATGAATACTTTTTACTGGCTTCAAGACCGCTGACAGAGATTGTATGTCGGTTAATGTAAATCGGATGTTCAATAATTCCGATAAAACCTAAATCAATGCAGGAGTAGTGGCGTTCAACCAATTCACTCAGAGCCGTGGATTTAAATTTAACGGTTGAGCCTTTGCTGAAGTCCGGCTTCTCAGAATAAGGAACAATTTGAATATCGGTTCTTGTAAGGCTGTATTTTGTGTAGTAGGAAATATTTTTTGTGCCTGATGAATCCTTACCGAAGGTAACGGCAATATTTCCGGGAAGGCGCATATTGTCTTTTGTTACGGGAACAGCGCTCTTGCCTGTGTAATTGGCAAAGCCGTTGTAGTCAGCCTGCTTTGCGGGATTTTCGTCATGAGTAAAGTCTTTAAGGATTCTGTAAAATTCTTCGTCAATAATATCATATTGGCTTTGTGTTAAATAGTCGCCCCAAATTGCATAAACGGCATCGCTGAGATTTTCACCCTCGCCGATTACGCCTGTTTTGAGAACAGCGGAGATAATGTCACTGAGTCCGATTCCTTCAAAATTTATTCCCAAAGCGCCGAAGATTGTATCTACAAGACCTTGAATCGCTTCACCTTTTTCACCGTTGATGCCCAATGACAGCGGGTCGATTTTAATCTTTTTGAGAATCTCGTCCTGTAAAAGATCATCAAGAATTACCGTGAACAGAGCGTCAACAATAGTTTTTCCGTTCTTGTGATTTTTGAAACGGTTGAGAGCGTCATTAAGAAATGCGTCGTTCTCAGGGTCCTCATTGTTAGCGTAGTGGTACGCCAAAACGGTAGAAGCAAGGTCGCCTACTGTACCCTTATCGCCTTTGCTGCCAAAGCCCAAGGTGTCTTTAAACTTTGTGCAGGGAACATCAGAAATAACCGTGTCAAGCAATTTGTCAATCATAGGCTCAATAATCGCCAATGTGTTGTCAGGGTCTGAAAGATAAGTCTTATCTACCTGAGCGCAAATGGAGAACAGAAGAGATTTTACGGCTGTTGCAGAAATTCCGCCGAGTAAATCGTTCTTAACCGCATCTTTCAAAAGAGTGTCAAAATCTATTTTCTCTGTAAGATAGTTGTAAAGTCCGCCCGCTTCCTTTGCATCTGCGCCGAAGCCGTATTTGAGCTGATATTCAAGCAGGTTCATTACAAAGCTCTTAACCCCGCCTGCACCGAAGTTAACTCCGAAGCACTGATTTTTGAACGGTTTTGGCTGCTCTGCTCCGTTTATTACAACAGGAACAGTTTCGTCAATGTCATGAGAAATATATTCACACTTAACATTCTTTACGCTTGCGGCGCTGAATTTAAGCGTTCTGAACATATTCGGATAGTTAATAAGAGAAGCAGTTGCAATATCTGTAATCTTTTCACCGTTGTCGCTTACATATTCAGCAACGTCGTGTGAATGTAAGTGACCTGAAATCATATAGTGCATACCTGCGTCTGCGAGTGTGTCTGCCATTCTTTCCCACTCTTTGAGAACGAAGGCTTGGAAAAGGTCTTCCTCTGTGTCAAAATGGGGAACAATATTGAAATGGTTCATACCTATAACAATTCTGCCCTCAGCCTCAGCCTTTTTGCACTCGTTAACAGCCCATTTCAAAAGGTCTTCAGAAAAAGAGCCGGCTGTTTCGTGTTCGCTGTCACCCTTGTCAGTGTTGTCGGGACTGTAACGTCCGCCGTCAAGAGCGATAAGACGGTATTTGTCACCTAAATTTGCAGTATAAGAAAGACCGCCTGCCTTTTTCTCGCTGGGCGGAGCATAGGTGCTTACAGCCTCGTTATAGCCGAATTCACTGTATATTTCACGGAATTCTTCAGGTGAGGTCGGAGTGTCTTTAACATATTTCTGACCGTCATACCTTGAAGCTTTTGTGTTATTTATATCGTGGTTGCCGTTGATAACATAAACGGGAACACCCGTTTCCTGCTCAAACTGACGAAGTCTTTCGGCGAAAGCAATGTGTCCTGCTTTTTCGCCGTTACGTGTTAAGTCGCCGGGGATAAGTACAAAGTCAAGCTCACCCTTAGCGGCTTGTTCTTTAAAGGTGGCAAACGCGCAGTCAACAGCGGCATTTGCTACATAGGTCGATGAGTTGTTGAGCTTGGAAAATTCAATGAAATCTGCCATACTGCCGCCCATACTGCTCTGGGCAAAATAGTGAGTATCGCTGATAATTCCCAAGTTCAGATTGCCCGCCGTGTTTGCGGCGAGAGCATAGAACGGCAGATTTGCAAATGCTATTAAAAATGCAACAATAATACAAATCAGCCTTTTAGGAAAACGCTTTTTCATAAAATACCCCTCCGTAAAATTTAGCTTTTAATTAAGTATTTAAACATTTTATCATAAAACCAAAAAAAACGCCATAATTTTTTACGGCGTTTTTAATATTTCTCGGTATTACATAAAGAAAATGTGTTTTATTTATGCAAAATGCATTTAATCATTGCGATAATCCGCGATAATCTGACCGTCTTGGACACGGATTACCCTTTGCGCTTCTTTTGCAATTTCATTATCATGGGTAATAAGGATTATTGTTCTGCCCTCTTCGTGCAGCTCGTGAAGAATTTTCATAACCTCAACGCCCGAATGGCTGTCAAGGTTGCCCGTAGGCTCGTCTGCAAGAATAATCGGGGGACGCGCTGCAACTGCTCTTGCAATTGCCACTCTTTGCTGCTGACCGCCTGACATTTGCTTAGGCAGGTGGTTAAGCCTGTGTGAAAGTCCCACACGCTCCAGCGCCTCAAGAGCAAGACGGCGCCGTTCCTCTTTTTTCATTCCTCTGTAAACCAAAGGCAATTCAACATTTTCAACTGCGCTCAGGCTTGAAATAAGGTTAAAGCCCTGAAAAATAAAGCCTATTTCTTTATTGCGTATTTCGGACAGCTCATCGTCGCTCATACTTGAAACGTCAATTCCGTCAAGCAGATATGTTCCCGAGGTGGGTATATCCAAAAGACCTATCATATTCATAAAGGTGGATTTTCCCGAACCCGACTGACCGACTATGGCCAAAAATTCGCCCTTTTCAACTGTAAGGTTAATGCCGTCAAGCGCTCTGACCTCATTTTCACCCGGGTTATATATCTTGTATAAATCTTTTACTTCAACAAGGCTCATAATTTCACCGACTTTCAAAGTATGTATAATATTGTAATTCAAACAAATGCGTTAGTCAATGAATAAAATGTGAATTTTTGTTGATAACTGATTTTATTTGTGATAATATTCAATTATATTATTAAGATATCCGAGGTGTTTTAATTGGCAACTGACTGTGAAACCTGTGCGAATTATTATTACGACGAAGAAGCTGACGAGTATTGCTGCGATGTGTCGTTTGATGAGGATGAAACGGTACGTTTTCTGTCATCTCCCGATTATAACTGTCCGTATTACAGATTAGATGATGAATACGGCGTTGTTCGCAAGCAAAACTGACTAAAAGAACAATATGTTTTTGTCTATACTGATAATTGTTTTTTTCTGCAATTATCAGTATAATTATTTTTATGGGAAAATAAGGAAGGGGATTTTTTTATGATAATGGATTACATTTTTCCGGCAGTTATTGCTGTCGGAGTACTGACGACCGTTGCTTTTTTGATTTTAAGAGTTAAAAAAGGCGGTCTTCCCGCTATGTACTGCAAGGCGGGAGCGTCAATGTGTTTTATCGGCACGGCATTTGCGGCGTTGGCTTTTTCAATTAACGGAGAGGAAATGATTCCGAAAAAACAGTTTGTTTACGGAGTTATGATGATTTTAGGCTTTATTTTCAGCCTTTTGGGCGATATTTGGCTTGACCTTAAATACTGTTATGAAAAAGACAGCGGCATTTTTCTTTATTCGGGGTTTATAAGCTTTATGGCGGGGCATGTTTTCTTTTGCGCCGCAATTATAAATCAGTACACCTTAAAGCCGTCGCATTTTGCAATGTGCTGCGGAATTTCAGCGGTCTTGGCGGTCGGGGTAATACTTACAGAAAAGCTTATGAAGCTTGATTACGGTAAATACAGAAAAATTGTCGCGGTTTACTCGTTCTTTGTTGCCATGACAGCGTTCCTTTCAATTTTCAGTATGGTTGTAAACGATTTTTCGAGAAATACAATTCTGCTGTCTGTCGGCGCCGTTGCATTTCTGCTTTCTGATTTGGTTCTGTCAACAATATATTTCAAAAAAGGCGGCAATACAAATCCCAATGTTGTGATTAACCATACGCTCTATTACTTGGGTCAGTTTGCGCTGGCGGCAACTCTTTTGCCGCTTCCGCTGTTTAAATAATTCTTTTACAGGAGGGAATTATGGAAAAGAAAAGATATGTCGGCAAAAAAGAATTATGGATGTTCTCAATAGGCGGAATGGGTCAGGGAATGATTTACGCTATGATGTCAAGCTACATTAGCGACTACTATGTAAATGTTCTGCACCTGCCGTTAATGTTCGTGTTGCTTCTTATGCTTCTCGCAAGAGTTTGGGATGCAATCAATGACCCACTTATGGGTGTAATTGCAGACAGAAGCACTACAAAATGGGGCAAATTTAAGCCTTACATTGTTTTTGCCGCGCCGCCCATAGCTGTTTTGACGGTTTTAATGTATTTGAGTCCAAGTCTTTCAATGAATAAATTAATGGTTTATTCAGCTGTGGTTTATGTGCTTTGGGGAATGGTTTACACTATGGCTGACGTTCCTTTCTGGAGTCTTCCCAATGTTTTAACTCCCGACCCTGAAGAGAGAAGCTCAGTTGTGTCCTTCAGCAAAATTTGGAACAGCGTCGGCTCGGCTCTTCCCGAAATATTCTTCTTTGCGGCAGGTCTTTTGCTCCCGAAATTTATTTCGACCGAAAATCCTGAGGAATATAACAAAAAGCAGTACCTTATAATTGCAGGCGCAGTAGTGGCAATAGGTACGGTTATGTATATCAATTCTTATTTCCACATTAAAGAGCGCGCTGTTCCGCCTGTAATGAAAAAGAAAAAGGGCGACGGCTCGCTGCTTTCAAGAATGATGCACTGTAAGCCTTTGTTGCTTGTAATTGCAATGGGTGTGCTTTCTTCAGGAAGATATATGGTTCAGGCGGCGGCAATACACGTTGCCCGTTATGCATTTTATATAGGTCCGGACCTTAACGGAATGACTCTTGAGGAAAAAACTGCGGCTATTGCGGCGTCTGTTTCAACTGTTAAAACCATATTCCAGGTGTGCGCCGTTGTGGGAATGTTCGGCGCAACGCTCTTTATGCCTATGCTTATGAAAAAGTTTGACTACAAAAAGCTTTTAATTACCACCTGTCTTGCAGGCTTTGCGGCAAGCGTATGCACAACTCTCATAGGCTGGTTTACGGCAAATCTTTATATTTGCATTCCGTTTATTTTGATTTCCTGCATACCTCTGGGCGTTATAAATACAATTTCAATTGCGATGATTTATGACTGTCTTGATTATATGGAGCTGACAACGGGGCACAGGGACAACGCTGTGGGTTCTGCCTGTCAGGGCTTTATCAACAAGTTAGGTTCGGCTCTTTCAACCTGCGGAATAGTTGTAATGTATATGGCAATTGGCTTTGAACCGTCGCAGATGCTCAATTCTACGACTGTTATGGCGGCGACCGAGCTTACAAGAACTCAGAATTTTGCGATGTTCTCTCTCGTTTCAGTAGTACCGGGACTCAGCCTTCTTCTTTGCTCAATACCGATGTTCTTCTATAAGATTTCAGGTAAATATAAAACGCAAATGCAAGCTGAGCTTGCCGAAAAGCGCAGAGCAAACGGATTTGAAATCAGCGAATAAACAAGAATATTTACTATATAGCAGTACGGACAGGTGTGGGTACCTGTCCGTACGTTATTAAAAAACATTAAAGATTTAAAACCCCCGCCTTAAAAAGCGAGGGTTTCGTTTTGTTGTGATTTTAGCCTTTGGGTTGCTCATCTGTCAGTGAATCAAAGCTTACAAGACTGCCGCCGTTGCCCGTAACTTTGGGAAGCTCTCCGTTCCATTTTTCAACCTTGTTATACTCAATAACATTTTTGCTGAGTGAATCGTTGATAATTTTGTTTGCCTTTGCCTCCGCTTCAGCTTTAATTCTTATGGTTTCGGCATTTGCCTCTGCATTGATAATAGCTGTCTGCTTGTCTGTTTCGGATTTAAGCAGCTTTTGCTGTGCAACCTGTTTTTCCTCAATAGCATTGATGAATGCTTCGGAGAAATCAAAGTTAATTATGTTAACATCCGTAACGTAAAGTCCTATGCTGTTAAGCTTTTCGTTAAGACCTTCAACAAGTCCGTCCGAAATCAGCGCACGGTTTGTAACGCTTTCTTCAGCAGTGTACTGCGCGGTAATGGCTTTAAGAACCTCATTTACAGCGGGAACTACAAGCACGGTTTCATAATCAGCGCCTATGTTTTTGTAGATGCTGTAGGATTTGCTCGTGTCAACACGGTAGTTGATGGCAAGAGTGGTTGTAACTGTCTGCAAGTCCTTTGAGAATGCTTCGGTCTGAACCTCCAGCTTTGTAATTCTGTTGTCGATTTTTACTATCTTTTGTACGAAGGGGGCTTTTACGTGAATTCCCTCCTGCATAACACCCTCGTTTACCTTACCGAGTGTAACGACAACGCCTGTGTGACCTGCTTCGACAATTGTAATGCAGTTTGCGGCAAGAATTACTACTGCAAGCAAAACAACAACTGCAATAATCAGTTTTTTGCCGAATGCGCCTGAAAATTTCTCTTTTAAGCTTTCATCAACTAAAATAGCTTTTTGTTTCATTTTTTAAACTCCTTTTTATATTTTAAACTCTTTTCGGTTTCGCGAACCTTTTTAAAGTTTACTTGATTATATCACGTGTTCACGTGACTGTCAAGAGGCTTTGAGAAAAAATTTAAAAATTGCGCAATTTTTGTCATAAAATGCGTTTGAAGTCCTTTATTTACTTGACTTTATTTCCAAATTATTATAAACTAAATATTCAGTAAAATATTTTTTAAGGATGGATATATAATGCTTAAAAACACAGAAAAAACTCTCGATAAGCTTGTAGCGCTAAGTAAGACAAGAGGATTTGTTTTTCCGGGCAGTGAAATTTACGGCGGTCTTGCAAACACTTGGGACTACGGACCGCTGGGCGTCGAAATGAAAGAAAATATAAAAAAAGCGTGGAGAAAAAAATTTATTCACGAGAATAAATATAATGTAGGACTTGATTGCGCAATCCTTATGAATCCGCAAACTTGGGTTGCCTCGGGGCATTTGGGCGGTTTTTCGGATCCGCTTATGGATTGCTGTGAATGTAAAACACGCCACAGAGCAGACAATCTTATCGAAGAATTTGACGGCACGAATGTTGCGGGGTGGACAAATGAACAGCTCAGCGCATATATAGAAGAGCATAATATTCCGTGTCCGAACTGCGGTAAGCACAATTTTACGGACATTCGTCAGTTTAATCTGATGTTTAAAACATTTCAGGGTGTAACTGAGGATACTACTTCTGAAATTTATCTCAGACCTGAAACAGCGCAGGGTATTTTTGTGAATTTCCAAAATGTTCAGAGAACAACAAGAAAAAAGATTCCTTTTGGTATTGCGCAGGTCGGAAAATCATTCAGAAACGAAATTACTCCCGGTAAATTTATTTTCCGTGTACGTGAATTTGAGCAAATGGAGCTTGAATTTTTCTGCAAGCCCGGAACAGACCTTGAATGGTTTGATTATTGGAGAGGCTTCTGCCGTGACTGGCTTTATTCTCTCAATATAAATCCTGAAAATCTCAGACTTCGCGACCATGACCCTGAAGAGCTTTGCTTCTATTCAAAGGCAACGACAGACTTTGAATATTTATTCCCGTTTGGCTGGGGAGAACTTTGGGGTGTTGCCGACAGAACGGACTATGACTTAACACAGCATATAAATACAAGCGGTAAGTCACTTGAATATTTCGATCCTGTAACAAACGAAAAATATGTTCCTTATGTTATTGAGCCGTCGCTGGGTGTTGAGCGTTTATTCTTGGCTCTTCTTACAGAGGCTTATGATGAAGAAACGGTAGATGCCGAAAAGAACGATACGCGTGTGGTAATGCATTTCCACCCTGCGATAGCGCCTGTTAAAGCGGCTGTCCTTCCGCTTTCAAAGAAACTGGGCGAAAAGGCAGACGAAATTTATTCGGAGCTGTCAAAACATTTTAATGTAGATTATGATGATGCAGGTTCCATAGGCAAGCGTTACCGCCGCCAGGACGAAATCGGCACGCCGTTCTGCATTACTGTCGATTTCCAGACAGTAGGCGATGAAAATACACCTGCCGACAACTGCGTTACCGTTCGTGACAGAGATACTATGGAGCAGGTAAGAATGCCGATTTCTGAGCTTGTAAATTACATCTCAGAAAAGATTGAATTTTAATTGAAATAAGAAAGTCGGGTCAGGCTATGAAAAGAAGAAGGTCTGCAATAGTTTATGCCGCAATGCTTGTTATTGCAGTTGTAATAATGGTTTTCGGTAAATTGGGCGGATTTGACGTTCTCCAGCTTTTTTCGGGAATAATTGCCGCTTTAAGCGTTGTGCTTTTGGGCATCGAGCTTTTTCAGGCGAGAAAGGTTTCCGAGGGCGAGTTTCTTGCGAATCTTAACCAGATGTTTGTTGAGAATGAAGATTACAAAAAAGCATATACTCTTTTTGAAAGCTATGATTTTGAAAGCTGTCCCGATTTAGAGCTTGACAATATTGATATTTCAAATTATCTTACATTTTTTGAGGTCTTTCAATTGCTTATTGACAGAAATACGCTGTCAATAGATATGTTTGACGATTTGTTCGGGTACAGGTTTTTCATAGCGGTACACAATCCTTATGTTCAAAAGCAGAAGCTTGTTAAACTGCCTAACAATTTCAGGAATCTTTACAGGCTTGAAAGGGATTGGATAAAGTACAGAACGAAAAACGGCAGAACGGTTTTTCACGACGAGTATTCGCTTGACAAACAGCTCAGCAAAGAGGCATACGAAAAACTTTTGAGTAAAAAAAGGTAATTGGATATGAAGCTGTCAAAAGACGCATTTGAATTTAAAGAATGTACTTTAGAAGATTTAGATGAAATTTGTCTGATTCAGGAAGAGGCATTTGAAGCAATGGCTGACGATTCTCTTCTCCGCAGAAACAGCAGAGATGCCTTAGCCGCTTGCCTTAACGAACCGCATTACACCTTAGGCGCTTTTTATAAAGGAGAAATGGCGGGCTTTGCTGTGCTTTTTGACCCGAAACTGACAAGTGAAAGTATTGCTCTAAGCGCAGGATTTTCAGAGGATATTGCAAAACAGTCGGTTAATTTTAAGCTTGTTATTGTACGGCCGTCTTACAGAGGAAACGGTTTGCAGACGGCTTTTATTGAAAAGCTTGGGCAAAAAGCAAGGGAAAAAGGTTTTAAGAAAATTTTTGCAACCGTTTCGCCTGATAATGAATTCAGTAAAAATAATTTTATAAAGAACGGTTATGTTTTTCATTCACAAAAGGAGAAATACGGCGGTCTTTTAAGAAATATTTATTATAAGGATATATAAATTAAAGGTCTGCATTTGACAGACCTTTTTTATATTTTGAGGGGAAATAATGAAAACTGTAATTTATGATGACTTGTTCAGCACTTATTTTGAAACAGGAAGAAAAATGCTTATGACCTTGTCGCCCGACAGGCTTTTAGCGCCGTGCTTTGAGGCAATGGGCAAGAAACCGTTGGCAGAGCGTTACGGCGGCTGGGAGGCAAAGGGTATATCGGGTCACACTCTCGGGCATTATATGTCTGCTCTGTCGTTTCTTTATGCGGTTGACGGAGATATTGAGGCAAAATCAAGAGCGGAATACTGTGTGAACACACTTAAAGATTTACAGGGAGATAACGGATATATTGCGGGCTTTCCCGAAAAAGAGAGCTTTGATAAGGTGTTTTCCGACCCTGACGGCTTTACTGCGGGCGGATTTGAGCTTGCAGGCTGGTGGGTGCCGTATTATTCTCTTCATAAAATTTTCAGAGGCCTTATTGATATTTATGAAAATATCGGCACAAAGGATGCACTTACCGTAGCTGCGAAATTGGGAGAATGGGTTTACAATACAACATCGCTTTTAAATGCTGAGCAAAGATTAAGACTTTTAAAATGTGAATACGGCGGAATGAATGATGTGCTTTCAAGGCTTTACAAGCACACAAGTAATGAAAAATTCAAAACGGCGGCTGAATTTTTCTGCGAAGAAAATTTATTGTTGCCGCTTTCAAATGGTGAGGATATTCTTTCGGGACTTCACGCAAATACGCAGATTCCAAAGATTATAGGCGCATTGCAGGTTTATTTAAACGGCGGTGACTCTTATCTTTATAATGCGGCAAGCTATTTTTGGGACACAGTTGTTAATAATCGAACTTATGCCATAGGCGGTCACGGAGTGGCGGAGCATTTCAGCGGAAAAGATGAAATGCCTCTTAAAACAAACACCTGCGAAACCTGTAATACGAATAATATGATTACACTTTCCGCAATGCTTTGGCAAAAAAACAAGGACAGCAAATATTTTGATTATATTGAAAATGCTCTTTATAATCATATTTTACCGTCGCAGGACGAAATCGGAATGAAAACTTATTTTGTAGGTTTAAAGCCGGGAAATTACAAGGTTTATTCAACGCCGGAGAATTCATTTTGGTGTTGCTTCGGTTCAGGGCTTGAAAATCCGTTTACATATAATAAGTTGATTTTTAACTATGACGAGAAGTTATATGTAAATCTTTATATTGACTCGGAATTTGATTGCGAAAATATATCTGTTCGGATGAGAACGATTGAAGAGAATGTAAAAATCCTTGAATTTACAAGGGATTACAGCGGTACAGTATATTTAAGAAAACCTGCTTGGTGTGAAGATTTTAAGGTGAAATACTGCGAAACCGAATACTGTGAGAGCGAAAACGGATATGTTAAAATATCGGCTTCATTCAAAGCAGGGGATGCAGTTAAAATTTATCTGCCGAGAAAAATTAAAAAACACATAAAATGCGATGACGTCAGATTTGTGTATTTCACTTACGGCGAAATATTGCTTTCTGAGTATATGGGAAATAAAGAATGTCCCGAAAGCGACCGTACAGCAGGCGAAAATGATTTAACGGAACAGGAAGAAGTGTATTGCCCTCCGCTTAAAAACACAGATGTTAAAAGATGCGGCGATTTACGGTTTACGGTTTACGGGCATACGCTCGTTCCCTTTTATGAAATTGTTCACGGCAGATACAGGGTTTATTTTGAAACAGAATAATACAAAAAACGGGCAGTCACAAAACGACTGCCCGTTAAACGCAATTACTTCTAAGTATTATTCAGCTGTTTTAGGATTGCGGAGTTCACGAAGCTCGTTTTCAACAAATCCGTCAAGGTCAGGCTGATTTTCTTTTTGCGCTTTAAAGGATTTACCTGCAATAATGTTTAACGCAAAGTTAACCGCAAATAGAACGCAGCCTACAATAAATCCAAAGCCGACAGTACCGTTTGTGATGATTCCGCCGCCCAAGGCTTCACATTCGCTTGTGAATTTAATGAATAAGAATGCCGCCGCGCCGAAGGAAACGGTACTTAAAGCATTGAGAATAACATTAAAAATGTACCGTAAATTCATACCTGCAATGAGAATAACCAAAAAATTAAGAACACCGCAGACAACTGAGAACAGCAAAGCTACGCAAGCGGCAATTAAAAGCGTCGCCGCATTGCCGAGAACCTCTCCGCCGGCAAGAGCGATAACTGAGCCGATATCATTTTTAAGAAGATAGTTTAAAATGAAAGTGAGAAAAGAAACCGTTTGCTTTTCTTCATAGAACGGAAGAGAAAGCTTAAAGGTGTAAAGCGGAAGCACAAGGGCAATAAGCGGGGCAAAGGTCATTACAAAACGGGCAATGCGAAGCTTTGAGCCGAACAGAGCCGATTTAAAGTTTTTAGTTCTGTAATGAAGTCTTGCAAATGAGGTTTCGGCAATATCTGCATCCTCCTCAAGACGCTCTTCCCATTTGTGATTAGGAATGTTCACTCCGCACTTGGGACATTCTGCTTTTATATTCCAAAATTTTAAAGTGTATCCGCATTCGGGACATTTTGCAGCCATAAAATCACTCTTTCAACAGCATTTTGTTTATGTAAAATTAAATCATTAATTATTTTACTACAATTATTTTGTTTTTGCAAGTCTGATTACGTTCCACGAAAGAGGTTTTAAGGGAACGTTCATAATTTTGCCGTCAATAACGGGCTTTTCTTTTTTGAAGGGCTTAACGGGACAGCCTGTTATTCCGTTTTCAGCCTTAACGTCATAACCGCTCATTTCAATTGCGTCAATAACCTCAAATCCGTCAAAATCAAGCAGAGAAACGCAAAGCTCAACATCTTCGTCAAGATTTCTGTTTACAGCAAATACGGTAAGGCTTTCGCCATCCTCCGAAAGAGTTGCGATAGACTCTACATCGGGAACATCGGTAAATTCCTTTGTATCGTGCTTGGGACTGTCAAGCTCTGTGTGAAGAGTATAGCCTCTGCCGTAATTTGAAAGGTGCATAAACGGATAGAAAATAGTCTGCTCCCAAACCTTGCCGCCGTTTTCTGTCATAATCGGGGCAATAACGTTTACAAGCTGGGCGATACAGGCAATTTTTACTCTGTCAGCGTGCTTTAAGAGTGTCATAAGCAGAAGCGCTACGAGAAGAGCGTCCTCAAAATTGTAAATATCTTCAAGCTGATGAGGCGCAACGCTCCATCTGTCAACATGGTCGCCGTTTGAATGATACCATACATTCCACTCGTCAAAGGAGAGGTTAATCTGCTTTTTGGAATGCTTTTTGCCCTTAATATAATCGCAAATGCATACAACGGTTTTAATGAAATCGTCCATAACCATTGACTTTGCGAGGAATGACGCTGTGTCATTGGGTCTGTTATCAAAATAAATATGTAAGGAAACGTAGTCAACTGCGTCGAAAGCTATGTCAAGAGTGGTGGCCTCCCATTCGCCGAAGGTACTCATACCCATATTTGAGCTGCCGCACATAATTGTTTCGATTGACGGGTCAGTCCATTTCATTACCTTTGCGGCCTCAAGAGCGGTTCTGCCGTATTCAACGGCTGTTTTATGGCCGATTTGCCACGGACCGTCCATTTCATTGCCTAAGCACCAGGTCTTGATGTTGTGAGGAGCTTCATAGCCGTGCGAACGGCGAAGGTCACTCCAATATGAGCCTGACGGGTGGTTGCAGTATTCAACAAGATTTCTTGCCGCGTCAGGACCTCGAAGTCCCAAGTTTACCGCCATCATACACTGTGTATCGGCTTTTTTGCACCATTTTGCAAATTCGTTTGTACCGAAAAGGTTAGGCTCTGTAACTCCCCATGCAAGCTCCAGCTTTTTAGGTCTGAGTTCCACAGGACCTACGCCGTCCTCCCAGTTGTAGCCGGAAACAAAGTTGCCTCCGGGGTAACGAACAATAGGCACATTAAGCTTTTTAATTTCTTCAATAACGTCTGTACGGAAGCCGTCCTCATCGGCGCACGGGTGACCCGGCTCGTAAATTCCGCCGTAAACAGCTCTGCCCAAATGCTCAATGAAAGAGCCGTAAATTCTTTCGTCAATTTTTGCATCCTTAAATTCTGACACAAGAGTCATTTTTGCTTTTTTCATTTATGTTGTCCCCCTTGGGTTATTTGGTTTCTTCATCTGTCGGCTGGCGCTCTTTTAAAAACGAGTGTAGCAAATCAATATTCTTATCAAAGTCAAGCACAAGGCTGTCACCCACGCCTGAAATTATTTTGTTGGTCCAGGTTTTGTCAGCGGGAATTGAGTGCTGAACAAGCGGGAAGGAATAAGCCTTTTCACGCAGAGCGTTAATTCCGAACTGAAGTATGTCGTCAGACGGAATGTTTGTGCGGAACATCGGCATAATTTCCTGAGCTAAAGCTAAAATTTCTTTAGGCTCCTGCGCAAACACCTTGTTTATTATAGCCTGTATTACTTTTCTTTGGCGCTGAGTTCTCATAAAGTCAGAGTCAAGATAACGTATTCTTGAATACCAGAGAGCCTGACCGCCCGTAAAGTGATTTTTACCCTCTTTCAGCTCTTCGGGAAAATCTTTTTTGATTGATTTTGTCATTTTATGACCGCTGTTTATGTATTTTGCTTCTTTTGCCGTAATTTCAACGTCAATTCCGCCCACCTTGTCGATAATCTTTTCAAATATTTCAAAATCAACAATTGCATAATAGGGAATGTCAACCTTAAAATTCAGCTCTAAAGTGTCAGTAAGCATTTGTATTCCGCCGCGGAAATACGCTGAGTTAAGCTTGTTTTTACGCAGACCCTCGCGCGCGATTGTAACGTATGAGTCACGCAGGAACGATGTAAGCTTAATTTGACGGTTCTTGTAGTCAAGAGTCAAAAGAATCATTGTGTCAGAGCGTGAGCTTACGTCCTTTTCTCTTGCGTCTGTGCCGACAAGTAAAACATTTATTTGCTGGCTGTCTTTATAAAGCTCAGAGTCGGAAATGTAAGTGTTCTCTTTAAGAGGCTCGTCAACAGTTATACTGTCAATAAGATTTTTGACTGTTGAATAAGCAAAATACCCTACACTTCCCGTAACGGCAATTACAATTACAAGCAGAATTGATATAACTGCAAGCACAGGGTGATGCTTTCTCTTTTTCTTCTTTTTAAGGTTAGGGTCTTCGGGAATCATATTTCCGTAAACCTCGTCAGCGTCTTCAAAAGAGTATTCCTGACGGCGTCTGTTGTCGGCGGAGCTGTTAAATTTTATTTGCGGCTCAGCGCCGTAGCTGTCGGAAAAAGAAGAAATTTCCTGAATATCGTCGTCTTCAATATTAACTTTAAATTTAGGCTTTGAGGGAGCGTTTGAATAAAAATCCTCAAAATCATCATTTCTGTTGTTAGCCAAAATCCTTCATCCTTTACAATAAACATATACATCGTTATTTTACAACAAGAGCTTTAAAATAACAATATGTTTTTTATAAAAAACGGTATAAAAATAAAAAAATGTATATTTCTTTTTGTCACCTATTGCAAGAGAGATATAAAATATGTATAATATGTTCAGTTTTAGTTTAGGAGTATGAATTTATGCTGGGCAAATATGTAACAGTGCGTGTCACCAAGCCTATGCACTCCTTTGACGCAGAGAACGGAATCAGAAATGAACTGAATTTCGGTAAGGTTGAAAGCGGGTTGGAACCGAGAACACCGGTCAAGGGCGCATACATTATGGGAGTTAACCATAGAGTAAGGCTGTTTGAGGGCAGAGTAATAGCAATCATAAAAAGAAAAAATATGGGCGGAATTGTTCTCGTTGTTGCACCCAAAAGCA
Source organism: uncultured Clostridia bacterium (assembly GCA_947364045.1). Classification (GTDB taxonomy): domain Bacteria; phylum Bacillota; class Clostridia; order Oscillospirales; family Acutalibacteraceae; genus Fimenecus. The sequence goes on from CANARN010000001.1 coordinate 65,856, forward strand.
AAAGGTATATTATTCACGATATTGAAGACGCAATAGCTTATGCAGAAAAAGACGGTACTTACGAGCTTAGCTGTCTTTACGAAACATCGTGCGGGGCTGTAGTTTACAGAATAATAAACGGTGAGGTCAGGTTTCTGCTAATCAAAAACAAGAGAAGTCTTAACTGGGGCTTTCCGAAAGGGCATATGGAACGCGGTGAGGACGAGCATATGACCGCATACAGAGAGGTGCTGGAGGAAACGGGAATAAGAGCTGAATTTCTGCCGGATTTTCGCATTAAGTCTGAATATTCAATTCAAAACAAAATTGAAAAAAAGGTTATAATTTTCCTTGCAACCACGCAGGATACGCATACGGTCATTCAGCAGGAGGAAATTGAGGAGTATTTATGGCTCGGCTATGAAAAAGCTATGGATACGTTAAAGTTCCCGAATGACAGACAAATTCTTATAAAAGCAAATGCATACTTAAAGCTGAGGGAAACCCTGCCCAATATGCCGTAAATACAGCTTCCCGTGCCGTATTTAAAAAAATTTAAAGAAGTTCAGGAGGACTGCCGATTAAAATTATATCGCGCAGGGCTTCCTCTCAGTTTGAAAAGCAGGTGTCACAAATGCTTGAGCAAATAGTTGAAGGAATACTTGAATTTTTTACGGATAAAATGCCTGCGGAGCTGACGGCTTTTTTGATTTCCGTTATGCCCGTTTTGGAAATAAGGGGCGGAATGATAGCGGCAAGGCTTTTGGAAATGCCGTTTCTGAAAGCATTTATTATCTGTTATTTAGGCAATATGTTACCTATTCCGTTTATCATTCTTTTTATAAGAAAAATATTTGAATTTTTAAGACGGTTTAAATTTTTCGGAAAGATTATTGATAAGCTTGAGAAGAAGACAGAGAAGAATAAAGATAAGGTACTGAAATATGAGGCATGGGGTCTTTTGCTGTTCGTTGCAATTCCTCTTCCGGGGACGGGCGGCTGGACAGGAGCTTTAATGGCGGCTCTTCTCGATATAAGGCTTAAAAAGTCACTGCCGATAATTGCCCTCGGCGTGCTTATTGCAGGGTTTATTATGTCGGGACTGACATACGGTATTTTTCATATGTAATTTAACTGAATACATAAAAAATTGGGACGATGTGGGCATCGTCCCTCAGACTGTCGATAAAGCCACAAAAGCGTGCATAAGTAAAAATATGTCGGCATAGTTTATCATTAAATTTTAAATTATCTGTTATACATAACGGACACAGCCTTCTGCTGTGTCCGTTAACTTATGCACTTGACGTTTTTTCTCCCTCTCGGAGTACCTTAGTACGCCTTCGGGTCGAAGAAAACGTCATTTTATATCTTTCTCGGCAGCCTCACAGCGTGTCGAACAATACTTTTTCGACACACTGTGGGACGATGTGGGCATCGTCCCTTACTTTTTCTCCGGAATTTTATTCATAACAGTCTTCGATTTTAACTATTTCTCCGCCTTTTACGTAAACTCTCGGAACACGTTTGTTTATAAGGCAGACGGTTTCATAGTTAAATCTTGCCTCAGGGTCTGAAATGTCCTCAATACTGATTGTTTCTTTTCCGTCTGTGCCTACAAGCGTTACTTCGTCGCCGCTTTTTACATCAGGAACGGCGGTAACGTCAATCATAAACTGGTCCATACAAACTCTGCCGATTATGCGGCAGCGCATACCGTGTACAAGAACCTCGCCTTTGTTTGACAAATATCTCGGATACCCGTCGGAGTAGCCTGCCGTAACAGTCGCAACCTTTGTCGGCTTGTCGGTAACAAAGGTTGAGCCGTAGCTGACGGTGAAACCGCTCGGAACATCTTTGATAAATGAAATACTGCTTTTGATTTCCATTGCAGGGTAAAGAGCGCATACATCCTTCAATTCTTCTGACGGATAAAGCCCGTAGGTCACAATTCCGCAGCGTACCATATCGCCGTACCGACCGCCGAGTGAAATTGCGGCGGCGCTGTTGTAAATGTGTCTGCAAGGAAGCGGGAAGCCGTCAGCGATTATTTTATCGGTAAACTCAAAGAATTTCTGCCTTTGCGCTTCGCTGGCGGTTTTGTCTGCCGAATCTGCGCACGGGAAATGGGCAAATGCGCCGAGAATATTAAGACCGCGAAGATTGAACAGCTTTTTAATATCCTCTTCGCCGTTTTTGTCAGCCTGAAAGCCCAGTCTGCCCATACCGACGTCAATTTTTATGTAAACGCCTGCTTTTTCACCGTTTTCAACGGCTTTTTCTGAGAGCATTTCGGCTGACGGCAGGTCAAATACGGTTAAATCAATGTTGTGTGTAAGAACAGAAGAAAAATCTTCGGGAAAGGTATGACCGAGAATTAAAATTTTGCTGTCAATACCGTTTTTGCGAAGATAAACCGCTTCGCCTGCGGTTGCCACGCCTAAATCCTTAACGCCGATTTCGGACAGAAGCGTTGAAACCTCAACTGCGCCGTGACCGTAACCGTCTGCCTTTACAATACCCATAATGCGAACGTCTTTGCCCAATTTTTTACGGACAATGCCTATATTCTTTGCAATACTGTCAAGATTTATTTTTGCGTATATTCTTTTAGGGAGCATATTTAGTCACCTTAAGTTGACGAGCATAATCCGAAATAGTTTTTTATCGGATTATTTCCGCCATTTTTTGTTAAAATACTCGATAATCCGCCAGGATTATCTGCGTTTTGTGCCTTGAAATGTCAAAAATCTTCTCAATAAAAAATCTTCGACCTGAAAGTGATGATTTTTAAGATGATTTTTGGCTGTTGAGAGCGCAGGAAGGCTGACGCCTTTCAAGCCCGAAACACCGAAAAGCACTGAAAAGGCACACTTTCAGGCTGTTTCGGATTATGCTCGTCAACTTATTATGAATTCTTTTTCCATGCGGCAGGTGAGAAAAGAATAACCATCGGGAAAATCTCAAGTCTGCCTATCAGCATATCAATTGTTAAAACAATTTTTGAAAAATCCGTGAGCGAGGAAAAATTACTTGTGGGACCTACTGCGTTAAGACCGGGACCTACGTTGTTAATGCAGGTAATTACCGAAGAAACTGTGCTTGTAAAGTCAAGATTGTTAAATGAAACAAGAATTGTTGATACGGCCACAATAACCATATAGATAGTAAAATATGAATTGACGGTTGATACGGTTTCCTTGTCAACTACTGCGCCGTCAAGCTTAATACATTTAACGGTTCCGGGGTGTATTGCGCGGCGTATTTCACGGAACCCCGACTTAAACAGTATAACAATTCTTGCAATTTTAAGTCCGCCGCCTGTCGAGCCTGCCATACTGCCTACAAGCATTAAAGCAACTATAATGCATTTTGAAAATGTGGGCCACGTATTGAAATCCGCAGTGACAAAGCCCGTGGTGGATATTATTGACGAAACAGTGAAGCCTGCATCTCTGAGAGCTGCGCCGAAGGAGTTAACGGCCGGAAGAATGTTTAAAGCTATTGTTACCGTGCTTACAGCGATAATCGAAAGGTAAACCCAAAGCTCTTCGCTTTTAAGTACGCGCTTTACCTGACGCACAAGAATAAGGTAAAACAGGTTAAAGTTTATTCCGAAAATTATCATAAACAGTGAAAGCACAATTTCGACATAAAGGCTGTCATAAGCCGCTACGCTTATATTTTTAATGGCAAAGCCGCCGGTGCCTGCTGTTGAAAAAGCAAGAGTTATACTGTCAAAAAGCGGAACCTTGCCGATGTAAAGAATAAAAGTTTCAAGCAGTGTAATAGCGGTGTAAAGCAGGTAAAGAATTCTTGCGGTCGCCGTGGTTTTGGAAAGCAGCTTGCCGACTATTGGACCGGGAACCTCCGCACGCATTATGTGCATTGAACGTGTGTCCTTTTGCGGCAAAAGGGCAAGGACAAAAACAACAACGCCCATTCCGCCAATCCAGTGGGTGAAGCTTCGCCAGAAAAGAAGACTTTTGGGCAACGCTTCAATATCTGTTAAAATACTTGCGCCTGTTGTTGTAAGACCCGAAACTGTTTCAAAGAATGCGTCTGTAAAGCTCGGAATCGCCCTGCTGAAATAAAACGGCAGCGCGCCGAATAATGCTACAAGAATCCATGAAAGCGCAACAATTACAAAGCCTTCTTTGGCAAATATTCTTTTATGCTCAGGTTTGAAAAAAGATAAAACCGCGCCGATAATTAAAAGCAATGCCATAACGGCGGCATAAACAAGAGCCGCAGAAAGCCCTTCGTCATAGTAAAAGGATATAAACAGAGGCAATGCCATAAACAGAGCTTCAATCATAAGCAGCTTGCCTACGGTTGAACTTATCATCCTGTAATTCATTTTCTTTCCTTCGTTTATCTGAAAATTTCGTTAATACTTCTGAACTGCTTGCTTTTTGAAACGATTATTACGCTGTCGCCTGTCTGAATGGTGTCGTCGCCTCTCGGGAAGATGACGCGTCCGTTTCTTATAATGCTTGCAATCAAAGTGTTTTTGTGTATTTTTAACTCTTTAAGAGGTATTCCGGTTTTGCCGAAATCCGAGGTTATGAAAAATTCAAGGGCTTCAACCTTTCCGCCGACAAGCTTGTAAAGAGTTTGAACACTTGATTCACCTGAGTTGCCGATTGCTCGGATATATCCGACTATTCTGTCTGCTGCAATGTTTTTTGACGAAAAAGCAGAGTCCATTCCGATGCTTTCAAGAACCTTTGAGGATACACGGTTGATTTTGGCAACGGTTTTTGTAATTCCGAGAGATGAAGCGTACATTGAAGAGATAATGTTTTCTTCGTCTATTGTGGTAAGGGCTACAAACGCGTCAAGGGACTCAATTCCCTGCTCGAAAAGCGTGTCGCGGTCCGTTCCGTCACCGTTTATAATTTTTACATCGGGAAGAGCTACCGACAAGGCTTCACAGCGTGACAAATTGTTCTCAATTATTTTGACATTGTAGCCGCCGCTTTCGGATAGCTGTTTAGCAAGGTAATAGCCCACCTTGCCGCCACCGATAATCATAATATTTTTTGTTTTATGACGGTAAATTCCCAGTTTTTTCATAAATTTAACAAGCTCTTTACGCGGAGCTGTAATGTAAAGCTTGTCGCCCGCTTTTAATACGGAGTCTCCCCAAGGAATAAACACATCTGAATTTCTCTGAATGGCGCATATAAGAACATTGACGTTAAATTTTTTCTGAATGTCAGAAAGTATGGTGTCGCAAAGCGGATTGTCCTGCTTTAGTTTTATTTCAACAAGGTCAACAGCGCCCTTTGCAAAGGATTCCATATTTATAGCAGAGGGAAAATGAAGTACTTTGGCAATTTCTCCTGCCGCCGCATACTCGGGATTTACCGTCATACTGAGTCCGAGTTCATTTCGGAAAAACGAGAACTGCTTGCTGTAATCAGGGTTGCGAACTCGGGCTATAGTATGCTTAACGCCTGCTTTTTTTGCAACAAGACAGGAAAGAATATTCAATTCATCTGTTTGAGTCAATGCTATGAAAACATCAGCGGAATCAACGTCTGCCTCCATTTGAACATCATAGTTTGCCGCGTTGCCGCATATTCCCAAAATGTCATAAGAATTTACAAGGCGTTCAATAAGCTTTGAGTTGGTATCAATTACGACTACATCGTGATTTTCGCCCGAAAGCTGTTCAATAAGCGTTTCGCCTACCTTACCGCCGCCTGCAATAATAATATTCATTTTCAGAATCTCCTATGAAAAAACTTAAACATTATAATATTACCACATTTTATGGAAATTTCAATATATAATCTTTGTATAGAAGAATTTTATGCTGCTTTAACTTTTCATTGACCGAATAGTGAATTTGTGTTAAATTAGAATAAAGAAATGTTGGGAGAGATATTTATGAATAAAAAATTTAAAATAGTTTCAGCCGTTGTATTATCGGTTGTTTTGATTTTCGGCGCGGCGGCAGGAATTTTCTTCGCGGTTTATCCTTTAAACCCCAAGGTAGAGATTAAATCGGCTGAAATCAGAATAAAAAATGCCGATGAGCTTTTGGTCGCAAGCTTTAACACTGCTACTCCGTGGGGAAATCTTTTTGAGGGTACGCATACTCTTCGCAGGGCACATCTTTTTGCACAGCAGATAAATGATATTTTGCCTGATACTCTCGGCGTTCAGGAAATGAACAGTGATTGGGTAAAGCGAATGGAAGAGCTTTTACCGCAGTACAGCTATTACGGCGTAAAAAGAGGCGGTGACGGCAGTGAAAAGACGTCTGAAATGAGCGGTATTTTTTATCTTAAAGACAAATTTACACTGCTTGACAGCGGCACGTTTTGGATTTCCGAAACGCCTGAAAAAGAATCTCATTTTGAGGGCGCGGGGTGCAACAGGGTTTGCTCGTATGTAATTCTTGAAAATAAGGAAACGAAGGCGCAGTTTGCCCATTTTAACACGCATCTTGACAATGTGAGCGACAAAGCGCAGAATTTGGGCGGTGAACTGATAGCGGATTATGCAGATAAAATCCGTGAAAAATATGAGGAGATTCATATAGTAGTAACGGGGGATTTCAACCAGTATTCAGACAGCCCTGCCTGCGTGACGCTTGAGCAGAACGGTTACATAAATATAGGCAAAACTTTAGGCAAAGACAATCTTTTGACATATAATGCGTGGTCAAGAGAAACACAGGGCAGACCCATTGACTTTATCTTCATAAACAGTGAATTTTCTGCAAAGGACTATTCAGTAATTCATTATGACAATGTGAAAAGCAATGTTTCCGACCACTATATGATTACGGCAAAGCTGGAGTTTTGATTTTAAGAGGTAATTATGAATAAATTAGGGACAAAGACACTGTATTCACAGCGTTGTTATATGCGAAAGCTTGAAGCAGATCGTAGGGAACGGATTCATCCGTTCCGCCATTGATGTTGCATTGCGGAATGCATAAATGCATTACCTACATAATAATTAAAGACTGTATCAAAGCTTGTGCATTTGATACAGTCTGTTTTTTTGATTTTATGCAGTTTATCAGGTGTTCTTTTCTGCTTCTTTTCGTGCCTTAATAACCTTTAATCTTGTGAAATCCTCACGCTCTTTTTCGTCAAGCGCTTCGCTTATCGCCTTAATGTCCGCATTAAATTTCGGAATCATAATGTTACTGAGCGCATTTGCGCGCTTGCGTGTCGTTTTGACGGCATCTGCAAGGCGGTAAACATCACATTCAATTTCCGAAAGACGCACTGTTTTAATTTTTGCTTCATTAAAATAAACGTAAGCTTTATCAAGGTAATCGTTGGATGCCACAAGACCGAAATGCGGCATTAAAGGCTGCTTTTCGGAGGAAACAATGGGAATTTCCACTCCCATTACAGATTTAAAGTCCATTGAAAGAGATGTGTCAATCGGCACTGTACGCGCAAAGCTTTCGCAAAAACCGAGGGTAGTGTTTGCAAGGCGCAGAAAATAATATGCTTTTTCAAAGCATTCGTTAGCTTCTTTGCGGATATTTGCCGCTTCGCCTACAAGACCCATCATTTCGCGGACAAGAATATTTTTCTTTCTGTCCATAAGCTCAAAGCCGAGATTTGCTAAGTCCAAAGACTTTTTTGCAGCGGCGAGATTTGCTTTTGTTGCGGCGATTTGCGCCATTGTAACACCTCCTTGAATTGATGTAAAAATTATTTAACCGTCTGTAAAAAAATATCAACCTCTTTGTTAAACACGTCATATCTTTTATTTGCAATAAAGTGATTGCCTTCAATAACAGATAATTTTGCATTAGGGATATTCTCTGCAATCTTTCTGGTGTGGGACTCCTTAATCATATCGTTGCTTCCGCAAATGACAAGCGTGGGAGCGGTTATTTTTGATAATTCGTGCAGACTGATATTCGGCTCATTTACCATTAGACCGAGCATTTCGGCGTTTTTTTTCGCATCAGGCGATTTTGAAGCGAACAGCCTTGCTGTTTTGTATCCGATTTCGATAGGAATTTGTACTGTTCTTTTTACACCTTTCGTATTAAGGTTTCCGCCGTTTAATATCAGCGCTTTTACTTTATCGGGATATTTTATCGCAAATTTCATTGCTATGTTTGCTCCGTCTGAAAAGCCGAGAATAACCGCTTTCGGAATTTCAAGACCTTCAGTAAAATCAAACAGGTCGTCGGCAAACTGCTCAATAGTGAACGGCGCCGTACCTCTGGGCGATTTACCGTGTCCTCTTGTGTCAGGCGCAATCATTCTGTATCTGCCACTGAAATAATCTATTTGATTTTTGAAATATGAGCCGTTATCACCGTTTCCGTGCAAAAGAATAAACGGCTCTTTGTTTCCTTTTTCCCGATAATGTAAAATTATATCCATATTTATTTTTTACAGTATTTTTTAAGGATTTTCTCGTCTGTTCTGTCAAGCTCGGAGTCGGGAAGGCTTGAAAGCAATTTCCAGCCGAGGTCTAAGGTTTCTTCAATGCTTCTGCATTCGGTAAAGCCCTGACAGATAAATTTTTCTTCAAATTCCTTGCCGAATTTTAACAGCGCCTTGTCAGAGGGTGACAGCTCGTCTTCGCCGATAACAGATGAGAGTGCGCGCGCGTCCTGAACCTTTGCGTAAGATGCAAGAAGCTGGTTGGCAAGCGCCGGATGGTCCTCTCTTGTAAAGCCTTCGCCGATGCCGTCCTTCATAAGACGGGAAAGAGACGGAAGAACGCTTACGGGCGGGTAAATACCCTTTGATGAAAGCTCACGGTCAAGAACAATCTGACCCTCGGTAATGTACCCCGTAAGGTCGGGGATGGGGTGTGTTATATCGTCATTTGGCATTGTTAAAATGGGAAGCTGTGTAACAGAGCCTTTTTTGCCCTCAATCATACCCGCTCTTTCGTAAAGTGACGCAAGGTCTGAATAAAGGTAACCGGGAAAGCCTTTACGGCTCGGAATTTCACCTCTTGAGGAGCTGTATTCACGAAGCGCCTCAGCGTAAGACGTCATATCCGTCATTACTACCAATACATGCTTGCCCTCCTCAAATGCTAAATATTCAGCGGCGGTAAGAGCGCATTTCGGAGTCATAATTCTCTCGGTTATGGGGTCGTTTGCAAGATTTAAAAACATTACGACCCTGTTCATAACATTAGATGAGGCAAACTGTGAGCGAAAGTAAGCTGCAACGTCATTTTTAACGCCCATAGCGGCAAAAACCACGGCAAAATCCTCGCCGTCTGCAATTGCGGACTGACGGACAATCTGAACCGCAAGCTCGTTGTGCTTCATACCTGAGCCTGAAAAAATCGGCAGCTTTTGTCCGCGTATCAGCGTTGCAAGCGCGTCAATGGATGAAATGCCGGTTCTGATATAGTTTTTCGGATATTCACGGGCAACGGGGTTAATGGGAGCGCCGCTCACATCCTGCTTTTTGTCAGGATAAACCTCGCCGAGATCGTCCTTAGGTCTGCCCAGACCGTCAAAAACTCTGCCGAGAATTTCGGGGGACAGCGGTAAATGCATACTTTCTCCGGTAAAAACAGTTTTAGTGTTGGAAGAGGACATTCCTCTTGTGCCTTCGAAAACCTGCAATGTAACCTTTTGACCGTCGATTTTTACAACTCTTCCCGTACGGACAGAGCCGTCGTCAAGGAAAAAATGCGCTATTTCTTCATAAACGGGGTTTTCTACGCCGTCTACCGTAACAAGAGAACCGTTTATTTCGCAAAGTCTTGTATGTTCAATTATCACATTTTTCACTCCTTACCGCAGAATTTCGTTTATTTCTCTGTCAATGTCGGCGCAAAGAGCGTCAAACATTTCGGGATTTTTATTGGGAATATCGTATTTAACCTTTATAAGCCTGTCAAAAAGACCTGTTTTAACAATCTTTGAAATGGGAATCTGACGCGCAATAACCTCTTTTGAACGGTCATAAAGACGGAGAATTGCCTGCATCATTTTCATTTGCTTTTGCATGGGTACAAAGGTGTCATCGCTGTGAAATGCGTTTTGCTGTAAAAAGCCGACTCTGATAACTCTTGCAATTTCAATTATCAGCTTTTGGTCATCAGGCAAAACATCTGCGCCGATAAGCTTTACAATTTCCATAAGGTTGGCTTCTTCGGAAAGAATTGAAGTAAGTCTGTCGCGGCATACCGTAAATTCAGAATCAACATTTTCTTTGTACCAGTCTGAAAGCTCTCCCGTATATTCGCTGTATGAGGAGGTCCAGTTTATTGCCGGATAGTGTCTTGCATATGCAAGAGATTTGTCCAACGCCCAGAAGCAGCGTGTAAAACGCTTAGTGTTCTGTGTTACAGGCTCGGAAAAATCCGCGCCCTGAGGAGAAACCGCTCCGATTATTGTAACTGAGCCTTCAGTATCGTTTAAATTTTTAAAATATCCGCTTCGCTCATAAAATTCGGAAAGTCGCGACGGGAGATATGCAGGGAAGCCCTCGTCAGCGGGCATTTCTTCAAGTCTGCCTGAAATTTCTCGCAGTGCTTCAGCCCAACGTGATGTTGAGTCCGCCATAATCGCGGTGTGATAACCCATATCTCTGTAGTATTCGGCTAATGTAATTCCCGTGTAAATCGACGCCTCGCGCGCCGCAACGGGCATATTTGATGTGTTGGCAATAAGCACCGTGCGGGAGAGCAGGGATTTTGCAGTTCTCGGGTCTGTAAGAGAAGAAAATTCATTTAAAACCTGAGTCATTTCGTTTCCGCGCTCGCCGCAGCCTACATAAATTATAATGTCGGCGTCGCACCATTTAGCTAACTGATGCTGCGTCATAGTCTTTCCAGTGCCGAAGCCCCCGGGGATTGCCGCCGCTCCGCCCTTTGCTATGGGGAAAACAGTGTCAATAATTCGCTGTCCTGTTATCAGCGGCTTGGAAAGAGGCATTCTTTCCTTTACGGGACGAGAGGTTCTTATGGGCCAGCGCTGAGCAAGCTTTAATTCGTGGATTTTACCGTCTTTATCGGTCACTTCAGCTATTGTGTCGGTTACGGTGTATTCGCCGTTGGGCGCAACCTTAGTGACTGTACCCTGCACATAAGGCGGTACAAGTGCTTTGTGTATTATTGAATCGGTTTCGGGGCAGGACGCTAAAACCTCGCCGCCGAATACAGTATCACCCACGCAAAGCGCTGCCGTTACCTGCCACTTTTCAGTTTCGCTGACGGAGGGAATATTTATTCCCTTGCCGATAAACGCTCCCGAAATATTTTTAATATCATTAAGCGGACGGCCTATTCCGTCGAAGATGTTACCGAGTATTCCGGGCGCTAAGGTTATGCTCATCGGGGAGTGAGTGGAAATTACAGGCTCGCCTGTGGTAAGACCCGCAGTTTCCTCATAAACCTGTATTGTAGCGCTGTCTTCCGAAAGACCGATAACCTCGCCGATAAGCTGTTTGTTACCCACATAAACGGTTTCCATCATCTGCAAATCGGTTTTGCCCAATACTGTTACAACGGGGCCGTTTATGCCGTGAATTTTATATTGTGACATAAAATTTCCCCCTTAAAATACTTTAAAATCCGCACTTTCAAAAAATGCTTTCTTTTCTGAAATAAATCGTGAGTCAAGTGTGTCGTCTGCACGCAGAGCTTCATTTTTGTCTGTCGCAATAATTCCGCCGAGATGTATATTTTCGTTTTCGCGTATTTCCGCATTTTTATATTGTTCTTTTAAAGCGTCGGAATAACGCATATCGCACGGACGAAGGTAGAACACAATCTCAGAGCCTATAACTTTGACAAGATTTTCCGCGCTTCTTTTAAGAAAATCGGAATAGCCGTCGGAAGCGGTAAAATCTTTTATTTTAAGCTCTGCATCGGAAAATATATCCTCTGCAAGCTCGTTTTTCAGGCTTGAAAGGGCGCGTCTTTTTTTAGATGCGTATTCAGCGGCTTTAAAGGCGGCATCGGACTGAATTTTCTCGATTTCACGGCTTGTATTGCTTCTTCCGGTTTCCGCAGCCTGTTTTTTGTAAGCGGTAATTTCCTTCTGCATTTGCGTTTCGGCGGTGCGCTCAAGCTTTCGGCACTGAGTGTCCGCATATTCGGTTACGCTTTTAAGGAAAATGTCAAGGCGTTCTTCCATACTCTCGCCTCCTTAAAATTTTATGCCGACTGCATTGCGGATATAGTCCGTAACGTTATCGGTAGAATTGTTCTGGGAAAAACTGTCGGGAATTTCCGTAATAAGCGGCAAATTTTTCTTTTTAAGCTCTGTTAACGAATTACCGAGCATTTTTGAAATGTTGGGCGTAATTAAAAGCATACCTATGCTGCTGTCACTGCGCAGGCTTTCAATTTCGCAAAGAGCGTCGCTGCCGTTCTGCAAAAGCTTTCCCTGAATACCGGCGAGACGAAGCCCGACAAGCGTGTCAGGGTCGTCTGTAAGCAGATAAAATTTCATCATTATACCTTCTGAAGAATAAGGATTGAAACAACGAAGCCGAAAAGGATGATTGATTCACCCAAGGCAACGAAAATAATTGATTTACCGAAGGTTTTCGGATTTTCAGCGTTTGCGGCAATAGCGGCGGGAGCGCCTGCAGCTATTGCAATACCGCCGCCGATACCTGCAAGAGAGGTTACTATTGCGGCTGCCAAAAGACCCATACCCTTTGCAAAGCCTGCATTGTCACCCGAAGCGGCTGCTGCTGCCGTTGACTCCTCAGCGAAAGCAAACATAGACATTGATGCCATAAGAATAACCATGGCTGCGATTACACAAATAACTTTTTTAATGTTTTTCATTTTTATTACCTCCGATAGAGAATTTTTTGTCTGTAAACGGGATGAACGGCTTGCCGTCACCGCCGTAAAATCTTGAAAACATTTCATAGAATTCAAGACGTAAAACCTGAATAGCTGTTAAAAGACCTTCAACTGCAATAACGAAAATATTGCCGAAAATCAGGATTGCCGCATTTTTGCTTTCGCCTGCAAGGGCAAAAACCGCCAGCATCATACCTGCGTGAACAAGCACATAAGCGCCTATTCTAAGGAAAGAGAGCGTATTGCTGAGATATGACAGGACGTATTCAATAAGTTCAAAGAAGTTTTGCAGAATAAAATCCGTCCAGCTTTCAGGCAGAAAATCCTTGTGCCTGTCAATAGCGCCGATCAGAATTTCTTTTATGAGAAGCAGTACTGCTCCAACGCCGATTATAACGAAAGCGAGCTTTGAGGGAATAGGGGAAAATCCGCCCATAAAGCTTGAGGCAAGGTTTGCGCCGCAAAGATAAACTGCAATGCCCGTAAGACCGTTGTTGCTGAATATCGCTTCGCCGAACCGACGGTTTTTAATACATCCGTAAACATTCAGAAGCATAGAAAGCGTTGTCAGAGAAATGCCGATTACAAGAGTTACAAGCAAAACCGTGTTTACGCTGTCCATAACCGAAACAGGCTTTCCCGAAAGACCCATTGCCTTGTAAACAGGGTCGAGCAAATCCTCAAAGCCGAATACGCTTCCGAAAATAAAGCCGAATACCATTGACGAAATTCCGCAGGGAATAAGAATTCGCCCAAGCTCCATTTTTTTGAGTTTATACATTAAAAAGCCTGCTATTGAAAGGACAAATCCGTGTCCCATATCTCCGAACATTACGCCGAAAAGAACGGTATATGTAACAGCAACAAAGGCTGTAACGTCAATATCCTTGTAGGACGGCGTTCCGTACATATCAATAAAAAATCTGTACGGGTCGACAATAAGCTTCAAAAGACCTTTATGCTCTTTGGACTTAACTGGAGGCGGAGTGCTTTCAGGGTCTGTGTCTCCCTTTTCAACTGAAATTCCGCTGTCATTAAATAAATCCGAAAGATCGTTAAACTCGTTTTGCGGAACCCAGCCTACAAGCATAAAATAATGTCCGTTATGAACCGAATAAGCCTTCAGCTCTTCAAGACGGTTCATAAAATATACTTTGGAATAAACCGTATCATAAAACTGTGAGCCGTTATTCCATATATTTTCTTTTTCTGCCTCAGCTTCGTTTAACTGCTCTTCAATAATATTAAGACTGTTTTGAAGCTCTCCGATTATATTTTGCACCGTTCCTGCGGCAGAGGGTATTTCAAAAGGCTCAAAAAGCAGCATTGCAAAAAGTCCGTCAACCTCGTCAATATGGTTCTTAGGAGCGAAATAAACACCCCAGAAATCAGTTTTGTCAGCGCTGCACGGAACAAAATAAAAGTAAGGACATTTGTTAAAAAGCTCAGGCAGGCGGTTTGCGCTTTCTCTGGGCATATGACCGAACCGTACCGTTACGTACTTTAAGGCGGTAATATCGTCAAGATTTAATTCCAGCTCCTTGAAATGAGAAAATTTTGTAATTCCCTCTTCGCAGGCTGTTTTTTGAGAAATCAATGCCTTCTTTTTATCGGAAATTTCTTCGGATTTAAGATAAAGCTCATTCAGACGGTTGCTTTCTTCTTCTGTAAGCGCAAAATCCGCCGCATCCGGATTAAAGGTTACGGTAAGACCGCTTCCTGATATTTGGCTGTGCATTTTTTCAAGCATCGGTGCATAAGGATTTTCGTCTGCGTAAGGAATAAATCCCAGAGAAGAGGAAATGTGCTTTTCTGCGCTTTCCGGTTGAAAATGTCCGAATTTATATAGCATTTTTGCTGTTTTATGCAGTGAACTGTTATCTCCGCTGAGAGTTACAAGCTGCATTTTTTGGACAGACATCAGCATCCTCCTTTCACAATTATGTCTGATATTTGTTCAGGGGAAAGACCGTATTTTACCCCTTCGATAATGTGTATAATGTTTGTTATTTCGTTTTTCATAACTGTTTCGTAGGAAAAGAGCGAAACAATCGGATTTTGCGAATAACGTATGTTTTTTATACTTTTTTCAATTATAATCCGCCGTATATACAGGTCAATATTTTCAGGCGCTTTATCAAAATATTTACCGTAAACCGAGCGCTTCACGGCTTTTAGAATATCTTCTGCGCTTTGAGCTTCCGCAAAGTTTCGGAAATCCTTAGCCGTAAAAGTCGTAACAGACGGACGCAAAATACCCGTTTTGTAATTTTTATCGTCGGGATAATTACACAAAAGTCTGTAAAGAGAGCTGATTACGCTCATATCCGATGTGAATTTAATGTAACTCAGTATTTCCTTTTGTATTTTTCCCTTGTATTTCCTGCAAATTGCTTTTTTTACGTCTGAATACAGGCTGTTATACAGAACACGTTCAAGAGCGGCAAGACTTTTATATTTGTCACCGGAGGAAATAAGCGGGTCAATCAGCTTTTTGTAGGGAGTTCCCGAAAGAACAGCCGTAAATTCGTCAAATGAAGTCGCTTTCTGAAGCTCTTCTCCGGAAACGCACTGCTCACGTGTGTAAACGGGAGGGCGTGCAAACAAATCGCTGATAATTTCAGTGTCAAGGTGGCGCGCGCAGTAAAGAATCGTATCAATTTCGTCTTTTTTTATGAAATAACGGTATGTATCATCGCCTATCAGCTTTTGAAATCTGCAAAGCGATGCTTTTCTGTCAAGCAAGGATTTATGCAAAACAGCTTCAAATCTGGAGCGCGAAAGTGTAACGGACGGCAGAACGTCCAGATATTCGGCATAAGACGTTTCACTGCGAAGATAGCTGAATATTTCTTCATTTGAATGAAATGACAGCAGATTTGCGTAATCTTCGTTTGTAAGCCTTTTGGCAAAAAGCGCGTGTACCTTTGCGGTAACGGCATTTTCCGAATAATTCACATTCTCACTCCTTTCAGCGATTTATAAATTAATACTATTCGGTAACCTTTATAAATATTTTTTCGGAATACTCGTCTTTCTTTTCCAGAAAGGCGGCGCGAAGTCGGGCTTCCGCTTCCTCA
This sequence comes from uncultured Clostridia bacterium, assembly GCA_947364045.1. GTDB lineage: Bacteria > Bacillota > Clostridia > Oscillospirales > Acutalibacteraceae > Fimenecus. Next base: position 81,707 of record CANARN010000001.1, read on the forward strand.
TAAAAGGCGTCGGTTCTTGCAATTTCTTTTTTAAGCTTTATTTCAGCCGTTTCGGTCTGCTTTGCGATATTCTTCTTTTTTCTTTCGTAAAGCTCCTCGTCAATGGCGTTTTTAGCTTCCGTAATTTCCGTATCAAGAGCTTCAAGACGGCGTTTCTTTTCGTTTACTTTTTCGCGTGAAACAGTGTCTGTTTCTATTATTTTTTTCAGAATAATGTCTAAACTGCTTTCCAAAACTTAATCACTCCTTTTTCTCTTCGCCTTAAACAAATATTATACTACCGTTGTCAAGACCTTTCAACGAAAAATTCAGCATTTTATTTCTGAATAATATAAAATTTATTCAATATACTTAATAATTTTGCTATTGTATTAAATATTTTGTTGTGTTATACTAATAATGATATTTTTTTAACAAGGGGTGTCAAGATGGAAAAAAAGAAAAAATTTGACAACAGCTGGTATAAGGATTTGGTGGTTTATCAAATTTGGTGCCGAAGCTTTAAGGACGGCAACGGCGACGGCATAGGCGATCTTGAGGGAGTGCTTCAAAAGCTCGACTACATAAAAAGCCTCGGCGCTACCGCAATATGGTTTTCGCCGATATATCCGTCACCCAATGCGGACTACGGATATGATATTGCCGATTACAAGGACATAAATCCCGAATACGGCGACTTGGAACTGTTCAAAAAGGTGCTTGACGGCGCTCACGAGCGAGGAATGAAGGTTATAATGGACTTGGTTGTCAACCACACGTCCGATGAGCATAAATGGTTTCAGGAAGGGCTTAAAAGTAAGGATAATCCTTATCACGACTACTATTTTTGGCGTGACGGTAAGGGCAAGGACGGCAAAAAGCCGCCGAACAACTGGCTGTCGACCTTTGAGGGCGGCGCTTGGGAGTATAATGAGGATTTAAATCAGTATTATCTTCACGTATTTGCAAAAAAACAGCCTGACCTTAATATGGATAACCCGAAGGTTCGTGAAGAGGTTAAGGACATAATGAGATTTTGGCTGGATATGGGTGTTGACGGCTTCCGAGAGGACGTAATCACCTTTATTTCCAAAAAAGAGGGACTGCCCGACGGTTTTCCGTTACCTATTGCGACGGGTATTGAGCATTACAAAAAAGGCCCTCATATTCACGAGTATCTTAAAGAATTCAGACGCGATGTTATTGACAATTATGACTGCTTTGTAGTGGGCGAGTCGCCGATGTCAAATTCAAAGGACTGCATTGAATTTACAGCGGGCGAAAATCCTGAGCTTGATATGATGATAGGCTTTGACCATATGCAGGCAGACTGCTTTATGACGGATACAATTACAACGCCGTTCAGCCTTAAAAAGCTAAAGAAAGCGTTTACACACTGGCAGAACGATTTGGCGGGCAAGGCATGGAACTGTCTTTACATAGAAAACCATGACCATCCAAGAATAGTCAGCCGTTACGGCAGTGAAAAATATCACGATGAAAGCGCGAAAATGCTGGCGACAATGTGCTATATGCAGAGCGGAACACCATTTATTTATCAGGGTCAGGAAATCGGTATGACGAATATTACTCTTGACAGTATTGATAAATTCAAGGATGTTGTAACGTTTAACAATCAGAAAATATTCAAAAAGCTGGGCTTTTCCGACAAGGCATATCTTAAAATAGCCAATAAGACAACGCGTGAAAATGCGCGTACTCCTGTTCAGTGGGACAGCAGTAAATATGCAGGCTTTTCAACTGCTGAGCCGTGGTTTTACGTAAACCCGAATTATAAGGAAATAAATGTAGAAAGTCAGGAAAACGACCCGAACTCTGTTCTTAATTATTACAGAAAGCTGTTCGCATTCCGTCAGAGCCACAGGGTTGCCGTTCACGGAAGCTACAGAGAGCATTTGAAGAACAGCAGGGAGCTTTACGTATATGAGCGTGAGCTTGACGGCGAAAGACTTCTTGTAGTAAGCTCGTTTTCGGAGAAAAATGTTAATTTCACAGCTCCGGAAGGGTTTGATTTAAGCAAGGGCGAGTTGGTGCTTGGCAACTATAAAATCAACCCGACAAAAAATAACGGCTTTGTAACAAGACCGTATGAAACAAGAGTTTATTATTTTAAATAAAAGCAGGGGTTAAATATATAAAGAAAGGGACGGTACAGAGCGGAATGTACCGTGTTGAGTTATGAATAGTAAAAGTAAGTTAAAAGGGGTACAGTGGTTTAATCTTATTCTTTTCGGTCTTATGGGTCAGATTGCGTGGGCTGTTGAGAATATGTATTTTAATACCTTCCTCTACAATTCGGTTTACCACGGCGCCAGCCAAACTGCTGTTAACGGTTCAATTGACGTAATGGACGCTATCAGCCGAATGGTAGCTCTCAGCGCTGCGACAGCGGTTATTACAACATTTATTATGGGCGTGCTGAGCGACAGGTTTAACAGCAGAAAATGGTTTATTTCAATAGGTTATATTATTTGGGGTATAATTACCGCCTGCTTCGGATTTATTACGAGGGACAATATTGCGCTTCTGTTTTCCTTACAGGACGAGGTTAAAATTCTTACGGCAACAGTTATAACGGTTATCGTAATGGATTGTGTTATGACATTTATGGGTTCGACAAGTAACGATTCGGCGTTTAACGCGTGGGTAACTGATATTACTGACGTAACCAACCGCGCAACAACCGAGAGTGTGCTGGCGCTTATGCCTGTTTTTGCAATGGGAATTGTAATGGCGCTCGGCGGACTTGTGGGTTCAATAGGCTATCCGGTATTCTTTATAGCGCTGGGCGCAGTTGTCACCGTTTGCGGTGTAGTGGGTATTTTTACGGTTAAGGACAGCCGCGCGGAAGTGTCGACTGCCGAAAAGCAAAGCTTTTTTGCGGAATTTATTTACGGCTTCAGACCATCAGTTGTTAAGAAGCATAAAAATCTTTATCTGTCGCTTTGCGCGATGGCTCTTTTCAATATTGCGTATCAGGTATTCTTTCCGTATATATTCATTTATCTTCAGCATTCAATGAATTTTACTTTTGATAAGCTTCTTGCGGGGCTTACGCCTAAAGTAATTGTAATTGCCGCTGTATGTCTTATTGCCGTAGTTGCGGGAATAATATCCCTGGGCAGACTTATGGATAAAATCGGCAAGGATAAGTTCATTTATGCTTCTGTTTTACTGTTTACAGCAGGTCTTGTTATAACGGGATTTAACGATAAAAGCTTAGGCGGCTTCGGAATCGGAATGCTTATAACAATGGCAGGCTTCGGCTGCTTTATGATTTTGTTCGGCGCTTCTGTGCGTGATTTCACGCCTGAGGACAAAACGGGAATGTTTCAGGGAATACGTATGATTTTTACAGTGCTTCTTCCCATGGTAATAGGACCGTTTATCGGTAAGGAAATTTGCAGATTTTCGGAAATTTCATATATAAATGAGTACGGAGTTGCGCAGTCTGCCCCGGGCGCTGTAATGTTCTTTGCGGCGGCGGCAGTAAGCGTCTTGATTTTCATTCCCGTCATATTCCTCAAAAAGAACGGTATAAAAAAATAAAGAAAGTAAATAAAGAGCAGAGCAGGGCATACCAAACGGTATGCCCTGTAATTTTTTATATCAGTTTAATCTTCAAAAATTATTGATTTTCAACACATATTCTGAAAGCGATTTCACGAAGTTCGTCAAGTGAAGAAATACTTCCAAGCTCTTTTCTGTATTTTGCCGCGCCCCGAAGCCCCTTTGTGTACCAAGCTCCGTGCTTCCGCGCTTCTCTTATTCCGACGCTCTCGCCCTTATATTCGCAAATTGTTTCGATATGCTTAATCATAACACGCATACGCTCCGAAACAGGGGGATTAGGCAGTACACGCCCGTGTTCAAGATAAGCATTTATCTGCGAAAATACCCACGGTGCGCCGAGCGCTCCTCTGCCTATCATTATAAGGTCACAGCCTGTGTTTTCAAGCATCAGCGCGGCAGACTGCTCGTCCGTTATGTCGCCGTTGGCGATTACGGGAATTGAAACGCTTTTCTTAACCTCGGCAATAATATTTGTATTCACAGGCGGAGAGTACATCTGCGCTCTTGTTCTGCCGTGAACAGTTACAGCCGCCGCGCCTGCCCCCTCGGCTCTCTTTGCCATTTCAACAGCGTTAACGGAGGTTTCATCCCATCCGCTTCGGATTTTTACCGTTACGGGAACGGTGGATTCTTTTACAACTGCACGGATTATGCTTTCGGCAAGTTTAGGGTCTTTCATAAGTGACGCTCCGCCGCCGTTGCCTGCAATTTTCGGTGCCGGACAGCCCATATTTATGTCGATTATTTCGGGGTTGTATTCGAGAACGGTGTGAACGCTTTGCGCCATCACTTTCGGGTCGCTGCCGAAAATCTGCACTGCGGCAGGGCGCTCGGCATCGGATAAAAACGACAGGGATTTTGATTTTCTGTCGCCCATTTGAAGCCCCTTGGAGCTGACCATTTCGCTTACAACATACGCCGCTCCGTAAGAAACGCACAGCTCACGAAATGCACGGTCGGCAACGCCTGCCATAGGCGCTAAAACAGCTTTGCCGTTAATTTCCGTTTTGCCGATTTTCATTGCATACCCTCCCGAAAACTTTACTGTCGGTTATTTTATCATAAATGAATGAGATTAACAAGTGAGATTTAGCATAATCTTTTATTATTTGTCATATAGTTTTTTGAAACTGAAAAAGCAAAAAGGAGAGATAATAATGGATTTTACCGTAAAAAAGGACAGCATTTGCGGTTGTGACAGCCACGTCATTTCCTCTGTCGAACACACGGTGGACTGCGATGTAACGCTTCCGGAATATATGCCGGATGTAGTAAGAGTATTGAGGTGCGCTCTTAGCCCTTACATTGCGTCACAGCAGATAAGCGGCGACAGAATAATGACGGAGTGCGACTGCACGGCATCTGTAATTTATATTTGCGAGCAAGGAAAAATTCATTGCTTTGAGCAAACCGAACATTTCGGAAAACAGCTTGAATTTCACGGAGAATATCAGGACGGTGTATCTGTCAGCGCTAAAACGGATTTTGTAAATTACCGTGTTTCAAGCAGCAGAAAAATTGAAATTCACGGAGCAGTTTCGCTGTCGGCAGTCGGACTTCAAAAACAGGAAAAGGAGATTGTTTCCTGCGCTGTGGGTGACGGAATGACAGTACGCGCCCGAAAGCAGACCGTGAGTACTCTTTCGTCCTTTGCGGGAAAAGCGTTCCCTGTATCTGAAACATGCGAGATTAACTGTAATGAAAAAATAGGGGCTGTACTGTCGGTAAACCATTTTATAAGAACTGATGAGGCGAAGGCTATACACGGTAAGCTTTTTGTGAGAGGTGAGCTTATTGTCAGAACGGTCTGCCTGACAGAAGATTGCGAGGTTAGATGTTTTGAAAATTCAGTCCCCGTAAACCAGATTGTCGATGTTCCTGACATTGACGAAGAAAATGTAATTCAGACCGATATTACAGTAACATCCGTTTGCGTAAGACCCCGTCCGGAGCAGTCCGGAGAGCGCGGGCTTTTGGAAACAGAGGCGACTCTCTTTATTTGCGTACGCGCATACGATATGAGAGAAATAACAATTGTACAGGACGCGTATTCAACAAAATACGAAACAGAAAACGAGCTTAGAACGGTTAATATAAACACCTCCTGCGAGAAGGTGTTCGACACATATCTTTGCCGTGAAAGTATAGATATTTCATCAGTCGGAATTCAGAAGGTTTTATCCTTTGAATGCAGTAACATTGTTTCAAGCGTTTCCGTAAGCGAGGGTGAAATTTCCGTTTCGGGAAGCATTACGGCTGACTGTATTTTTGAAGATACGAACAGTGAAATATATTACGTCACGAGGCAAATACCCTTTGAATATAAGCATCCGACGGTGTATGAGAATATGTCATCAAGCAGTATTTCCGCCGCTGTTTCTGCCTTTAACTATGCTCTCGGTACGGGCGGGTCGCTTGACGTAAGAGTTGAAATTCTAATTAACGGACTGATTTTTTGCGGAAATGAGGAAAAAGCGGTTACGGAAATAACTATTGACAAATCAAAGTGTAAATCGGTGAAAACGGCATCCCTTACGGTTTATTTTGCAGATGAAAATGAATGTGTTTGGGACATTGCCCGTCATTACAATACAACAGTTGAAGCAATTTTGCGTGAAAACCGTATGCAAAACGAGGAAATCACTCACTGCTGCAAACTGCTTATACCGAAAATATAGGAGGGTGCAATATGAGTAGTACAAGTATTTATAAGGACATTGCGGCGCGTACGGGCGGCGACATTTACATCGGCGTGGTGGGACCTGTCAGAACGGGAAAATCAACCTTTATCAAACGGTTTATGGATGCAGTTGTAATTCCCAATATGGAAAACGACTCCGTAAGAGAACGGGCGACAGATGAGCTTCCGCAGTCATCCGCAGGCAGAACGATAATGACAACTGAGCCGAAATTTATCCCTGAAAATGCCGTGCGGATAAAGCTTCCCGACAACGCGGAACTTAATGTGAGAATGATTGACTGCGTAGGATATATTGTTCCGGGGTCTTTGGGTTACATAGAGGAAAACGGACCGAGAATGGTGCGAACGCCGTGGTCTGAAGAGGAAATGACCTTTTCAGAAGCGGCGGAAATCGGCACTAAAAAGGTAATTACCGAACATTCCACAATCGGTCTTGTGGTAACGACCGACGGAAGTATAAGCGATATTTCAAGAGATGAATATGAGGAAGCAGAGGAAAGGGTAATTTCTGAGCTTAAAGAAATTAACAAGCCTTTTGTAGTTTTGCTTAACTGTATGAATCCTAAAGGCGAAAATGCCTTGAAGCTTTCAAACGAGCTGTCTTCAAAATACAAAGTACCTGTAATTGCGGTCAACTGTCTTGAGCTTTCCGAGCAGGAGATAAAAGAGATTATTACGCAGGTGCTGTTTGAATTTCCCGTAAAAGAAATCGGCATTGATTTGCCGCAGTGGCTTGTAAATCTCCCCGAAGAACACCCCGTTCGCGCCGAAACCTATAAATCCGTTTCCGACGCGCTTGAAAATATTACCTATGTACGCGACATAAGTCTTATGACCGAAGCGCTTTCAGAATGTGAATATATTACTGACGCGAATATTGCAGGAATGGATTTAGGCGTCGGCAGCGCATGGATAAAAGCCCAAATGAACGGAGATTTGTTCTATAAAATCCTTGCTGAGAGTACGGGCATTGAAATTGACGGAGAGCAAACGCTTTTGAAGAGAATGAAAGAGCTTGCTCAAATGAAAAAGGACTATGAGCGGATTAAGATTGCATTGAATGATGTTTCGGAAAAGGGCTACGGAATAGTTATGCCCACCATTGACGAGCTGACACTTGAAGAACCCGAAATCGTAAAGCAGGGTGGCCGGTACGGAGTAAGGCTTTGCGCCTCTGCACCGTCAATTCATATGATGAAAGCGAATATCAAGACTGAGGTAGCGCCGATTGTGGGCAGTGAAAGCCAGTCCGAGGAGCTTGTGAAATATCTTTTGGAAGGATTTGAGGAAGACCCCACAAAGATTTGGGATTCAAATATCTTCGGCAAGCCTTTAAATGAGCTTGTGAATGAGGGACTTCGGAACAAGCTTTACCATATTCCCGATGACGCAAGAAAGAAATTCCAGGAAACACTCGAAAGAGTTATCAACGAGGGCTGTAACGGACTTTTGTGCATAATATTGTAAAAAACATATTTTCACGGGCAGGTGTCCTAACCGATATTTACTTTCTCTTATGCCCCCTCGTCAGAGGAAAAAATAAATAGACAGAGGCGTTGCATCCTACAAAAACCACATACAAACGCAGGGCATACCAAACGGTATGCCCTGCGTATTATACGGTTAACTTTTCTTTCCTGAAATCATACAGCATTTGGCGAATGAAAAATTTCCTATTTCAAATTTTTTATCCGTGATTTTTTCAGCAAGCTGTCTGCTTTCAATAAATTCATCCGTTACCGTCACTAAATACTGTCTGTCGGGCAGATTTGCAAGATAAAATTCCTTGGTTTCCATATTGCAATCCTCCGAATTTTGTGAGTTGTTCAGCTGACGGTTTTATTATAGCTGTAGCTCTGCACAATATCAAGAAATCTTACGTTTCATCAATGCAACGCTTCGTAGCACATATCTGTTTTGCGTTTGCAAACGAAAGGGACGTCGAAACGCCCCTTTTAATAAAATCGGTATAAAATTTTTAATGGTTATCTTATCTTTTGATAACGGACACGCACAAATATATAAGATAAATAAAATATGCTGTCAATGCGATTATTCCGAAAACAAAAATGATATTCCACACAAAAAGCGGTATGGCATACGGTACTGCCTGCGGAATAATAAACGGGATTAAAGCACTTAGGGCGTAAACCGTCCGTTCTTTTTTTGACACAATGCCGCACAGGAATAATGACAGCACAGCAAATACAATAAAGCAAAAAGCAGAAAAAAAGGCAAATATAATTGATCTTTCTTCAGCGTAGAGCAGGTTTAATAAATCGTTGTGACAGGAGTAAATGCTATTTGCTTCCAAGAAAAATATAACATAACCTACGAGTCTGTATAGAACATTTACATTTATTAAAACTGTCAGTAACACATTGTAAATTTTAAGAAAAATTTTTTCCATATTTTTACCAATATTATTTTAATTTACTGTCAAACCATTCTAAGAGGTATTTCATAACGTCTTCTCTGTCTGTTTCATTGAGAATTTCGTGGCGGTCTGTCGGGTACAGCTTTAAGCTAACATCTTCATGACCCGTTTTCAAAAGATTATTGTAAACTGCCGTAACGCCCTTGCCGTATGCGCCTACGGGGTCGTCTTCACCTGCAATAAGTAAAACAGGGAGATTTTTGTCGAATGATGTATACCAGTCGTTTGCGTTGACCTCATTTAATACGCTGAAAAGGTCTTTAAAGCCTGCCGCTGTGAAAATAAATCCGCAGTATTTATCGGCAATGTATTCTTTAACTATTTCTTCGTCCTTAGTCAGCCAGTCGCAGTCTGTTTTCTTTTCGGTCTTTTTGTTGTATGTGCCGAATGCAACTGAGTTTATAAAATTCGAGCGGAACATTTCGCCTTTTGTTTTGCTTATGAGCTTTGCCATGGCAATTCCCACGCTCGCACCGGGGTTCGGACCGCTTGTGCCGCAGTAAACCGCCGCGTCAATTCCGTCACCGTAATATTTTGTGTAGCAGCGTGCAATGAACGAGCCCATACTGTGACCGAAGAAGAAATAGGGAGCATCAGGGTATTCATTTTTAGCAATTTCGGTGAGCTTTTTGCAGTCGTTTACTATGTTCATATAACCCTTTTCACTACCGAAAAATCCGAGCATACTGTCATTCTTTACAGAACGCCCGTGACCCAAATGGTCATTTGTGAATACGGCATAGCCCGACTCGCAAAGCTTTTCTGCAAACGGAATGTAACGGTCGCTGTGCTCGGTCATTCCGTGTGAAATTTGAACTACCGCCTTTACATTGCCGTCATCGGGAATAAAGCTTTGCGCAAAAATGTCGCAAAGTCCCGAAACGGACGGAAACTTAAATTCTTTTCTAATCATAATTTTCGCTTTCCTTTTCTATTTAATTTCCCAATCAATTTCTTCGCCGTATTGTTTGCGGAGAAAATCGTTTGCTTTTTTAAAATGCCCGTTGCCGAAAAATCCGTTATAAGCCGAAAGGGGACTCGGGTGAGCGGATTCAAGCACCAAATGAACGGGGTTTGTAATGAATTTCGCCTTGTCCCTGGCGTTTCTGCCCCAAAGCAAAAATACAATAGGCTCCGGGCGTGCGTTAAGGAGCTTTATGACGTTGTCGGTGAAAATTTCCCAGCCGCAACCCTTATGACTGTTTGCCTGGCCTCTGCGAACGGTAAGGCAGGTGTTCATAAGAAGAACGCCCCGTTTTGCCCAATCGGTAAGCTCGCCGTGGGGCGGAATAGGCAAACCCAGCTCTGCGTGAATTTCCTTGTAAATATTCTGAAGTGACGGCGGAGGCTGAACACCTTTTTTTACCGAAAAGCAAAGTCCGTGCGCCTGACCCGGTTCGTGGTACGGGTCCTGCCCCAAAATTACAACTTTAACATCCTTGTAGTCGGTGAGCTTTAGGCTGTTGAAAATGTCGTTCATATCGGGGTAAATTGTCTGCGTTTTGTACTCGGACACCAAAAATTTTCGCAAATTTATGTAGTAGTCCTTTTTAAATTCGTTTTCAAGCAAAATATCCCAATTATTTCCGAATGTAACCATATTATCTCCTGACTGACGGCTATTTAAGCTTATCTATCATCATATATGCGGATTTGTAAATATCGCCGCAGCCCATTGTTAAAACAAGGTCGCCTGCCGAGGCATTTTTAATCACATAATCCGAAACCTCTTCCTGTGTGTTAAACCAAACGGAATTCGGGATTTTTTCAGCGAGCTGAGAGGTGTAAACGCCGTATGTGTTTGTTTCACGGGAACCCATAATCTCAGTCATAACACATCTGTCGGGAATACTCAGAACATCGACAAATTCGTCAAAATGCATTACCGTTCTTGAATAGGTGAACGGCTGAAATACCGCCCAGACTGTTTTATAGCCAAGCTTCATTGCGGCTTCAAGTGTAACCCTAAGTTCTGCTGGGTGATGGGCGTAATCGTCAATAAAATCAATGCCTTTATATGTGCCGAGGTGCTCAAATCTTCTGCCTGCACCTTTAAATTCTTCAAGTCCTTTAATGCAGTTTTTAAAATCAGCCCCCGAATAAAGAGCGCAGGCGATTGATGCCAAAGCGTTGAGAATATTATGTTTTCCGGGGATTGCAAGCGAAACCGTGCCGAGCTTTTCGCCCTTGTGTAAAACGCAAAAGCGTGTGTATGCGCCTTTGATTTCTTCAATATTTTCGGCATAGTAGTCATTAGTATTTTGGAATCCGAATGAAATCATTTCCTTGCCGGTAATGCCTTCAACAGCCTTGAGAGTATTTTCATCGTCGCCGTTGTAAATGACTGCTTTTGCGGCGGAATTTGCAAATTTTGTAAAGCTCAGGATAAGGTTGTCGAGAGTTTTGAAATATTCCATATGGTCCTCGTCAATGTTAAGAATAACCGCAACATCAGGGGACATATGAAGAAATGTATCTTGATATTCGCAGGATTCCATAACAATAGTTTCAGTGTTTCCGACTCTGCCGTAGCTGTTTGTAAGGGGCAATTTTCCGCCGATTACAGCCGACGGGTCAAGCCCTGCCGAAAGCATTGTCTGCACGGTCATAGATGTAGTGGTAGTTTTGCCGTGAGTTCCGCAAATACCGATACAATTGCTGAAGTGACGGGAAACCTCGCCTAATAATTCCGCCCGTTGAAATGTGGGAATACCGCTGCCGAGTGCCGCCTCCAATTCAGGATTGCCTCTTTGAATAGCTGCCGAATATACTATCATATCAGCGCCCTTTATATTTTCAGCCTTTTGACCCATCATCACGGGAATACCCATAGCTCTGATTCTGTCAACTATTGAGCTTTCGTTATTGTCGGAGCCTTGAAGCGAATATCCCTTTGCGTGCAGAATTTCAGCAAGAGGACACATTCCGCTGCCGCCGATGCCTATAAAATGTATTCTATTTGCTTTTTTTAATATTTCCGAAATGTTTGCCATAATAACCGCCGTTTCCAAATTGTAGTATTACATATATTATATTGCAAATTTAATTAAAATAAAAGACCTAATCACCATTTTTTATGAAAATCATAGTATGTTATTGCAAGATGAAAGGGGAGAAAAAGGTGAAAAACAGTAATTTTGTTATCATCGGCGGTGATAAACGCCAAAAATATCTCGGAGAATATCTTAAAAAGAGCGGAAATTCAGTCGAAACCTACGGACTTTACGATTGGGATGACGACTCGGAAAGACTTAAAGCTTTGATTACTCCTGAAAGTGTGATAATCCTTCCGCTTCCCGTGAGCAAAAACGGAAAAACTGTTTTTATGCCTTTTTCTAAACGGGAGCTTCTCCTGAGCAGGCTTTTAAATCTTATAAATTCTGAAAATAAGGTTTTCGGCGGAATGTTCAGCGGCGAGTTTTCAAACGCTTTAAATGAAAAGCATATACCCTTTTACGATTATTACGACAGTGAATTTGTATCCGAAAACGCCTATTTAACGGCATTCGGGACTTTGAAAATAATACTTGAGCATATTGACTTTGCCGTGTCATTAGGTAAGTTTGCAATTACCGGCTACGGCAGAGTCGGTCGGGAAACGGCAGACCTTCTCAAAAAGCTTTCCTGCGATGTGACAGTGTTTGCAAGAAGCGAAGAGGCGCTGTTGGATGCTTCTCTTCGCGGCTGCAAAGCGGAAGAGCTTAGAAGGCTTCCGACAACGGCAGATAAGTTTGATATTATTATAAATACCGTTCCGTACAGAATAATTGACGGCGAAACGCTTATAAAAATTCGACCCGACTGTAAAATAATCGAGCTTGCATCAGCTCCGTTCGGGGTAAGCCCTGAAGAAGCGGAAAAATATTCGGTAAGTGTAATAAAGGCGCCGGGACTTCCGGGAAAATACACGGCAAAAACGGCAGGGGAGCTTATCGGAAAGAAGATAGTTAAAACTTTTCAAGAGGAGGAGAAAGATGAGTAAAGCGAATGTGGGATTTGCTTTGTGCGGTTCGTTTTGCACATTTAAAAAGGTTATCCCGCAGATTGAAGCGCTAATTTTTTCAGGGTACAACGTAATTCCCGTAATGTCGGAGGTTTCATATTCAACCGATACACGCTTCGGAAAAGCTGAAGATTTTATTAAGCAGATTGAAGATATAACGGGTAAAAAAATAATCCATACAATTTGCGGTGCAGAGCCGATTGGACCTAAAATGCTTTTGGATGCGCTCGTAATTGCGCCCTGTACCGGAAATACTCTCGGTAAAATGGCAAACGGAATAACGGATACCTCGGTTACTCTGTCGGCAAAGGCTCATTTAAGAAACGGCAGACCTGTAATAATTGCGGTTTCGACCAATGACGCGCTGGGCGCGGCGGCAAAAAACATAGGGCTTTTAATGAACAGTAAAAATATTTATTTTGTTCCGATGCGGCAGGATGACCCCCTGAACAAGCCTAATTCAATAGTGGCGGATTTTACGAAAATACCTGAAACACTGGATTTCGTTTTAGCAAACAACAGACAAAATGAACCGCTGTATATATAATAACCGTAAAAACGAAAAAAATATTTTTAATTTCACATAAAAAATAACGGCTGTACCGTTTCGGCACAGCCGTGTTTTTTGCTTTTTGCGCGGGGACAATGCTACCGACGGATTTTAATAAGCAGAGCTTTACCCTTTTTGACTGTTATTTCAGCTGTTTTGTCGGGCAGGGGTTCGTTGCTTATGCCGTATTGATAATCGCAGGTGATTACTGCATTTTCAAGAGGAAATTTTACATTTTTTTCAGTTATTCCCTCGGCTTCACCTGTAATATTCAAAAGAGAAAAATATGAATACGAGCTGTCGACAAAAGCTGTTTTATCAGACACTATCTGCATTTCGGAATAATCGTCTATCATCTCTGCCTTTTTTCCAAGTGAAAACAGATAAAGCAAAACAGAAACATTGCCGAGCGTGTGGTCAAGCCGTCCGCCGACAGTGCCTATCAAAAGGAAGTCGTCAAATCCGCGTTTTACAGCTTCCTTTGCGGCAAAAAAAGTGTCGGTATCGTCCTTTTCACAGGGCAAAACTATTGTTTCAATATTCAAATTCGGCTTTTCGTGAGAGTCAAAATCGCCGACTATTAAATTCGGTTCAAAGCCCAGCTTTTCACTGTGCCGAAGTCCGCTGTCACAGTAGATAAAATAGTCATTTTTACTTATTTTTCGGCGCACAGCGTCATAGTTTTCTATATTTGCTCCGCCGACTATTACACATCTTTTCATTTTGTCACCTGTAAACCTTTATTTCTGCAACCGTTCTGTCCTTTTTTGTTCTTCTGCATTCTTTAACAAATACAAATTTTCCAAAGCCTCTGACAGTTATACTGTCACCGTCCGAAACGGTATATGAGGAATTTTTTAATACGCCGTTGACATAAACCTTTTCTTTTGTGAAAAGCTCGCTTGCGTTTTTTCGCGAAAGACCGTAAACTGCCGCCGTCAAAACGTCAAGACGGCGTGACGATACAATATATTCTGCCGAATCGGGTTCGGAAACGGCAAATGAGGGCAATTCCTCGCATTTTTCCGCTTTTACCGTGGTATGCTTTACTTCTCCCAGATTCTCCGTAATAAAGTCCGCAATACTGTCAAGGCAAAACATATAACCGCAGTTTTCGTTTATAATAATGTCGCCGATAACGTCTCTTTTTATTCCCAGACCTAAAACCGCACCTAAAAAATCCCTGTGCGAAAGCTCGTCGGCAAATTTTTTATTGACAGGCTTAATTAAAATAATGCTTATGGGAAAATCCTCGTTTTCGCAGTTGCCGAATGCCGCTACAACCCTTTCGGCGTCCGAAAATCCGCCCCAAAAATGCGGAACGGGTGACAGGCGCATAGACTTTAACTCCGACAGCGAAGAAAGTCCTAAAAAATCCGAAAATACGGTTCTTTTGCTGTTTTCTGCACGCCTGTGCAAATCAGCAAAATGCTTTTCTTCAATGCTCATAACTCACCTCAAGGCGAAAGCCTCCGTAAAAATTATCCGATTAATCAGGCGAATTTGTCAATAAGGACAGCCAAATTCAGCTGTCCTTACAAATCGGTACGATGTTACACCGCACTCTGCCGTTTCGTTTTTTATTTACACATCATAATACTTTTCCATTTCGTGTTTGCGGATAACCTCGATTATAATTATTGCCGCAATTATTCCGGCGCAGATGTAAAACGCCTTGTAAACCCATTCGGAATCGTTGCCGCCTTTAACCTTCATCCACAGTGTGTTCATATACTGCAAGGTGTCGTTGGGAAGATTTCGGAAAACCTGTGAATGAGCAATATCATTCTCGTCGGGATAAACCGCCTTTGAGTCGGCAAGAGAGTATTCGCTGTCGTCGGTAACTGCCTTATTTGGCGTTGCATAATAAATATATTCAGCGTTTGCAAGAGCAATTTCCGGCTCCATCATAAAGTTAATGAACGCTTCGGCACCTTTTTTGTTCTGTGTGCTTGTAGGTATGCAGAAGGCGTCATAAAAGGAGTTTACGCCCTCTTTGGGAAAAACGTAGTCTAAATCGGGATTATTCTCGTGCATAAGCTCGAAATCGCCTGCATAATATGTTGCGAAATAATAGTCTCCGCTTTCCATCTTTACGAAGACCTCATCCATTACGTAAGACGGCTGAACCTTTTCGCGCTGTTCCTTTAAAAGCTGCGCCGCCGCATCCCAGTCGACTGTATTTGTACTGTTCAAATCCTGGCCGAGCATAAACTGCGCAATTGCAAAGGTGTCACGGGGGTTATTGAACATCAGCACCTTTCCCTTGTACTGTTCATCCCACAGAACGCTCCAGCTGTCAGGCTTTTCCTTGACATATTTAGTATTGTAAATAAGAATTGTTGTGCCGACATTGTAAATTACGGCGTAATCCTTAACAGCTTCTCCGTTTACCTTGTCCTCAAGCAAATAGCCGTACTGCTCGCTGTCAAAATACTTTTCGTAATTGGGAAGATTGTTGAAATTCAGCTTTTCAAGCATTCCTTCTGCCATAAGCTTTTCAACAGTATAATCCGACGGAACAACAATGTCATAGCTGACTCCGCCTCCCGAAAGCTTTGAGTACATATTTTCGTTTGATTCAAAGGTAGTATAATTAACGGTGCAGCCTGTTAAATGCTCAAACTCTTTAATTACATCAACATCTTCATCTGAAATATATTCGCCCCAGTTGTAAACATTAAGCTTTGTACCCTGAAGCCCCAAGCTTTTGTAATATTCAACCGTTTCCTCGGAAAATTCAATATAGTCGTAAGCAAAGGCGGGGAAAACGCAGGCAGAAAGCAAAATAACGGTTGTAAGAAGAAAGGCAAAAATCTTTTTCATCTGTCTTCCTCCTTTGTCTTTCTCTGCTTTTTGTCTGAATTTGACTGAGCAATATTCATCAAAATAAGAAGAATAAGAATTACAACAAATATAAGCGTAGAGAGCGCATACATATCGGGTTTAACACGCTTTTTTGTCATTGAGAAAATGTGAATGGGCAGTGTCTGAAAATCAGGTCCGTTTGTAAAATAGCTTATAATAAAGTCGTCAAGCGAGAGCGTGAATGCCATTATAGCGCCTGAAATAATTCCTGATTTTATCTGCGGCATTACAACCTTAAAAAATGCTTTAACGGGGTGACAGCCCAAATCCTGAGCCGCCTCGAAAACACGCGGGTCCGACTGTCTGAGCTTCGGCAAAACGGAAAGAATAACATAAGGAAGCTGAAATGTGATATGGGCAATCAAAATAGTTGCGAAGCCAAGCACATTTGCCCTGTTCATAAGAACTCCTGCGAATACAAAAAGAAGCATCATTGAAATACCCGTTACAATTTCCGGATTCATCATCGGAATATTGGTAACAGTCATAACGGAGGATTTCAAAAACCTATTCTTCATATTGTAAATTCCCACTGCCGCCGCTGTTCCGAGTACCGTTGAAACCGTTGCGGAAATAACCGCTAAAATAACGGTGTTCTTTAACGCGTTCATTGTCATACTGTCATGGAAAAGGCGGCTGTACCACTGAAGAGATGCACCGTCTAAAATGTAAGTGCTTTCACTTCCGTTGAAAGAAAAAACCGTCATTACAACCATAGGCGCATAAAGGAAAATAAACACAAGCGCTATGTAAAGCTTGGAAAGAGGGGAGGTCTTTGTCATATCAGCACGCCTCCTTCATCATCACTGTCGGTGAAATAGCCGAGAACTCCGAGGCAGATTAAAATCATTACCATTAAAAGAAGTGAGAGCGCTGCGCCGAGGTTATAGTTGTTTGCAGTTTGAAACTGACCCTCAATAACGTCGCCGATAAGGTTAATTTGACCGCCGCCAAGCTTTTGAGTAATGTAAAATGTGCTGACTGACGGAACGAAAACCATTGTTATTCCGCTTACAACTCCCGGAACAGAGAGCGGAACGATAACCTTTCTTATACAGTGCAGCTTGCCGCAGCCTAAATCCTGAGCCGCCTCCATAAGAGAATTATCCATTTTTGTCATAACGGTGTAAATCGGCAAAATCATATACGGCAGGAAATTGTAAACCATACCGAGTATTACTGCGCCAGGGGTATTGAGCATAGTAATCGGCTCTATACCGAAAAGACCTAAAAATGAGTTTATAACGCCTGACTCGCCTAAAATTGTCATCCATGAATATGTACGGATAAGAAAGCTCATCCACATCGGCAGCATAACGAGCATTACTGCCGTTCTTTGAAAAGAAGCGCCCGTACGTGCCAGAAAATATGCAAACGGATAAGCAATTAAAAGACAGATAAGCGTGGCGACAGCGCCGTACCCTACCGAGAGGATAAAGGTGCTTAAATAATCGCCGATGCCTTTAACATTGTCAAAGGTAAAAGCGCCTGTTCGGTCGGTAAACGCATAGTAAATTACCATTATGAGCGGCGCAATAACGAAAATTACCGACCAGAGAATGTACGGCGCATTAATAAGTTTTGTAAGGAGTGGAGAACGTTTCATTACTCGCCCTCCTCCTCAACTGTCGGGTCGGAAAGCTCGTCAAACTCGTCGCTGAATGAGCTGTAATCGCCGTAAAGACCCGAATATTCGGATTTTTTCATAATGTGAATTTCGTCGGGCTTAACAGAAATGCCGATTCTGTCGCCGACCTCTGATTTATCCGTTGTCTGAATCATCCACTTAAAGCCGTTAATATCAACAATTATTTCGTAATGAACGCCCTTAAAGGTTACGGACGTAACCTCACCTGTGAGCATTCCCTCGCTTTCGGGAACAATGTCCACGTCCTCAGGGCGCACTACAACGTCAACCGGCTCGTTCTGTTTAAAGCCTTTATCAACGCATTTAAAGCGCATACCCTCAAATTCAACATTGAAATCCTCACGCATAATTCCGTCAAGAATATTGCTTTCGCCGATAAAATCTGCAACGAATGCATTTTTCGGTTCATTGTAAATATCAGTAGGCGTACCGATATGCTGAATTTCACCGTTGTTCATAACAACAATTGTGTCAGACATTGAAAGCGCTTCCTCTTGGTCGTGCGTAACATAAATAAAGGTTATGCCCAGCTTCTGCTGAATGTTTTTAAGCTCAACCTGCATATCCTTACGAAGCTTTAAGTCCAAAGCTCCCAAAGGTTCGTCAAGCAAAACAACTCTCGGGTTAACTGCCAATGCTCTTGCAATAGCAACTCTTTGCTGCTGACCGCCCGAAAGAGAATTGATATTTCTTGAGCCGAAGCCTTTAAGGTTTACAAGCTCTAACATCTCACGAACCTTTGCCTGAATATCCTTTTCCTTCATCTTTTTAAGGCGCAGACCGAAAGCTATGTTTTCATATACATTCAGATACGGAAACAACGCATAACGCTGAAAAATGGTGTTAACCTGCCTTTTGTAAGGGGGAACACCATTGATATTTTTACCCTCAAAAATCACATCGCCTGTGTCCTGATTCAAAAAACCTGCAATAATCCTTAAAGTAGTGGTTTTACCGCACCCCGAAGGACCGAGCAGTGTCACGAATTCACCGTCGTGAATCTGAAGGCTAATATTATTTAAAATTTTCTGTCCGTCAAAGCTGACGCTTATGTTCTGCAAATCAATAATAACAGGATTGTTTTTCAATTAGCAGCCCCTTTCCAACCGATAGATATAGTCAGGCTTCGGGGCAGATTTTTTCTCTTTGAATCCCCAGCCCTATTTGGTATGAGATAAATATAAATTAAAACCGTCAAAATGTCAAGAAAATTGTCAATTTTTTTGACACACAATTCTCTTCTGTGTTCCTGATGCTCTGATTCTGAACATCAGTGTATAATAATTCGCCTGTCCGAATTGAACAGATTATGATTCAACTCTGTGTGCAGTGATAATTGTATAGCTGTGTGCGTTCACGGTTATTTTGTAACTGCCTACAGTTACATACCAATTTTTCCCGATTCTCTCAATTTTAGCAGCTTTGTCCAAAATCTGCACCCTGCTCCATTGGACAACATCATCTGTTTCAATTAGGCAGTTCCTTTTTATTCGCTCCACGCCCATTTCTGTTGTATGAAGTTTATCAAGGTTTTTGATTAAATCATTCATTTTTATATCACCTTATGTATATTCATCCATCGCGTTTCACCGGGAACACGATGCAGAATTGGGACTTTTTTTATTCATTTCACTTGTAGGATTTTCCCAAAAGTCCGCAAAGCTCTTCAGGATGCTTTGTAGTAATATTGTCAGGACGCAGCTTCAGCGTTCGGGCAAGCTCGTATTTACTGTTTACGGTCCATAATGACACCAGCAGTCCTTCGTTGTGAAAGGCTTTCACAAGCTGCTTGGACGCGCTTTTATAATGTATGTTTATACCGACCGCTCCGCAGTTTTTCACAATTTCAATAAGGTGCGAAAGGTAAGCCATATCCGCGCTTCCTTTTCGATTTACGGAATAGTTAAGGAAAAAAGGGATTTGAGGGCAAAGCCGTTCAACTGCCGCAACATCCTTTGCAAATATTCCCGTAAAGAAAATCTGTTCCGTTACGCCGTACTTTTCGGCTGCTTCTGCGACGGCGTTGAGATTTGATGTGGATTTCACGTCTACATTTGCCTTAACGCTTTTATGCCCGGACAAAAATTCAAACGCGTCAGATAGCGGGACTGCGCTGAGCGACGGCTCGTTGTGAGAGAGAACAGGTTCACCGTTTTTATTGAAATTTAAGTCAAATTCAATAATATCAGCTCCGGCATTTACACCGTTTTCCATAGAGTCAACCGTGTTAGGCTCTGTTCCGCCGCAGCCTGTATGCGCTGTTACGGTGAATTTTTCAGGCATCGCGGGAGGATGCTTTTTAACGGAAGCAATCCGAACGGCGCGCAAAACTGCTTCGGCAGCTGCAAGCAAAACCGCTGAAATGCAGAGTAATATTAAAATAGCAAAAATCTCGTCCACTCTCGCACCTCCGCACAAATATTATTTGCAGAACAAATCGTTTTCCTCTGAGAAAAGCTCAATTCCTTTATATGAAATTGAAAAGTCAACGTCAACGGGACTTCCGCCGAATTCTCCGTCAAGCGACCATTCAGTCGGCTTTTCAAAATGTATTTTAAGATTTCGTGTGTGTAAAAACAAAATCTGCTCGCCGTCGTAATTGTGCTTCATAACCTTGCCGAGCAGCTTAAAGCCGTCGGGAATACCTTTTACACGGCGTACAAGCAGTAATTCGAATTTTCCGTCATTAAGCTTTACGTCTGAGCGGTCAAAGGTAATAAGCCCCGCAACAGAGGTTGAATTTGAAATTGCGCCGAAGCTGAAATCGTCTTCAATTACGCCGTCATCATACTCAATTCTTGCGTGAACGGGCTTAATGCCGTCAAAAAGAGTTTTCGGGTGGAAAACAAACGGGTTAATGTAATATGCCGCTTTTCCGAGTACATTTTTCATTTTCTGCGGAGTTGTGTATGAAAAAGAGCTTCCTACGCCGAATGAAGCGACATAGCAAAAATGCCTGTCATTGAAATTGCCTATATCATATGTATTGCGCTTGTCAGACATTATAAGCTCAACTGCCGAGCGGATGTCAGAGGGGATGCCGAGCGTTGTTGCAAGGTCGCAGGTTGAGCCTGTGGGGATATAGCCTATCGGTCTTCTTTCTGGAAGAAGCATAACTCCGTTTATTGTTTCGTTAAGCGTTCCGTCACCGCCGCAGCAGAGAATTACGTCGTAATTCATTCCGTATTCCTTTGCAAATTCGGTAGCGTCGCCGCCCTTGGTTGTTGTTTTTATATCAAAATCATAGCCGAGGGTTGAAAGCACATCTACAATGTCAAATGTACCCTTTTGTGACTTAGTACGCCCTGCAGCAGGGTTAATAATAGCAAGTATTTTTTTATTTTCCAATTACAAAAATCCTCCTTTTTTCAAATCACGGCAAAAAAATCTTCATATTATTGCCAATGATATTTCCTATTTTAACCTTTATCGGCGCATAAATCAAGAACTTTTTTGAACACAGTCTCTCGCTTGATTTATGTATGTGTTTATGATAAAATTCACTTACAGTTATTCGGGAGATTAAAGATGAAAAAGATAAAATTTGAAAAGCTTGCCGACATAATCATATTTGCAATGCTCGGCACAATAATGTTTATTTCAAAAATCCTGATGGAAGCGCTTCCCAACATTCATTTTGTCGGAATGCTTACCGTGGTTTATACAATAGTATACAGAAAAAAAGCGCTTATTCCCATTTGTGTTTATGTTTTTCTCAACGGTCTTTATGCCGGCTTTTCGCCGTGGTGGGTGCCTTATCTTTACGTTTGGACAATTCTTTGGGCAGTGACAATGCTGTTGCCGAAAAATATGAGCAAAAAAACAGCCGTTCCCGTTTATGCATTTGTCTGCGCTCTTCACGGGCTTTTGTTCGGCACGCTTTACGCTCCTGCGCAGGCGCTGATGTTCGGGCTTGATTTCAGGGCTATGGTAGCGTGGATAATCGCAGGGCTTCCCTTTGATTTAATACACGCCGCGGGAAACCTCGCCGCAGGATTTTTGATTGTTCCTCTCGCCGCGGCGCTGAAAAAAATTCACTCCCCGAAAACAGCGCAATGACAAAAAATAACTCCCGACGAAAAATCGGGAGCTATTTTTTATCTGTTATTTGTTATTTTTTTCTTAAACGCTGTTGTCATTGCAACAGCGCCGAGGGATATTACCGCAACTGATAATACCGAATTTTTTCCGTCCGTATTGGGAATATCGGGATTTTTGTCCAATACGCTGTTGTTTTTATCGGTACTCGGCTTATTAACAACGGGCTTGTCGGGAGCTTCGTCAGGCTTTGTTGTATCATCGGGAGTATTCGGAGCTTCAGTCGGTAAAATGCTGTAAAATGCCGTAAGTCCCTTTAATGCGTCAGCAGCTGAATAAGGACTTTCTTCGCCTTCATATTTAAAGCTGCCTGCCGTTTGACCCTTGAAGGTCAAAAGCTCGCTGTAAATGTCCGAAAGCTCGGAAATGTTATCGGTTACGGTGCCTTTATAACCGTAATATGCACATTTTGCCATTAAAGCAAGTCCCGTTGAGTTAACATTTGCCGCCGTACCGTACTCGGAATTATAGAAATACCCGCCCTCTGTTTTGTGTGTGTCAAGCATCTTTGCGGCGTCATCAATATAAGCGTCATAGCAGTCAAGTCCGCACTGCGAAATTGCTGAAAGGAACATTGCAGTGTTGTCACAGGCAAATCCCCAATAATTCATACCGCTGCCCATAGTATAATAGTTTTCAATAAAGCTGTCGCAAAGTGTCTTTACAAACTCTTCACTGCAATACTTTGCCGCAACGGGAATAACAATATTATAAATATACGGACCTGAAACCGCTGTATTTTCACATTTTTCAAAAAGCTCTGCAAGGTTTACCGACTCAATATCTGTGGGGTCGCCGCCCATAGTGTCGATAATGCCGATTACTGCGGCATATGAGGCAATATTTTCACCGTATGTTGTTATCAGCTTTCCGCCGTTGGCTTTAAGATTATCCTTTACGCTTTGAAGAAAAGCAGGGTAATATTCCTCGCCCTTTGTGCCGCTTTGAGCTATGTAATAATAGTCTACGGCGCTGTCGGCTGTGTAGCCTGAAATTCCGTCGGTAATGTAGCCAATTGCGGCGTTAACTTCATTCAATACGCTTTCTTTGCTCGGAGCTTTGCCTGCAAATGCCGAAAGCGCAAAAGTCAGCGCAAGAATTACCGCCAAGCAGACGGTTAATGTTTTTTTCATCTTAAAAATCTCCTTTGTTTTTTTGTTTTATCAGCAAACGTAAGACAGAACCAAGCTGTCTCCGTTTTTGACTTTGTATTTACTGATACTGACGCTCGGCGACTGTCCGTTAACGGTATAAATCCAGCCGCTTTGCACTCCGCAGTCCTTTTCTTCAATTCCGCCGATACCGACCACATAGACCCCGCCGAATGACGAACTTTGCGCATTAAGAGCGATGCCGTTTTCTGCGCAGGCTTTTTTCAGCGCGTCAAAAGCGGTTTCTCCGTCATCAAGGTAAACCTTTACGGGAGAAAGGATTACTCCGTCGGCAGAAATTAAGCTTTCATCCTTTTTAAACTTATTTTTCTTGCTGAGTATTTGTTTACATTCAACCTGAACGGTGCAGACCGCTTTTGCAGGGGGCGCCGCTGTTGTTTCGGCTTCGTCAGGCTTCACCGCAGGCACTGTACCTGTTTCGGACTGCATCGGCGATTTTTTTGTTTCCGATTTTGCGTTGTCCGTCGGTTTGGGCTTGCTGCTCGGATTTGAAGTGCTTTGCGGTACATTTTCGCTCACGTTAAGAGAAGAACTTTCATTTTCCTGCTCCGGAGGGGCGTTGACATTTTCTGTTATGTCTGTATTCCTACTGTTTGTACTTTGAGGCGTTTTTCCGCATGCACAGAATGAAACGCATATAATAAAGGATAAAAAGAGTGCAATAATCTTTTTCATAAACAAAAAACCTCTGCTTTCGGGCAGAGGTGTAGTGTAAAAAGTAAATACTTTTAACTCTCCCTTTGCCCAAGAGTTTAATAAAATACAGATACTTACGGCAGGTCTCCCGACTTGAGATAAAAGCTGATAAATTTCAGCGTATGAACGCGCCTTCTCAAGCTGAAAGCTCAATGGCTGTTGCGCTCAATTCATCTGATACGGTAATGGCGGTTGCTCAGGATTCTGACCTGATTCCCTTTTGATTTCGGCTTCCCGAAAACCGTTAAGTATATATTCAATTGCAATTATTCTATCGCAAAACCTTAAAAATGTCAATCCTATAAAAATACCCGTGATATACACGGGCATTTAATTTATTTTATAATATTTTTACGCCTTGCAGTCAGCCGCATACGTGTCGGCAATTAACTGAACCTCATCTTTTGTGATAACGCCGTCAATGGTTATGCCGTCTGCCCGCTGAAGATTGACCTTTTCAAGCCCGTCGCGCTCAAGCAGATGTCTGAGAGCCATTCTTGCGTCAACAAGGTCAACAGCGCCGTCCATATTTACGTCGCCGTATTTGTCAAGGTAAACGCCCATATAATCGGCGTCGGTGTTGTAATAAAGGAACTGTGTGAACAGCGGATTTGAATGAACAGTGTACTGCTTCTTCGCATTAAGCAGCCATGCGTGAAGCACTGCTGAGCTGTCACTGTAAAATTTAACATGGTCTAAATTCTTAATGAACCATGTGCATTCGGGGAACGCGCAGGTTGAAGCGTCAACTACGGTGTCGGGTGAAACGTGATTATGCCCGTCAGAATTTATCTGAACATAGTTTTCACCGAGAACGGTATTTCTGTTTGCAACAGTTGCGCCGTAGCTTGTGCGGTAGGTTTCAATTATGCCGTCCGAATTCATTGTGGAAGAAGGTGTTACGGGAGCTATCTGACGGTTGTAGTTTGAAACTATGCTGAAACAGATGTTTTCGTCTTCATAATATTCGGTACAGCGTTCTTTAAGAGTTTTCTGAACCTCATCGTGATAAGCCGTAAGCTTTTCAATATAAGCGTCGGACGGACGGAAGGTAAAGCTGTCATTGTTATACATATAGTTTATAGCTTTGTCGAAGGTCTCTTCCGGAACAAATGACCAAACGCCTGCGTACATTCCGAAATACGGAATCAAAAGCTCGTTGTAAAGTCTGTCTTTATACTCTCCCTCGGAAAGAAGCGGAGAAAGCTTTTCAATTACCTTTTCAAAAAGACCTGTATATTTTAAAAGCTCGCCCAAAACGCTTTTTTCGGGACTGCCTTTAATTGCCTGAACCAAAATATCGGTAACTCCGTCAGCGTCAACGCTGAGCTTGCCTGTGAAAAGGTCGCCGCACATTTCAAGACCTGTAAATGCTCCTGAGAACATACCGATGTTTTTAATATCCTTTGTTCCGTAAAGAGCGAGATACGCCTGAACTATGCATGTACCCATTGACTGACCGTTAATTGATACCTTGCTGTGTCCTGTTGTTTTCTTAACCTTCTGAATGTAATCGTTAAGGTCTTTAGCTGTGTCCATAGGACTTCTGCGCCAGTCATGGCTGAAAATGAACGTATGGTCGCCGCCGACTGTTTTTGCGCATTCGAGTGAAAGTCCGTCCTGACCGTCGCCCTTGATTTTGTAATCGTATGTATCACAGCTTTCTTCGTAAAAGCGTTCAACCGTAACAGTCGGGTCAACGGAATTGCCGTTTTCATCACATTTAATCGGGTCAAAAAGCTGCTTTGCCGCAGGAATAACCGAGTCAAGCAATGCGCCTGCGTCATTATCCGCCAAAAACTTTACAAGCGCAGGAACACAAGGAAGAACCGCCTCAACTATTGTTTTTGCTTCGGGAGCAAAAACCTGAGTGCCGTCGCCGTTAACAAGCGGAACGTGACCGAAGCCCACCACGGAAACTACGGGAGCTTTACCGCAGTTGCACTTTTTCTCCGCTGCAAACGAGGGAACAAGCAATGTAAACAGCATTAAAATGCTGAGCAGTACGCAAATTATACTTCTTTTCATATAAAACATCCTTTCCCGAATTTGAATAATTGTATAATTAATTTATTTTACCATAAATATCCTTTGAAATCAATTGTACTCTTTTGACAAAATCAAAATACGCTTTCTATCACTTTTTCCGAAACATCAGGTGAATAGCGCCAATAGTCCATATGCTCGCCTTTAAAATAATATTTCAAGGGCGTATGCTTTGAGTCGGCGGGAAAAGTATCGACAATCGACAGCTTGATTTTCATTTTCTGAGGATTAACGCTTTTAATATATACGCTTGCGCTGTCACCTGCGCGTACATCCTCCGAATATTCCGCAAGACCTGCCAGATTCGGCGCAAGCTCAATAAATACTCCGTACTTTTCAACGGAGCGCACAATTCCTCCGACTGTTTGCCCTGCTTTAAATTTTTCGGCATTTTCCTCCCAAGTGCCGAGAAGCTCTTTAAGCGACAGGGTAACCCTGCCGAGAAAATCAACGCTTTTTACAACGGCATTTATCTGAGTACCTACCGAAAACCTTGCTTCAGGGCAGGGAATTCGTGAAACGGAGATGCTGTCTATGGGCAAAAGCGCAGAAATTCCGCAGCCTATATCGCAAAATGAGCCGAAATGTTCATTGTGCGTCACCTTAGCGCTTATAACGTCGCCTGCTTTGAGCGACGACACGTACTTTCCGGCACATTCTTCCTGTACGGCTCTGCGGGATAAAACCGCTGTGCGTATGCCGTTTTCATCATCTTTAAAATCCGTTATTTTAAAGACAACAGGTTTGTTAACGCGGGACACTATTGCAATGTCCTTGGTTGTACCCTCAGCTATTCCCAAAGCGCATTCCTCTCTCGGAATTATTCCGTTAATTCCTCCCAAATCTACGTGCAAATTGTGTTCGCTGTCGCAAAGTCTTACCTTTGCCTCTAAAATTCTTCCCTCAAAAAAGCTTTCCCGCAGTGCCGCCTCCGATGAAATACACCTTTTATTTTGCTTTGTTTCGTAAATTACACCCTCAGGGTAATATTTTGTCATATCTCTCACCTTTATTTTTTTAGTTTGTAAAAGATATGATTGAATTTCCAAAAATATAATGTAATTGTTATATATTTGTATTGTTGATATTATTTGTAAAATGTGGTATTATAAAATATTATAACACTGTGAAAAGGTTTTGTATTATGGATATACACATTAATGACGATATAATTATGAAAAAAGCACACCCCTGCGGCGAAAACAAATTTACAGTTTTACGTGTGGGTATGGATTTTCGCATCCGCTGTAAAAAGTGCGGACGCGAGGTTATGGTTCCCCGCGCTAAAATTGAAAAAAATATAAAAAAGGTTATCCGCGAAGGAGAAGAAATAAATGCTTGATAAGCTTGCAGGTATCGAAGAACGGTTTGAAAAAATAAACGAACAGCTCTGCTTGCCCGAAACGGTGAGCGACCAGGAAAAGTACCCCCGTCTTATGAAAGAGCTGCGCAGTCTCTCACCCGTTGTTGAAAAATACCGTGAATACAAAAAATATGACGAGACTCTTAAAGAGTCCAAAGAACTGCTTGACGCAGGCGGACTTGATAAGGATTTTAAGGAGCTTGTGCAGGAGGAGCTTGAACAGGCTAAAGCTGATATTGAACGGTGCTCTGAGGAATTAAAAATTCTGCTTTTGCCCAAAGACCCCAATGACGATAAAAGCGTTATCGTTGAAATCCGAGGGGGAGCAGGCGGAGAGGAAGCGGCTCTTTTCGCAGGCGAGCTTTTCAGAATGTATTCAATGTATTCCGAAGCAAAGGGCTTTAAGACTGAAATTCTTTCGGAAAATCCCACAGAGCTTGGCGGATACAAGGAAATTGTATTTAATGTTGAGGGTGAAGGCGCATATTCGCGCTTTAAGTTTGAAAGCGGCGTTCACCGTGTTCAGCGTGTTCCCGAAACGGAAAGTCAGGGACGTATTCAGACATCAACCGTAACAGTTGCCGTTCTTCCCGAGGCAGAAGAGGTTGATTTTGAGCTTAACCCTGCCGATTTACAAATAGATGTTTTCCGGTCCTCCGGAGCGGGCGGACAAAAGGTTAACAAAACCTCGTCTGCTATCCGTGTAACACACCTGCCCACGGGTATGGTGGTTGAGTGTCAGGACGAGCGAAGCCAATACAAAAACAAGGACAAAGCCCTAAAGGTTTTGCGTTCAAGACTTCTTGAAATTGAACAGGCAAAGCATGACGCCGAAATTGCAGGCACAAGAAAATCACAGGTCGGCACGGGCGACAGAAGCGAGCGAATCCGTACCTACAACTTCCCTCAGGGCAGAGTTTCGGACCACAGAATAGGCTTAACACTTTACAAAATTGACGCAATTATGAACGGCGACCTTGACGAGATTATCGATGCGCTCATAACTGCCGACACCGCCGAAAAGCTTAAAGCTGAGGAATAAAACACCGATCTTAAGCCAGAAATTAAATATAAAATAAAAGGTGAAAATATGGAATTTAAAGATGTTTTTATAATAGGTTTGCTTATAGGAATTTCAATATTTATAAGATTATGGCGACAAAGCAGCAAAACAGGCAAAGCAAATGCAAAAATTGAAGAATCTATGTCGGAAGAAACGCAAATTGAAATTCCTATCGAAAAAACACCGTACATAAGAAAAAATCTTATGACAAAAAATGAATGGAGCTTTTACAAACAGTTAAAGCCTATAGCCGATGAATTGAATTTATCAGTTCTTTGTAAAACAAGAATAGCTGATTTAGTTGACATTGAAAAAGGTCTTAATAAAAGTGAATGGCAGACTGCATTTAACAGAATAAACAAAAAGCATATTGATTTTATACTTTGTAAACCTGAAAACCTGTATCCCATATTGTTAATTGAATTAGACGATAATACGCACGACACCCAAAAAGGTAAAACGCGTGATGAATTTGTAGAAAAAGTCCTTGACAAAGCAGGCTACAAGCTGTTAAGAACAAGGGGAACTTCCAATCTTAAAGAACAAATCGAAACAGAATTAAAGCAGTAAAAATAAATGAGCATCAAGCAGATTGAGAGTAATCTATTATGAGGAACAGTATGAAAAGTTTCAAGTTAAATGCTTTCGAGAAATTCGTTATCCGAAATAAAAAGGTACTGTATATTTTTATCCTTATTGCCTTTTTCGTTGTAAACATACTGTTTTCCCATTTTAAGTATCCTATGATAATTCCGACAGATACATTTATTTTTGCTGTACCTGTGCTTATAATTTTTCTTTATACTGAGCTTTTGCCCATATTTAAAAAAGCAAAAATAGTCGCAGCGCATAGCAAGCTTAATATGGATTTTTCTCTTGACGGTATAACAAAGCTCATCAACGCTTTAAATCCCAAGGATACCGAATTTTTGCCGACACTGCGCAATAATAAAGCATCTTACTTTATTGACGCAGGCAATTTTGCCGAAGCCGAGGAAGAATTAAAGCTGATTTTCCAAGACTTTGATGCAAAAAAACTTTCGCCCTCAAATTTATTTGATATTCACTTGAATTTTGCTTTAATTAAAATTCAGAACGGCGATGAAGAAGGGTACAAAGAGCAGCTCAGAATTGTTGAGGGCTATTATGAGAAAATTAAAAAATCTGCATACATTTGCATAATGCGGCACACCTTGAACACGGTTCTCCTGTATGCCGCCGCGCGCTTTGAACCGTACAGCGTGGATTTTGAGCAACGGGTTTTAACGCATTTAAGATTCTTCGAAGGTAAAAAGAATAAGAAAATCGACCCTCTGGATTATTTTAATGCCTATTCAATTCTTTTTACTTATTTTGCAAGATTTGAAAACACTGAAAAAGCGATTTATTATGCGGAAAAAGTAACCGAAATCGGAAATGACGGACTTTTGGCATACCGCAAAGCAAAGGAATATTTAGAAAATGCAAACGAATGTAATTGACATAAGATTAGAATATGAAAGGGCGCTGAATGAAGCGTCACGGCTCATAAATGACGGCGAGGTTGTGGGGATTCCCACCGAAACCGTTTACGGTCTTGCCGCAAACGCTTTGGACGAAAATGCCGTAAAAAAAATCTACATAGCCAAAGGCAGACCGTCCGACAACCCGTTGATTGTGCATATAAGCGATATTTCGGAGCTTCAACCTCTTGTTAGAGAGATACCCGAAAAGGTTAAAATTATGGCGGAAAAATTTTGGCCCGGCCCTTTAACAATGATTATGAAAAAGAGCGATTTAATTCCTCTTAAAACCTCGGGCGGACTTGACACCGTTGCCGTAAGAATGCCCGAAAGCGAATATGCACGTGCAATCATAAGAAAATGCGGCGTTCCCCTTGCCGCTCCCAGCGCCAACCTTTCGGGAAGTCCCAGCCCCACAAACGCAAAATATGTTTTTGCCGATATGAACGGCAGAATACCGCTGATTATTGACGGCGGCGCATCAAAAATCGGCGTTGAATCCACAGTTATAACATTTGTAACCGAAATTCCCACCGTTTTGCGCCCGGGCGGTGTAACCGTTGAAGAAATAAGAGATTTAATAGGCGATGTCAATGTAGACAGCGCAGTTTTAAATGAACTTAAAGACGGCGAAAAAGCGTCCTCCCCCGGAATGAAATACAAGCATTACGCACCGAAAGCGAACATAACAATTCTTAAAGGAAGCCTCAAAAAATTTATCGAATATACTAAAGGCAAAGATTTTTTTGCTCTTGTTTTCGAGGGCGAGGAAAAATATTTTAAAAATGCCGTTACATACGGAAAACCTCTTGACGGAGTTTCCGAAGCGAACAGGCTGTTTGACGCTCTTCGTGAGCTTGACGAAAAAGGAGCTGTAACCGTTTACGCACGCTGTCCCGAGCTTGACGGTGTGGGTCTTGCGGTTTACAACAGACTTATTCGCTCTGCAGGATTTAATATTATTGAGCTGTGAGATGAAAAAAATGCTTATTATCGGTCTTACCGGTCAAACGGGTGCGGGAAAATCCACTGTATCCGAAATTTTAGAAAAATACGGCTGTTACCACATTGATGCAGACAAGGTTGCGCACGATATTCTTGAAAATAATAAAGCGGTGCAGGAAAAGCTCAAAGAGCATTTCGGAGAAGATATTATAGATAAGGACGGCAAAATCGACCGCAAAATTTTAGCCGCCCGTGCATTTGCCGATAAAGACAGCACACTGGCACTCAATGCCATAACCCACCCTGCCGTTAACAACGAAATTCAAAATATTATTCTAAAGCAAAAAGAGTACGGCAGAAAGGCCGTTATAATCGACGCTATTGCTCTGTTTGAAAGCGGAGAAGCGAAAATATGCGATTACACCATTGCCGTTACCGCTCCGAGGGAAATCCGCCTTGAAAGAATTATCGCACGCGACAAAATTTCCGTTCCCCGTGCGAATGAGCGCATAAATGCACAAAAGGACGAAAGTTTTTTCACATTAAACGCCGACTACATAATAAACAACTGTGAGCCGTATAATATATACGATGAAACAGAAAAATTAGCATATAAGCTTAAACTTAAAAAGGAGTAAACAATATGAGCGAAAAGAATGTTATCAAAGAGCTTCAGGAAGAGCTTTTCTATGCGCCTAAACACGCTTCCGAAATTATTTCAGAGGAAGAGGAAAAAAAGGCGGATGCATTTGCCGAAGATTACAAATACTATATGAACAACGGCAAAACAGAGCGTGAATCCGTTAAATATTTCATTGAAAAGGCAAAATCATACGGCTTTACGCCCTTTGACCGTCAAAAGAAATACTCGGCAGGCGACAAGGTTTATATGAATAACAGGGGAAAATCCGTTATTCTTTGTGTTTTCGGCAGCAGACCGATTTCAGACGGTGTTAAAATTTCCGCTGCGCACCTTGACTCTCCGCGCCTTGACTTAAAGCCCAATCCGCTTTACGAGGACGGCGAAATGGCGTATTTTAAAACGCACTATTACGGCGGAATTAAGAAATATCAGTGGACTGCAATTCCTCTCTCCCTTCACGGTGTAATTGTGAAGAAGAACGGTGAAACAGTTGAAGTCTGCATCGGCGAGGACGAGAGTGACCCGCAATTCGTAATTACAGATTTGCTTCCTCATTTGGCGGCGGAACAGATGAAGCGTACAATGGCTGAGGGTGTTAAAGGTGAAAGTCTTAATATTCTTATAGGCTCACGTCCGTTTTCAAAGGATGAGGGCAGCGAAAAGGTTAAGCTTAACATTATTAAAATTTTAAATGAAAAATACGGCATTACAGAAAGCGATTTCCTCTCTGCCGAGCTTGAAATTGTGCCTGCCTTTAAAGCCCGTGACATCGGCTTTGACAGAAGTCTTATAGGCGCATACGGTCATGATGACAAGGTTTGCGCATACCCTGCCGCAGAAGCAATTTTCGCAGTTGAAAATCCTGCTTACACAGCTGTTACGGTTTTGACCGATAAAGAGGAAACAGGCTCTGACGGCAACACAGGTCTTAACTCCTCATATCTTAAATATTTCATTTCAGACTTGGCGGTTATGGGCGGCGAAGAGCCGTGGAGAGTTCTGAGCGCCAGCGAATGTCTTTCGGCAGATGTTAATGCGGCTTACGACCCGATGTTCCCCGATGTCAGCGAGCCGAAAAACGCTTCCTTTGTTAATAAGGGTGTTGTTATTACAAAATACACCGGCGCAAGAGGAAAAAGCGGCACAAGCGACGCTTCCGCTGAGTTTATGGGCAAAATCCGCAGAATGCTCGACAAGGAAAATGTAGTTTGGCAGATAGGCGAGCTTGGTAAGGTTGATATCGGCGGCGGCGGAACAGTTGCAATGTTTATTGCAAATCTTGATATTGATGTTGTTGACCTCGGAGTTCCCGTGCTTTCAATGCATGCGCCGTTTGAGGTTATTTCAAAGCTTGACTTATATATGGCATTCCGCGCATTTAAAGCATTCTTTGAGCAGAAATAAAAATTTGCTTTCTAATTGATGTTACGGGACAGAGGGGTTAATTTCTTTAGCAAAAAACTTTATAACCCCTCTGTCACTTCGTGACATCTCTCATTTCAGTGGCGACAAGGATTTTGTAGGAACAACCGCGGTCGGTTGTCCCTACTGCATTCATTTCAATGTCAAAAAAATAAACGATTTTTTGGTTAAATCGCATATTGTTATGACTAAAAGATAAGAGTAAAATATTTGTATTAAAAAAGAGTATCTTTTTCAGATGCTCTTTTTGATTTATGCAATTTTTTCAGAAAGGAAATGTTTATGAAAAAGTATATGAAAAAGTCTGAAATCTGGACTTTCGGCATCGGTCTTTTCGGCGTTGCCTTAATGACAGGCTGGATGCCCGACTACACCGCAACCTTCTTTGCGGACTTTGCTTTTAAAGGAAAAGGATTTAATCCCGAAACAATGGCAAACACAATTTCTGCCGTATTCCTCGTTGCAGGTATTGTCGGCGCAGTGTGCGAGCTTGTTATCGGTTATCTTGTTGACAATACACGTACAAAATTCGGCAAGGTAAAGCCGTGGTTCGGATTTGGCGTTGTTCCTCTCGCATTTGTTGCAATGCTTGTTTTCATTGCTCCGAACACAAACAATCAAACACTTGCAATTATCTGGATGTTTGTTATTTACTCACTTTACACTGCTTTCAGCTGTGCGGTTGAAAGCCCCTCAAACTGCTTCGGCTCACTTTGCTCGCCAAATCCCGATGAGCGCTCCAGCGCAATTTCAATTGCCTCGTTCCTGCGTTCAGTCGGTCAGTCGGGCGGTATGGTTGTACTTATGGTAGTTGCCTATATTATGAAAATTGTAATGGGTAAACAGCAGTATCAGAACGCAGAGGGCAGAGGTCTTGACCTTTTGATTTCAACAGCTGTTTGCGCTTTGGGACTTATTCTTTTTGTTATGATTTTCTTTACAAACAACAAAGAAAATGTTCCCTACACAAATGAAAAGGTAAACCTTAAAGATGCCATTAAGGTTGTTTTCACCTATAAAAATCTTTTAATGGTATCCATTACAAAGCTTGCAGGCTTCGGCAGAGGCGTTTACGGCACGGTTTCTCTTTACATAGCCGTTTATCTTTTAGGCTCTAAGGACTTAAAGCTCGCTTTGCTTCTTCCTATGGGAATAGGTACAGCTGTAGGTACTCTTCTTGTTAACCTTGTGCTTAAAAAGTTTTCCACAAAGAAAACCTTTATTTTATTCTGCGTTTACGGCGCTTCGTCACTGAGCATTCTTTTCCTTGTTTCAAGGGGAATCGGCTTCAACAGCGGACTTATTATTCCTTTCCTTATTCTCAACTTCTTCTGCGGACTTCAGCACGGCAACACAAATGTTACACCCAACATTATGATTGCCGACTGCGTTGACGAAATTGAATACAAAACAGGCAAGCGTCAGGACGGTCTTGCTTATGCAGGCTACGGTCTTTTCTCAAAAATCGCATCTGCATTCACAAAAGGTCTCGGTCCGTGGCTCCTTTACACATGGTCTGGCTATATGGTTTCAACAGACGCCAATGTGGCTTACGCCGCGCAGACAGACGCAACGCTCAATAAAATGCTTGCGATTTACACCATAATCCCTGCAATTTTCGTTATTTTACAGGCAGTTCCGATTTTGTTCTACGATATGGTAGGCGAAAAGAAGGAAATGATTGTCAATGCGCTTGCCCAGCGCCGCGAAGCCTCAAAAGCTAATGACGCAGACACTGCTGAAGCAAACGCTTAAAGGAGGGTAACGAATATGGAAAAAAAAGAAAAAAGCTTTAATCTGAAATTATATGCTGCAATTGCATTTTTCGCCGTTGCCGCCGCTCTTGTACTTATGGTATTATTCACATTTAAGAGCAAATACACAGCTTTCCATCCCGAAGAGGTAGCAAGAAATTACGTTGACACAATAGTACAGACAGGCGACGGCTACAACGCTTACAAAACAGCGCTTGTAAGCAGAAATAAAAAGCTGAAATACGGCGACTTTATCCGTAAATACTATATGTACCCTGTAATTTACCGTGAAACAAGCTACAAGCCGGGCGACAAAACAGACGACCTTAAAGGCTTTAACGATGAAACGTATATGAGCGAAAAGACCAAGAAGGACGACGGCTCCCTTCAAGGTCAGGTTATCGAAAAAATGTACCCATATTACGTTCAGCTCACAGAAAACGGCTGGGACAATTACGGCGAAATTTTCACAAAATATTTTGAAAAGCTCGTTCAGGTGCGTAAAGATGTTTTCGGCGATGACTATATGACAGATGAAATTATGTTCACAGCCCTTGAAAGCAATGTTAAGACCTTCGGCAACTCGCTGACCGGTACTGAGGACGAATTTGACAAAAACACTAAAAAGCAGATTTCCGTTAAAAGCATCGGCGAATACGAAAAGGTATACGGCGAGGATTACAAATTCACATCCTCAGTTACAGGCGAAAAGGCGATTGACCTTAAAGCCTATAAAGCAAATATTAAGGCAGATAAATTCGCTGAATACGGCGTTTCGGCTGATGACATTACAGATGTTAAATGCTACACCGTTGAGGTAAAGACGGCTGACGGAAAAACAGTTACAAGCGCAAACGTAACCGTTGCCAAAATCGGCAGTTCGTGGTATGTTGACAACACGGCAACAGACACAACTCCCATTTATTCGTTTTATAAATAATAAAAATATTGTTAAAGCAGTTTATTCCATTTGAATCGGAACCCGCCGCCTTAGAGGCGGGGGACATCTGCACTTAGGTTATATAATTACGGGCGGTAAAGCGTGAGCTTTTACCGCCCGTATTTTTTGGAGGTTACAAATTTCGTAGAGCTGTCGGTTTGTTGACACAAATTTGTATTTGTGATAAAATTCTGCTGTTATCATTTACTTAGTAAAAATATGATTTTGGGAGCGGGCAATGAATATTTATGAATCGGTTTATAGGCAAAATATTTCCCATCCGCAAAAGCGTGCGCTTTCCGTGACGATGAACAACGGCGACCGCCGCATATATACCTACGGTGAGGTGTTTCAAAAAGCAGAGCTTTACAGCAGGCGGCTGACCGAGGCGGGCGTAAAAGCGGGTGACCGCGTTGCATTTGTGTCGGAGGGCTGTCCCGAATGGACGATTGCATTTTTGGCAGTATGCCGTATTCACTGTACAGCGGCACTGCTGGACGCCTCCTTAACGGCGGAGGAATTGGATGATTTTATAACGCAATCCGATGTGCGCGCGGCATTCTTTTCTCCGAAAACTGCGGAGAAATTCAAGGAAATGCCGCCGTACGAATTTCCCGTTTTCAATGTGCTGGACTGCACGGTGTTCTCAGGATACCCTGATACAGTTTCATCGTCTTTGCCTGCTACACCTGATCCCGATGAAGATATTGCCTGCATTATTTTTTCTTCGGGTACAACCCGCAGAGCTGCGGGCATTATGCACAGCCATGACAGTCTTATCAACACTACCGGTATGACGCTGGAGGTACAGGGACTGACAAGTGATGAACGATTTCTGGCTATTATTCCGAACAGCCACATTTACGGTGTTATTTGTCTGGTACTCGGTCCTGCGCTCATAGGCGCAGATGTGCATTATATTGAATCTGTCGGCGCAGAGGCTATTTTAGGCGCGTTTGCAGAATATCACCCGACGGTGCTACCCGCTGTGCCGAAGGTTTATGAGCTGTTTATGACGGCAGTGATGCGCAAAATCAAAAAAAGCCCTGTTACAGCGGCAATGTTTAAGCTTTTCTTTCCGATATGTCTGCGTATGCGCCGTAAAAACGGCAGTCTTTTAGGTAAGACACTTTTCAAGTCCATTCATGAGGGGTTCGGCGGCGAGCTGCGGTTTCTCTGCTCGGCAGGCGCGCCTTTAAGCAAGGAGGTTGCCGATTTTTACTATGGGACGGGCTTCAATATTATCATCACCTACGGGGCGTCCGAAACGAACATTCCAACTATTGGTAATGTGCCGGGAAATCTGCGTACCGATTCCTGCGGTAAACCGTATCCGTCAGTTTCTGTTAAATTCAGTGATTCCGGAGAAATTTTAATCAAATCACAGTATATGATGAAGGGCTATTTCCGCGACAGCGAAGCTACGGCGGCAGCATTCACTGAGGACGGCTACTTTAAAACCGGCGATCTCGGCGAGCAGGATGAATACGGCAATATTCGCATTACGGGGCGCTCAAAAGAAAATATTATCCTTGCAAGCGGTAAGAAAATTACACCCGATGATTTGGAAGAAAAATACGGCGAATTGCACGGAGTCAAAGAATTTGTCATCTGCGGCGTACCGCACGAAAATACGGATTATGACGAGGTTCATGCGTTCGTTGTTCCTGAGGGCATTACCGAGGAGGACAAGGCTGCAATTAAGAATGAAATTCGCGAGAAAGGCTCACAGTTGATTCAAAATATGCGCGTCAGCACAACACACTTTGTATCAGAAATTCCGCGTACCTCCCTGCAAAAGCCGAAACGGTATTTGTTGAAACAGCTGGCATTGCGTGAACGCGTTGATGGTGAACAAAAAATGAAATCCGTTGCAGCAGAAGGGGATATGCTGTCGCAAGTCATTCGCTTGGTTGCCGAAATTGCAAACACCTCTTCTGAAGCAGTTAAACCCGAAACTAAGATTTTTGCCGAGCTTTCGGTGGATTCATTAAGCGCTATCAATCTTGCGCTTGAATTAAAAGAGCTTTACAAGGTCAACATTGAGAGCTTTTATTATGACGATATGACCGTACAGGACATTCTGGATGCACTGCAAAACAAAGGCACGCCGCCCAAAAATGTCGGACAGGAAAATGTATCTTATCCGCAGGCGAAGTCCAACAGTGACTATTACGCCTATACATTTTTCCGAAATGCAGCACGGTTTGTATACACGCTGTCTGTGAACGGTAAGGAGAATATTCCCACCGACAAAGGCTGCATTATTTGTGCAAACCACGTATCAAAAATCGATTATTTATATATTTCATCTGCTTTTTCAAAAGAACGCTTCAAAAATCTTTGCTGTATGGCAAAAAAGGAACTGTTCAGAAACGACCCGTTCAGCCGCAAGCTGATTAAGGCGGCAGGAATGGTGCCGGTAGACCGCAGCGGTATCAATATGAAAACAATGGACAGTCTTAAAGCAAAGCTGTACGAAAACTGGGGCGTCGTTATTCACCCGGAGGGTACACGCAGTGCCGACGGAGTTTTCCGCAAAATGAAGAGCGGGGCGGCAATGCTGGCGATTGATGCCGGGGTGCCGATTATACCTGCTTATGTGAACGGCGCTTATGAAGTATTTCCGCGCGGCCGCAAAATGATGAGGCTTTTCGACTGGAAGAATATGCGAAAATTCCCCATAGATGTTACCTTCGGCGAAGCGATTTCTTCGGACGGCAAAGACATTGATGAACTGACTGCGGAGGTACAAAACGCAATTCTCGGGCTGCAGACAAAAGCTAAAGGTAAAAACAAATGATGATAAAAAAAGAGGACTCATTTGAAGTCCTCTTTTTATGCGTTTTGGTTTATTTTAATTTGAAAACAGAGTCATCGGGATTTGCGTCTGCATCAAGATTTTGCATAGTAACGCTTTCTTTTGTATAACCGTTCAGGGCTTGATATTTTTCCTGATAATAGTTTGAACCCTCATTGCTGAATGAGCCGTCGGGAGATAATGTGATAACAGTACAGCCTCTTTGAGTACCTGTTTTGCTAATCCCGGAATATGCAAGATAATCAATACTGTAACCGTATGTAAGCCTTATTCCCTTATATTCAAGAGAAAAATTATTAAGGTGGTCATGACCGCAGAAAATACCTTTTGTAGAGCCTAATTCCTGCATTGTTTCAAACAGATTATCAGGGTGAGTTCCCGTGCAGATAACTCTGCCGCTTTCGCCTGCCGTTCCGTAAATCCATTTAACATTTTCCGTGTCTTTTCTGCCGTTTTCGCAGTATTCCTTCCACGCTGTCTTAAATTCTTCCGAGGGAATATGGTAAAAGGCAAGTGAGGGTACGGTGCCGAATTTCTTTAAAGCCTCATTTTTTTCTTCCTCAGTTGTATATCCCTTTTCAATAGCTTCTGAATTTTGCTTGTTGAATTCTAAGACAAGGTTTTTATACCACTCAATCTGATTTTTATGTATGTTGTCATATTTCCAGAATATACCGAACCAGTCTCCATCGGTGTAAGAGTGGGAATCGAAAAGGAAAAGTGACTGAGTAATAACATCTTCGCTGTTCTTTACAAGAATTGCGCTGTTTCCGTAGCCGTCAACATCTTCGCTGCCTGCTTCAAAAAGGCAGTATTTCAAATCATCGCTGCCGTAAAATTCAGACAGCTTCTCACGTGAATAAAGGCTGTAGGCTTCAGTGTCATGGTTGCCGTAAAGCGGAACCCAGTAAACGCCTAAAGACTCCATAAGAGCGGCAAA
This sequence comes from uncultured Clostridia bacterium, assembly GCA_947364045.1. Lineage (GTDB taxonomy): Bacteria > Bacillota > Clostridia > Oscillospirales > Acutalibacteraceae > Fimenecus. Next base: position 120,892 of record CANARN010000001.1, read on the forward strand.
AATTTTAGCTCCGTTTTTATTGTTAAGAGTTCCTGCCTGAAACGGAACAGGAAAAGAAATATCTCCTGTTACAATTACAAGGTCGGGCTTTTCAGCCGTAACCATTGAGGCGACAGCGTTGATTGACATAGCATCTTTTTCGGCGGACATCCAACCGCCTCCGATATGCACATCGGTAAGCTGTAAAACCTTTAACTCTCTGTCAGTTATAAAGGTCCAGTGACCGTCTTGGTAAGAGGGAGTTATGCTGTCTTCGTTTTCAACCTTAGCGAAGGACTCGGCAAGCTTAATATTTGCGTTGTTTGAAACAGCAGTTGCAATTATGCCGACACAGGATAAAACTGCAATTACTGCGGCAATAATACCCAAAATTTTAAGCGCTTTCTTGCCTTTTTTTCGGGTTTTCTTTTCGTTTGCTTCTTTTTTGCTCATAAATATCCTCCCATATTTAGCTGTCGTTTTTAACACTGACAGTATTATTTTTATTTTGCATTTTTTCAGTTGTTGGGCTTTGCAAGTATATTTTCATTATAGAAATTACTTTTTTGAGTAAGCGAGTCGTTTACTGCGTCAACACCGCAGGATTCAAACAGCGTTTTTGTATCGGAGAACAGATTTGTGCCGATACCCAGGCGGTCGCCTTTTATTTGAACGCCGATACCCGCAAGCATAGTCGGGAACATATCAAATGAAGCCCAACGGCGATTTCTGAATCTGTTATCGGAAACATTCTTTAAGCTTTCGTCGGGGTTAAGCACAAGATTAAAGCAGGTTCTCTGATAATCTTTTACCTGCTCCGAAATGCAGGACGCCATCGTCAGATGGTCGCCGATAATGAAAACTGTAGTGTTATCATAAAAGGGCTGATTTTGAATCCAGCGGATAAACTTAACCGCCTCCGCCTGACTGTAATAAATCGCATTTGAATATTGGTCGGGGAATTTTTTCTCTGCATTGGGGCTTAAATAGCCTTCGGGAGCGTGAGTGTCGGCAGTTTCCATAACGAAATGGAACGGCTTGCCTGTTTCTGAAAGACGAGTCAGCTCATCTTTTGCAAATTCGTAAAGCTTGTCGTCCTCATAACCCCACCAAACGTAGTAGTCATCGGGAATCAAGCCTTTTTCAATTGCGGCGCTGTGGTCAATAATATTGAATTCGCCGTGCAGGTTAAAGTAGTGGTCAAGACCGCCGAACGCCGCATTTGCCCCGAACATTACAGTCTGCTCATAGCCCTGCTCGTGAAGAATGTCGCCTATTGACGTACCGCCGGGCAGGAAGTTACCGGCAGAACCGTAAGCGTTGCCGTCCGTCGGGACTTTCATCGGGAGACCGAAGCCCATATTAACCATAGCGGCAACAGACCAGCCTGCGCCGGTCGACGGTAAAAATCCACCGAGCTTGTTGTCTGTATGAGAGAAAACGTAGCCTTCGTCCGCAAGCGCAGTCAGCTCGGGAATAAGGTTTTCATCCATATATCCGCCGAGGTCTTTTGAAAGGAAGGTGTTTTCCATTGATTCAAGGTAAATGAGAATTAAATTTCGCTTTTTCTCAGGGAATTTAAGGTCAGCGTCGGAGGGGGCAATATAATTGCTTTCAATAAAAGAGGAGCTGAAAAAATATGCAGAAAACAGGTCTTTTAACTGAAATTCGGTAATACCGTAGGTGAATCCGCCCGCAAGCATTGCAACGGAAACAGTGAGAGAAATTATACGTAAAGCCATTTCTGAGATGAGCGTATGCTTTTTTTCACTGCCGTTCAAAACTAATTTATATGGGCTGAATGTAATCAGAGTGAAAATTGCAATAAAGAATGCCGATTTTAATACGGGACCCTCAAATATCGAATAGTATACGCCTACCTCATTGCCTACAACGGGGGAGATAAGGTTGATAAGAATTTGGTCGGGAGAAAGGTCGCCGTAAGCGTCTTTTCCCCAAACGGTTGCATTGTATGCCACTGCGCCGAGAGAGAAAAGTATTACAGCAATAATTTTTAAGATTTTTGCACTTTTTTTATGAGCAGGTTCTGCCTTTTCAAGCTCTAAAACCTTAAAGATAAAGCCCTTTAACAGTAAAACGAAAAGACTGACGGCAAAGACCAGCGCGCTGTAGCCTAAAATGTAATTGCCGCTGTGAAGTGACGGCTGGAAAATGTCGGAAATCTTCAGAACGTATTTCATAATGAAGAAAGACGTAAGATTTACCGCGAATAAATAGCGAAAAATAATGTTTATTCTTGCGCTTATTTTTTTGCTGTCGCTTATTAAAAGAATATCGGCAACCGCGAAAAGAACGGAAATTACCGCTCCGAAAAACCAAAGCATATTTTAACACTCCTTGCTTTTTTATAATTTTATCACATTTAAGTGCGCTTTACAATAATTACGATTTGCTGACGGAAACGCATTTTGCCGCGTCAAAAATTTCTGTCAGCGTGTCAAGAGGACTTTGCCCAACGCTCATTTTGACGTTTATGCTTTGCTTGCCTGAGGCGCTCACGCTTATGCGCCCTCTGAGAACTGATGAAATTTCAAGTACAAGAGCGGGGTTAATACTTTCGCAATAGAGAACGAGCGTTTCTCCCCTCTGACTGATTTCGTATATTCCAAGCTCTGCGGCTCTGTTTCTGCAAAGCGAAACCTCAATAAGTCCGTTTACCGACGGCGGAATCTCGCCGAAGCGGTCACGAAGCTCGTCGCGAACGTCGTCCGCCTCTTCCGTAGTTCTGACATCGGCAATTCTGCGGTATGTCATAAGCCTTGCCGAGAGAGCAGAGATGTATTTATCGGGAATATGCGCGTTTATCTGAAGGTCAATAAGGCAGTCCTTTGTATTTTTCGGTTCTTCGCCTTTTTCACCTTTTATTGCTTCCGATAAAAGCTTCATATACATATCATACCCGACAGATGCCAAATGCCCGTGCTGCTGAGCGCCCAAAAGGTTGCCTGCACCACGTATTTCGAGGTCGCGCATGGCGATTTTAAAGCCTGAGCCGAACTCTGTATACTCACGGATTGCCTGTAAGCGCTTGTATGCAACCTCTGTAAGATTTTTGTCCTTCTTGTATGTGAAATAAGCGAAGGCGCGTCTTGTGCTTCTGCCTACTCGTCCTCTTATCTGGTGAAGCTGTGAAAGACCCAATCTGTCTGCATCCTCAATAATCAGCGTATTGCAGTTAGGTACGTCAACACCTGTTTCAATTATTGTTGTGCAGACAAGAATGTCAATGTTTCCTTCCATCAGCTCGCGCCAAATCCCCGAAAGAGTTTCCTCGTCCATTTTTCCGTGTGCGACCGCAACATTAGCGTCGGGCAGAAATTCTTTTATATTGTTTGCAACGCGGTCAATATCCTCTGTATTGTTGTGAAGATAATAGACCTGACCGCCTCTTCTAAGCTCTTTATCCATAGCTTCGCACAAAAGAGGCAGATTATGCTCAAGAACATAAGTTTGCACAGGAAAACGGTCGGACGGAGCTTCCTCAATAACGGACATATCCCGAATACCCGACATCGCCATATTAAGCGTTCGCGGTATGGGAGTCGCAGAGAGAGTCAGCACATCAACATTCGGAAATTTTTCTTTGAGCTTTTCCTTCTGAGCCACTCCGAAACGCTGTTCCTCGTCAACAATCAAAAGTCCCAAATCCTTAAATTTAATATCCTTTGAAATAAGACGGTGCGTTCCGACGATAATGTCGATAAAGCCTGAATTTACACCCTTAATTATTTTCGCCTGCTGAGCAGGAGTGCGGAAGCGTGACAGCATTTCCGCCTCAACAGGAAAGCTGTCAAAGCGCTTCATAATAGTCTGATAATGCTGAAGAGCGAGAATTGTTGTGGGAACAAGAATTGCGCACTGCTTGCCGTCTGCAATACATTTGAATACAGCCCTGAGCGCAACCTCGGTTTTGCCGAAGCCGACATCTCCGCACAGCAGTCTGTCCATAGGGTGAGGGGCTTCCATATCGTGTTTTATTTCGGCTATGCACCTAAGCTGGTCGCCTGTTTCTTCATATTCAAATCTTCTTTCAAAGTCACTTTGCATATCAATATCGGGCGAAAACGCAAAGCCCTTTGAGTCCATTCGCCTTGAGTAGAGTTTAATAAGCTCATCTGCCATATCTTTTACTGCGGAGCGTACCTTTGATTTGGTCTTTTCCCAATCTCCGCCGCCGAGACGGTTAAGCTTAATTGCCTTGCCGTCGTCCTCGTGCGGACCTATATATTTTGAAACAAGGTCAAGCTGAGTGACGGGAACATACAGCACGTCACTTTTTGCATATTTTATTTTAATGTAATCTTTAACTATTTTTCCGTTCTGGAGCTGGGTAACTCCTTCAAAAACACCGATACCGTGTACGGAATGAACAATGTAATCTCCCTTGTGAAGCTCGTCAAGAGAATGGATTGTGTCCTTTGCCTTATAATTTTTGTTACGCCTTTTAACTGTTGAGGTATATACACGGGAATATGTGAAAACATAGAGCTTCTGCGAAGGGTAAGCAAATCCCGAAGAAAGCGAGCCGGGCAGAACCGTTACAGTGCCTTTCGGAAACTCGTCGGGAATAACGGGAAAATAAAGAGCGGGGATTTTATCATCGGTAAGATTTTCCGCCAGCACTTTGGCGCTCTTGTCTGTTCCTGCAAATACCGTTACGGTTGCGTCTTTTGAGAGAATAGGCGCAATGTCTTCTTTAAGTACATCTAATTTTCCGTTCCAAACGGGGAGCGACGATGATGAAAATGTGGTAAGATTTTTTATAGGTACGTCAAAGCTGCCCCTTGCAAAGTTGTCAAGGAATGCGGTCGGATATTTTTCGTAGATACCGAAAAGCTCGGCGGCGGTTAATGCAAATTTGTCAAGACCCTTGCACAGAATACCGTCCTCAAAGCAGGATTTAATATCTTCATTTAAAAGCTTGCCGTATGAGGTGAGTTTTTCTTTTACGGCGCCTGTTTCGGACACAAAAACAATATCGGAAGAGCCGAGATAATCAAAAATTGTGGCGGGAGAATAAACAAGCGGCAAATATCTGTCGGGAGAGCTGACGGTAAGACCGTTTCGGAGCCGTTCGATATCCGCTTCAATGTTTTTCTTTATGCTTTCGGATTTTTTTCCTCTTTGTGCTGAGGACAGCTTACCGAGCTTTTCGGATAGTTCAGCAGGGTCAGCTATAATCTCCTTTGACGGAGCAATTAAGATTTCGTCAATGTTAACTGTTCGGCGCTGAGTTTCAATATCAAATTGGCACATTGTGTCAACTGTGTCGCCCCAAAGCTCAATTCTTACGGGATTTTCACTGTCAGGAGAAAAAAAGTCAACAATTCCGCCGCGCAAGGCATACTGACCGACACCTTCAACGGCGTCAACCCGTGAATACCCCGCTTTTTCGAGGGAGGAAAGTATTTTATTGAGAGGAATATCCTCGCCCTTTTTAATCAGAACCGATTTTTCGAGCAGCTCGTCGGGAGGAACTGTAAAAACAGACGCCGCTTCAACCGACGCAACGATTATTTCAAAATTTCCGTCGAGCATACGGCGAAGTGTTTTTATTCTTTTCTGCTCATATTCGTAGGACTGTGTGTCCTGACCGTAAAATGAAAGACTTTTGGCAGGGTATTGCAAAACAGAAGCCCCGAAGGGTCTAAGGTCGTCGCACAGCTTTGCGGCGGAGGACTCGTCAGGGGTAATTACGAGAGCCCGCCTTTGTAAGCTCTCGGTCAGAGATTTAATTATTTGCGCTTTTTGAACAGGCAGAAGTCCTAAAATTCCCTGAGGAAGAAATCCTTTTTGAAAGCATCTTACAACTGCGGAATATTCGGAGGACTTTTCACTTAAAATTTGAAAACCGGACATAATTTTCTCCGTTAACTGTTATAAAGATTCATAGCTTTGTCTGTTTTTCCGTTTATTATAAGTTCTACTGCGTCACAGGCGTTTTTAAGTACAGGCTCAAGGTTTTCCAGCTCTTTTTTTGTAAATTCCGAAAGAACCCAATCAGCCAAGTTGTAATCCGGGTGAGGCTTTTTGCCCACGCCGATTTTTATGCGCGGGAAGCAGTCGCTGTTTAAGTGGTAAATAATATTTTTTACACCGTTCTGACCGCCGTCACTGCCCTTTCGCCTGATGCGCAGCTTGCCGACATCCAAATTAATATCGTCACAGACAATCAGTATTTTTTCGGGCGGAATTTTGTAAAATGCGGCGCATTCGCGAATTGCCTCTCCGCTGTTGTTCATATAGGTCTGCGGCTTCATTACAATACAGCGGTGTCCCGCTATTACGGTGTCGCTGATAAGAGATTTGAATTTTAATCTGTCTACACTGAAGCTGTGCTTTGAGGACAGCATATCAACGCACAAAAACCCCGAATTATGACGTGTATAGGTGTATTTCCTATCAGGGTTTCCAAGCCCCGCCACGATAAATTCAGGTGTGCCGACAGCTTCAGGGGAATTGTTTCCGAATCTGTTGAACATATTTTATTGCCTTTCAATTTATTTATTAATAATTATTTCTTAACCTTCCAACCGATTTTGTTGACCTGTCTTGCTCGGGCTATTCCGAGCGAATCCTCGGGAACGTCTTCGGTAATGGTAGAGCCTGCCGCCGTGTAAGCGCCGTCCCCGACTGTTACCGGAGCTACAAGGTTTGTGTTACAGCCTATGAATACGTCATTGCCTATTGTAGTGCGGTATTTAGCCTTACCCGAATAGTTAACCGTAACAGTGCCGCAGCCGAAGTTTACGCGCTTGCCGACATCCGAATCGCCCACATATGTTAAGTGAGAAACCTTTGTTCCCGTGTCTATATTTGAATTTTTAACCTCGACAAAATTGCCGAGATGAACGCTGTCGCCGATAACGGAATTAGGGCGGATATGCACAAACGGACCGATATTAGCTCCGCTTTTTACAACGCACTGCTCGCACTGGGTCTGATTTAATTTAACATTATCTTCGATAACGGAGTCCTCAATAACGCTGTTCGGACCGATTACACAGTTTTTGCCGATGACGGTGTGACCTTTTATTATTGTGCCGGGTAAAATGCATGTATCTGTTCCGATTGTAACGCCTTTTTCAATGATAACTCCGTCAGAATAAGGGATTTCCACACCGGCGGAAAGATGGTACTGTATTGACTGCATTTTTGCATATTTGTTAAGCTCCATAAGCTGTAAACGGTCGTTAGCGCCGAGAATAATATCTGAATTTGGGGCAAAATATGTGTCTGCTCTCATACCTGATTTAATTATTTCGGAAATTGCATCTACAAGATTAAAGTGACCGTTTGCGCGGGGAGAGATTTTTTTTAAAGCAGGCAAAAGCGCGTCTGCCTTAAACCAATATGTGCCTGATGAAATTTCGGTAATTTTTTTTGTACTGCTGTCAGCGTCTGCCTCTTCAACAATGCCTGAAAAATGTTCATTTTCATCTCTTGTGATTCTTCCGTAACCGAAAGGCTTTGTAACTGTTGCAGTGATTACTGTTGCGTCGTTTTCCATAGCTGTGTGCAGAACGTATGCGGAATTTATGGTCGAGGCGTCAATAAACGGAGTGTCACCGTTCAAAACAAGTACATTTCCGTCGGCTGCTTCTTCAATTGCCTTTTTCGCAGTAAGTACAGCATTGGCGGTTCCGAGCGGAGAAGCTTGCTCAAAAAATTCAATATCGGCTTCGGGAAATTCTTTTTTTATGAGCGAGCGGATTTGCGTGTCGCCCAGGGGTACAATAACGGCGAGCTTTTCAATTCCCGAGAGCAACGCCGCTTCTGTAACGCTCTGAATCATAGGACGTCCGAGAACCTTTGCAAGCACAGGTGATAAAGCTGATTTTAAAAGCGTACTGCTGCCGCCTGCCATAATCACGGCAATATCGTTTCTATTCATAAATACCCCTCCGAATTATTTATATATAAATTTATATTAACACAAATTCGCATCTATTTCAATAGCTGTTTTATTGACAATAAAGCACGTCGGTGATATTATTATATGTAAGATTTATGAGATTAAAAGTAAGGCTGAAAGAAGGTGCGTTATGCTTTCTGTAATTATTCCTGCATACAATGAGGAGCCGAATGTCGCTCTTGCCGCAAAAACACTGTCAGAGCTGTTCCGGAATGAAAAAATTTCTTACGAAATAATATTTGTTGATGACGGCTCTAAGGATAAAACATATATTGAAATTTGCAAAGCGTCGCAGGCTGACGAAAACGTAAAGGGCATTTCATTCAGCAGGAATTTCGGCAAGGAGTCTGCAATTTTTGCAGGTCTTGAGGAGGCAGAGGGAGACTGCGCCGTAATATTCGACTGTGATTTGCAGTTTCCGCCTTCAAAGATTATTGAGATGTACGGGCTTTGGCAAAAAGGCTTCGAGGTTGTTGAGGGCGTTAAAAGCGACCGCGGAGGCGGCTCTGTAATGTACAATATGTTTGCGAAAAGCTTTTACAGAATAATCAGCCGTTTTGTTGGGGTGGATATGCAGTCAACGTCTGACTTTAAGCTTATTGACAGAAAGGTTATTGACGCTCTTCTTTCCCTTCCCGAAAGAAATACTTTTTTCAGGGCGCTTTCATTCTGGTCAGGCTTTAATTCAACCCAGGTTGAATTTAAGGTTGAAAAAAGAGTTAACGGCAGTTCAAAATGGAATCTCGGAAAGCTTACTAAATATGCTGTTTCAAATATAACGTCATTTACAACAGCGCCATTGCAGGCGATTACTGTAATCGGCGCGGTGCTTCTTTGCTTTATGGCTGTTTTGGCTGTGCAGACGCTGGTGCGTTATCTTTGCGGCTTTTCCGCTGAGGGCTTTACCACCGTAATTCTTCTTTTACTGCTTATAGGCGGTTCGATTATGATGGCTTTGGGTGTTATCGGCTATTACATTGCAAGAATTTATGAAGAGGTTAAGGGCAGACCGAGATATATAATATCAAAAAGAGTGGGAAAGCCAAACAACCGATAACGGCAAATTTAATTATACAGCTTACTTAAAACGGGGCTTCGGCTCCGTTTTTTGATGTCTGTAACCCTTGATTTTAAGGGTATATAGTAGTATAATATTATAATTATAATTGGTTAGTGTTAGTATTTTTGCGAAGGGAGGGAAGAAAATGAGCCGTAAAAAATGGACTTTAGCGCATATTGATAAGGATACGGCGGCAGGAATAGCTGAAACGCACAGCTTAGATCCGTTTACGGCGCTTATTCTCACCTCGCGCGGAATTACCGAATATGAGGATATTGAGGAATTTTTTGATTCAGACTTTGCTTTTTGTGATTCGTACCTTATACGTGATATGGACAAAGCGGTTCAAAGAATACAGAAAGCAATAGACAATTTTGAAAAAATATGTGTATACGGCGATTATGACGCCGACGGAGTAACATCTACTGCGCTGATGTATTCTTATTTACGCTCTGCGGGCGCTGACGTTACCTATTACATTCCCGACAGAATAGCAGAGGGCTACGGAATGAACAAAAATGCCGTCAAAAAAATAGCTGAGAACGGCGTAAAGCTTATAATCACCGTTGATAACGGAATTTCCTCTGCACAAGAGGTGGACTTTGCCAAGACGCTCGGCGTTGACGTTGTAGTAACTGACCATCATAAGCCGTCTGAAATCCTGCCGGATGCCGTTGCGGTTGTTGACCCTCACCGAGATGACGATAATCTTATGTTTCGCGAATGGGCGGGCGTGGGAGTCGCATTTAAAGTAGTTTCCGCATTAAACGGCGGCGACTGTATGGATATTCTTTCAAGATATGCAGATATTATTGCTGTCGGCACAATAGCCGACGTTGTCGACCTTACAGATGAGAACCGCGCGATTGTAAGGTATGGCGTTGCGAAAATAAATTCAGACGCATGCTTCGGAATAGAGGCTTTAAAGCAGATTTCCGGTATGGGAGGAAAATATGTAAGCTCTGTCGGAGCAACCTATTCGTTAGCACCGAGAATTAATGCCGCGGGAAGAATGGCTTCCGCAGAAACGGCTCTTAAATTATTGCTGAGCGAGGATGAGAATACGGCGAATGAGCTGGCTAAAGCTGTTGATGAGTGTAATCGGGAGCGGCATAAAACCGAAAACGAAATAATTGAAGCGGCAATAGCGCAGATTGAAGCTGACGAAAATCTGAAATACGCTAAGGTGATTGTTGTTTGCGGGGAGGGCTGGCACCACGGGGTAATCGGAATTGTTGCGGCGAGAATTACAGAAAAATACGGCAGACCCGCAATAGTTATAGCCTTTGACGGCGATGAAGGCACAGGCTCAGCCAGAAGTATTGACGGCTTTTCGATATATGACGCAATCAAATCCTGCGGAGATTTGCTGACGCATTTCGGCGGACACACCATGGCGGCCGGCTTAGGACTTAAAAGGGAAAATATAAACGAATTTTTCAAAAGGATTAATCTTTATGCGGATTCTGCCGAACCGGCAGTTCCGGAGCTTTTAATTGACTGTAAGCTGAATCCGGCTTATATTAACAACGATTTACTTGACTCCCTTTCTGCTTTAGAGCCGTACGGAGCGGGAAACAGACAGCCGATTTTCGGAATTTACGGGGTAACGCTTTCCGAAATAAAGAGTGTGGGTGACGGTAAGCATTTAAGACTCACCTTCTTTAAGGGCGGAGCGCCGCTCACTGCTATGAAATTTTCCACAACGGCAAATGAATTTCCTTACCGTGCGGGAGATATACTTGATTTAGCCGTAAGGATTGAGAAAAACGAATACAGGGGAGAGTTAAAGCCCTCTGTTCAGATAAAGGATATTCGCTTTTCGGGAACAGATGACGGTAAGCTTTTCGGCTCAATGTCGCTTTACGAAAAATTCAAACGTGGCGAGAGCCTTTCACTGAAAGAAGCAAAATTCATTACGCCGTCAAGGGAATTCCTGTTGGCTGTGTACAGCTTTATAAAAAAGCAGGGTACGTGGAATTATGACACCGAAATACTGTTAAAAAGAACAGGCTGTCCCATACACAGCTTCTGCACAATGCAAACTGCAATTGACATATTGTGCGAATTGGAGCTGCTTAAACAGGAGGACGGTAAAATTGTTCTTGACGGTGAGAATAAAAAAGCAGAGCTGTCCTGCTCAAAAATACTGAATACATTAAACACTTTTGTCGGAGGTGACGGTAATGAGTGAAATGCAGACGGATAAAGAAAATGTAAAAAATACAGATGTTGACGCGCTTTATGCACAGCTTTTAGAAAAAATAAAAAAAGTACACCAAAACGAAAAGGAAATCGCAGTAATCAATAAGGCATTTGAGGTTGCCAAAAAACAGCACGGCGGTCAATTGCGCCGTTCTGGTGAGCCGTACATTATTCACCCGATAGCCGTTGCCGATATTCTTGTTAATTTCGGTATGGATTATCAGTCGCTTGTAGCAGCGTTGCTTCACGATGTTGTGGAGGATACCGATTACACTCTTGATGAGCTAAAAGCTCAGTTCGGCGGTGAGGTTGCCGTGCTTGTCGACGGTGTTACAAAGCTCGGACATCTTCAGCTTTCCGAAAAAGATTCAAGAGAAGAACAGCAGGCTGAAAATATCAGCAAAATGCTCATGGCAATGAGCAAGGACATTCGTGTTATTGTAATTAAGCTTGCTGACAGGCTTCACAATATGCGTACGCTTGAATATGTTGCGCCTCAAAAGCAAAGGGACAAGGCGCTTGAAACGCTGGAGATTTTTGCGCCTATAAGCCACAGGCTCGGTATTCGTTCCGTGAAAGAGGAATTAGAGGACAGAGCAATTCGCTTTCTTGACCCAGTGGCTTACGCAGGCATTGAAGAACAGCTTCACAAATTCAACGCGTCGGGTAACGAATTTCTTAATAATATTAAAAAAAGAATTTTAGAGCGTGTCAGGGAAACCGTGCCGAATGCCACAATCAGCGGCAGAATTAAAAGCGTCCACGGCATTTACCGTAAAATGTATATGCAGAACAAACAGTTCAGCGAGATTTACGACATTTACGCTGTCCGCATTATTGTTGATACAATAGGCGACTGCTATAACTGTCTCGGTATAATTCACGATATGTTCAGTCCTCTTCCGGGGCGTTTTAAGGATTATATTTCAACGCCTAAGCCGAACCGATATCAGTCGCTTCATACAACCGTTATCGGCAAGGACGCTATTCCCTTTGAGGTACAAATACGTACTTGGGATATGCACCGTACAGCAGAACTGGGTATTGCGGCGCATTGGAAATATAAGGTGGGAATGACAAGCGGCGGTAAAGAGAACTTTAACGACGGACTTGACTGGATTAAGGAAATGCTTGAGGTGCAGGAGGAGTCGGGCGACGCGCGTGAGATAGTTTCTTCAATAAAAACCGATTTAGTTCCCGAAGAAGTGTTTGTATTTACTCCTAAGGGCGACGTTATCAATGTGCCTCAAGGTTCAACAATTATTGACTTTGCTTATTCAATTCATACGGCGGTCGGTCACAAGATGATGGGCGCAAAGGTTGACGGGCGGATAGTTCCTCTTGATTATGTTGTAAAGACGGGCGAAATTGTTGAAATTCTCACTTCCTCTCAGCAGGGAAAGGGACCGAGCAGGGATTGGCTTAATATTGCAAAATCAAGCAAGGCGAAAAGCCGAATCCGCTCGTGGTTTAAAAACGAAAAGCGTGACGAGAATATTGCCGAAGGCAAGGCGGAGATTGAACGCGAGTTCAGACGTAACTACATCCGTCTGACAGAAGAGGAATACGAAGCGTTTATTAAAAAGCTTGCCGCCCGTCAGCATATGGACTCGGTTGACGATTTTTATGCGGCAATCGGCTACGGCGGACTTTCTGTTTCAAAGCAGATGCCCTACATTAAAGATGAGTATCACAAGAATTACGATAAAAGCTATGTTGAAGAAGCAACTGCCAAGCAGCCGGTTAAAAGAAAATCAAAGGACGGTATTATTGTTGACGGTATAGACAATTGTCTTATTAAGTTTTCGCGGTGCTGCAATCCTCTTCCGGGGGATAAGGTAATCGGATTTATTACGAGAGGACACGGTGTGTCCGTTCACAAGGCGGATTGCGTAAACGTACCTGCGGATATTGCCCACAGTGCAGAGCCTGAGCGTTGGGTGAAGGTGCATTGGGACACTGCAACAACCGATAAATACAGCGCAACAATTACCGTTACCTGCCTTAAAAGACTGGGGCTTATTGCGGATGTCAGTCAGCAGATAGCTAATATGAAGGTTAATATTGCAGGACTCACCACTCATGACACAAAGGACGGCAGATGCATTATTGAAGTAACAGTTCAGGTTGAGGGTATTGAGCATCTTAAAAGCATAGTGTCAAAAATTGAGAAAGTACAGGGCGTTATAAGCGTTGAGCGTTAAATTATGAAAGCAGTAGTACAAAGAGTAAAAAATGCAGGAGTTACCGTAGACGGAGAGGTAATCAGCCGTATAGGTAAGGGTTATATGATTCTTTTAGGCGTTATGGATGATGATACGGCGGAGGATATTGATATTCTTGCGAAAAAAATTGCAGCTCTTCGTGTTTTTGATGACGAAAACGGCAAAATGAATCTTGATATTAAGAGCATAGACGGAGAAATTCTTGCAATTTCTCAGTTTACCCTTTGCGCAGATGTGAAAAAGGGAAACAGACCGTCGTTTATCCGTTCAAAAGAGCCTGAAAAAGCGAATGAATATTATGAAACTTTTTGCCGAAAACTTATTGAAAACGGCGTAAGAGACGTAAAAAAAGGTGTATTCGGCGCTGATATGAAGGTGGATTTGGTAAACGACGGACCTGTAACTATAATTTATGATACTGAGATTTGGGTGAAAAGATGCTGAATGTAACAAGATTCATAATAGGTGAAATTGAGACAAATACGTATGTGCTGGAATCGGGCGGCGTTTTTGCCGTTATTGACCCGGCAGACGAAAATGCGGAGCTTTTGGGTTTTTTAAGAGAAAAAAATGTAAAATATGTATTGCTGACCCACGGACATTTTGACCATATTTCAGGAGTAAATTCAGTTGTACGTGCAACGGGCGCCAAAGTTTGTGTTCATTACCTTGACGGCGAAATGCTGTCTGACGGCAATAAAAGCTGTTATAATTCGCATTTCGGCGGCATCCAAGAGCCTATTAAAGCTGATATATTGCTGAATGACGGCGATGAATTGGAGCTGGGCAACACGAAAATCCGCGTAATGCACACCAAGGGGCATACAAACGGCAGTGTTTGTTATATTCTCGAAAATGACAGAATCATTTTCTCAGGCGACACACTTTTCCGTCTTTCAGCAGGCAGGACGGATTTAGCGGGTATAAATCCTGTATTGGCAGGGCGCAATGAATTGGAATCTCTTAAAAAGCTTGCGCATCTTCCGGGAAATTTTACTGTATATGCGGGCCACGGAGAAGAAACCGATTTGCAGTTTGAACGTGAAAATAACAGATATATAAGATACTAAAGCTAAGGCGAGGATAGTCGAACCCGATATGCCGTAAATACAGCTCTTCGGTGTGTTTTCGTCCTTTTGACCTTGATTTGCGTCAGCAAATCTGCTGTCTCAAAAACAAAAACACATCCGAATATCAAGTATTTACGGTGTGTGCAGTTTTAATCGAGCAAATTTTTGTCTGAACGAGGCAAAAGAAGCAGAAATACTGACGTATTTTAAAAATTTTAACGAAGTTCAGGCGGAAATGTGCCGATTAAAACCATATTGTGTTCGGCTCTCCTCGCCTTAAAGAAAGGGTCGGAAAGCAAAATGCGTATTACGGTTGTAAATCACAAATACCATTATGAAATGGAAAAGCTTGTCCGTCTTTTTCTGCCCAACGAAAAAATAGAGGTTACGAAAGAAAAATCGGACGGTGAAGGTCTTTACACGGAAGCTGGCAGTGAAATTACCGTCATATTAAAAACGGCGGATTTTGAGAAAAAGCTGACGGCGCCTCTTTGTGATGATAATGAAATGCAAATGGGCAGAATGGTTTATTCGCTTTTCTCAGAATATACGGGCTTTCACCCTAAATGGGGCGTGCTTACGGGGGTCAGACCCTCAAAGCTGTTGATTGCTACTGAAAAAAGGCTCGGAAGAGAAAAAGCGGAAGAGTATTTTTATAAAGACCTTTTGGTCAGCGAGGAAAAGTATGCTTTGGCACGGCGTGTTGCCGACTGTGAGCAGAGAATAATCGCTCTTTCAAAGCCGAATTCCTTCAGCCTTTATATTTCAATTCCGTTTTGCCCCACACGGTGCAGCTATTGCTCATTTGTGTCACATTCGGTCCAAACCGAAAAGGCGAGGGCGCTTGTGCCGGTATATTGCAATCTTCTTTTAAAGGAAATTGAAGAAATCGGTATAATTGTAAAGACATTGGGCTTGCGGCTTGAAAGCGTTTATGTGGGCGGCGGTACTCCGACTACTCTTTCGGCAAATCAGCTTGCAGAATTGATTGCATCGGTTGAGAAAAATTTTGATTTATCAAATTGCCGCGAATTTACGGTAGAGGCAGGCAGACCGGACACAATAACCGAGGAAAAGCTGAGGGTGCTTATGAACAGTCCCGTCAGCAGAATAAGTATAAATCCGCAAACCTTTTCAGATGATGTACTTAAAAACATCGGCAGGTGTCACAGCGCTGAAGAAACGGTAACTGCGTTTAATCTGGCGCGTAAAATCGGCTTTGACTGCATAAATATGGATTTAATTGCAGGGCTTCCCGGTGACACGGAGGAGGGTTTCGGATATTCGCTTGATAAGGCAGTATCCCTTGACCCCGAAAATATTACGGTTCACACATTAGCGCTTAAGCGTTCTTCAAATTTGAACGGGCAGGATATGCGCGTTACAGCCGAAAACGCAAAAAGGGTTGACGGAATGCTCCGTTATACTTACGGGAGGCTTTCCGAAAAATACCGACCGTATTATATGTACCGTCAGTCAAAGTCAGCGGGGAATCTTGAAAACACAGGCTGGTGCAAAGAAAATACGGAATGTTTATACAACATTTTTATGATGGAAGAATGTCACACAATTCTTTCGGCAGGCGCCGGGGCGGTAACAAAGCTGAAGGCATATTCAGGGGATTTAATTGAACGTATTTTTAATTTTAAATATCCGTTTGAATATATTTCGGGCTTTAGCGAGCTGACGGAACGAAAGAAAAGAATATCCGAGTTTTACTGTACATACTTTTAAAGAGTGAGGAGTCGGGATATGGCGAAGCTTACCAACGAAATAGAGTATATAAATGAAGAAGCAAAATTAAACCCGCGGGAGTTTATTGACAAATGCGAGCAAAGGTACAGTAATATTATCGCCTCTGTCGCAAAAACAATATGCGGTAAGGGCGAAAGACAGGTCGTAATGCTTGCGGGTCCTTCGTCTTCAGGCAAAACAACCACTGCGGGTAAAATCTGCGAAGAATGTAAAAAGAACGGTGTGCATACATTTGTTTTAAGCCTTGACGATTTTTACCTTAACCGTGACGATATTCCCCTTCTTCCCGACGGTACAAGGGATTTTGAAACGGTTTATGCGCTGGATTTGGATTGTTTTACCGAAATCGTAAATGCTCTTTTGCGCGGCGAAACCGTTAAAACTCCGATTTTCGATTTCGTGTCGGGAAAACGCAGCCCCGACAGATATAACGAAATAACCTTAGGTGAAAAGGATATTGTTATAATTGAGGGGCTTCACGCATTAAACCCGATTATTACCGACAAAATCAGCGGAAGTCTTTTTAAAATATATATCAGTGTTTCTTCAAGAATTTACAATCAAAAGGGAAAAATAATTCTTAATAAAAGAAATCTCCGCTTTGTAAGACGGCTTGTACGTGATTTTAAATTCAGAGGAAGCAGCGCCGATTATACTTATTCTCTTTGGAAAAATGTAACTTACGGCGAGGATAAATATTTGTTTCCTTACAGGAATAATGCGGATATAAAAATAAATACGGTGCATCTTTATGAGCCGTGCGTACTGAAAAAACAGGCGTTGGAGCTTCTTGAAAGCGAAATTTCAGACGACTTTGCCTATGACGTGCAAAGGCTTCGTGACGCGCTTAAAAAATTTGAAGATATTGACGAGGAGGCAGTTCCGCAGAACTCTCTTCTTCGTGAGTTTTTAGGCTGAGAGGTGATAAGGAATGGCAAATAAACAAAGAAAAAGCCAGTCGCTGCTCAACGGCGCATTGGTGCTTAGTCTTTCAACTATAATTGTTAAAATTATAGGCGTTATTTACAAAATACCCCTTACCAATATGATAGGCACAATAGGCAGAGGTTACTTTGACTCGGCGTACAGCCTTTATGTACCTATTTACACCATTTCAATGGCGGGTCTGCCCGTTGCTGTTTCAAAAATGGTGTCTGAGGAGATGGCTCTCGGGCGTTTCCGCGATGTAAAGCTTATTCACAAGGTATCAAAAAGACTGTTTTTGATGATGGGCATAATAGGCACGCTGTTAATTTTTATGCTTATGTACCCTTATGCTCTCTCGGTTAAAACCCCCGAGGCAATACCTTCGCTTATCATTATCGGACCGTCAATTTTCTTCTGCTGTATAATGTCAATTTACCGCGGATATTACAACGGACTTCGTAATATGACTCCAACGGCGGTTTCGCAGGTTCTTGAGGCACTGGGTAAAATGATTTTCGGTATTATCTGCGCAAGAACGGTAATAAATTACGGCTATTCAAGGTTTAATGCAGGGCTTTCCGTATTCGGTCAGGTTGTAAGCAATGAAACGGAGGCGCTGAGCCGAATTTATCCGTATGCCGCTGCGGGCGCTACGGCGGGCGTTACTCTCGGAACGGTTGTGGGTATGCTTTTCCTTGTGGCATTAGGCAAAATCAAGGGCGACGGCATCACAAAAGCAGAGCTTGCCTCTGCTCCGAGACCGGTTAAATCCTCTGTAATTTCAGGCAGACTTATACGTTTTTCGGTTCCGGTTATTTTAAGCTCACTTGTTTTCAGCATAACAAATGTTATTGACTCGGTTACAATTCAGAACAGGCTTGCTCACGTGGTGGCGGATAATCTTTCCTTTATGCGTTCTCTTTATCCGTCAGAGCTTGCGGGTATTTTGGACAGCGACGTAAAAGGCTTTCTTTACGGTGCGTATTCACTGTCTGTAGACTTTAAAAATCTTATTCCCTCAATAACTCTGACGTTGGGCGTCAGCGCAATTCCCGCAATTTCTGCGGCGTGGGCAATGAGGGATAAACGGCAGATACGCACCTCTGTTGAATCCGTACTGCGCGTTACAATGCTTGTGGCAATGCCCTGCGGAATAGGTATGGCGGTTCTAGCTCAGCCCATTCTTGCAATTTTCTACGGAACGGGCAAGGCGGCATCGTCAATTGCAATTGCCGCACCTGTAATGTCAGCCTACGGCGCAACAATTTTCCTAATAGCCCTTGCTCAGCCAATGACAAATATGCTGCAGGCTATCGGCAAAACAAAAATTCCCATAGTTTCCCTTTCGATAGGCGCAATTGTAAAGGTTATTGCAAACTTTATTCTTGTTTCAATTCCGAAAATCAACGTAAACGGCGCGGTACTCGGCACAATAATCTGTTATATAATCATTGACTCGATTAACCTTTTCTGCCTTTTAAAGTTTACACGTATTCGCATAAATTTCATTTCTGTTTTCGTAAAGCCTGCTTTATGCGGCGCACTTTGCGGACTCGGCGCGTACACCTCTTTTGCAGTATGCAACAGGTTTATTCCCGAGTTTTCCGTTGCGGGTCATTCTCTTAAAGCAATACTTTGCTTAGGTCTTTCCATTGCAGTGGGCGGAGTTGTCTATGTGATTTCAATGCTTTTCGTCAAAGGAATAGCAAAAGATGATGTAATTATGCTTCCCAAAGGAGAAAAAATAGCAAAAGTGCTTGCAAAATATGGATTTATAGGGTAATATATATACATAAGGCGCGAAGCCTTAAAGGAAGTGCGTGAATGGTAGACGGTTTTGTTTTTAAAGAGAGATATAATTTTGACGATTTAATTTACATTACGCATCTTCTTCGTTCCCCCGGAGGATGTCCGTGGGACAGGGAGCAGACACACAAAAGTATTCGCCGCGATTTTATTGAGGAAACCTACGAGGTTATTGAGGCGATAAATAAACAAAGTCCCGAAATGCTCTGTGAAGAGCTGGGAGATGTTCTTTTACAGGTAACGCTTCATTCCGAAATGGAAACCGAAAAAGGCGTGTTTAATATTGATGACGTTTGCGACGGAATTTGTAAAAAGCTTATTGAGCGCCACCCGCACGTTTTCGGAGATGTAACTGTCAGCTCAACAGGTGAGGTGCTCACCAATTGGGACGCTATAAAGAAAAATTCCAAAAACCAAAAAACTCAGACAGACTCAATGCTTGCCGTTCCCCGCGAATTCCCTGCTCTTATGCGCGCAGACAAGGTTCAGAAAAAGGCGCGTAAGGTCGGCTTTGATTGGGACAGCGCAGACGGCGCGTTTCAAAAGGTTACGGAAGAGCTTGACGAATTAAAAGCGGCTGTCAGCGAAGGCGGGCAGGAAAACATTGAAGAAGAATTCGGCGACTTGCTTTTTTCGGTTGTCAATGTTTCCCGTTTTATCGGGTGTGACAGCGAAGAGTGTTTAACCAAAGCGACGGACAAGTTTATTAAAAGGTTTTCTGTTGTCGAAAAACTTGCCGCAGAGCGAAATATTGATATGAAAAATACCGATATTGAGGAATTGGACAAGCTTTGGGAAATAGCAAAGGCTTCAAAAGAGGAGTAATCCTTTGGAAGATAAATAAGAAAATTTATTGGAGGAAATCACAATGAATAAGACAGAACTCGTAGCAGCAGTTGCTGCAAAAGCAGAAATTTCAAAGAAAGATGCTGACAAGGCAGTAGCAGCAGTTATTGACTCAGTTACAGACGCTCTTAAGGCAGGCGACAAGGTTCAGCTTATCGGCTTCGGTACATTTGAAGTTCGTGAGCGTGCAGCTAAAGAAGCTCGCAACCCCAAGACAGGCGAAACAATTAAAGTTCCCGCAACAAAGGTTCCTGCATTCAAAGCAGGCGCAGCTCTTAAAGCCGCTGTTAAATAATTAAAACTTTTAAGAGTTCGGGGGGCTTAAAGCTCCCCGTTTCTTTTTATAGGAAAGGACGGCACAGGCAAACACCGTGCCGCAAGAAAATATGAGATTAGATAAGTATTTGAAGGTTTCAAGAATAATTAAAAGGCGTACCGTTGCCAATGAGGTTTGCGACGCAGGTCATATTTCAGTGGGCGGTAAGACCGTTAAAGCGTCCTACGATGTGAAAACGGGCGATGTTCTCGAAATCCGTTTCGGTGAAAAAATCAGCCGTTACCGTGTGCTGAATGTCACCGAATACGCCACAAAGCAAACAGCCTCCGAAATGTATGAGGAAATAAAATAAGGAATAATTTCGAATAGAAAAGTAAAAAGACAGAGGAATGTATATCGCAAACCTCTGCCTTTTTGCTTTTCTATTACTTTATTTCGTCCCCGTTGAACCGAAACCTCCGGTGCCTCTGTCTGTTTCGTCAAGCTCGTCTGTTTCTATTAGCGTGGGGATACACACCTGTTTTATTACCATTTGGGCAATTCGCTCAAACGGCTCAATTGTGTACGGCTCGTCTGTAGCTTTAATAACGCCTACGCACACCTCACCTCTGTAATCACTGTCTACAACACCGACGGAGTTTAAAAGGCAGATGCCTCTTTTTATGCTAAGCCCCGAGCGTGAGTGAATGAATGCCGCATAGCCTTCGGGTACGGCAATAGCAATACCAGTCGGAATTAAAGCTGTGTCACCTTTGCTAAGCGTTAACGGCTTGTCTATGCAGGCGTAAAGGTCAAAGCCTGCCGCGCCGTCAGTCCCCCTTGTGGGAATTTTTGCGTTTTCCTTCAACTTTTTGATTTTAAGCTCCATTATTCAACACCTCTGTAAAGAAGTCCTCTGGTAAAATCGCCGTCGGGACTTTTTTCGCTATAATACGATTCCATAATTCTATTTACTTCGTCTTTCGTTTCAACGGTAAAATTAAAGAATAAAAAGTCGTTATTCTTAATTTCTCCCAGCCTGTCCGCCATAAAAACAGGGCGTGAGTTGAGTATTTCGGAATACCCCATATTGCACCGTACAGGGAAGAAAATTCCCTTCCTGTCTGTGATACTGCTGTTACGCTTACATTCGGCGCATGTTTTGCCGTTTTTTACGGGGCAGTTTCGTGTGAGCATAAGGGGAATTCTGCCGTAAGCGAAAACACCTTTTTTTATAGGTGCGGAGAGCTTATTTGCAAGCTCTAAACCACATTCGCAGGACAAAATCATTTCAGAAATTCCGAGCGCTTTTGCCTCGTCGGCAGAAAAGGAATTGAGAATATTCATACTGCTTGACGCTGTAATCTTTTTGCCGCATTTTTTTGCAATTGCCGCTGCGTCAAGAGTGTGGCAAAGAGCAAATTCAGCAGAAGATGCAGAAAGCAGATTTTCTACTTGATTTTCATTTCCGAACATTCCGTGTGGAAGCTCAACGGCATATCCGTTTTTCGCAACGATTTCATCAGGTGTATTAAGCGGAACAAAAATTTTGTCTGCATCTAAATTTTCAGGCACATTATCAGCGCTGTCAAATCTGCAATATATTTCATTGAAGTTCTTTGCAGGGATTTCAGTATGAATCGGGCAGGGAAATATTTTTCTTGACGGAATTTCACCGATTTTGTCCGCTAAAGCTTCAAGAGCTTTTCTGCGCATAAGGTTTATCTGCGAAACGGGCAGGGTATAATCAATATTTTCATCTGTCTTTATTTCAGCTGCTTCAAACTGCGTGCCGCCGCATTTCAGGAGCGCATCTTTTATTCTTTCGGCGCTTATCGGTCGGTTTATAGGCTTTTCGCATACATCTTCACTGTAAATATGCACCGTATTTTCTGAGCAGACAGCGGTAAGCGCTGCCTTTTCGCCGAGTTTCCCGTGAAAATCAAAATTAACTTTATATCTCGGCTTTTCTTTTTCGTAAATTCGGGCATATTTATCCAAAAGCTCTTTGGTGGCGGACTGAACATTCTCCTTTTCACGATATCCGAACATAGATTTGCCGAGTTCACCGTGAAAATACCCCTGAGTAAATCCCGAGCGTGAAAAAAGATTTTGTAAATCGGTCTGCATATTTTCGCTGTAACTGCCCTGAAGTGAGGCTTTGCAGGCTGTCACTGCGGCGCTTACATATTCGGGACGTTTCATTCTGCCCTCAATTTTAAATGAGCTTATGCCTAAACCCGAAAGCTCGTTGATGTGTTCAATCAAAGATAAATCCTTAAGGCTTAAATCGTGACCGGTACCGCCGAGCGTCTTAAAAGGCAGACGGCACGGCTGTGCGCAAAGCCCTCTGTTGCCGCTTCGCGAGCCGAGAACTGAGCTTAACAGGCACTGACCCGAAACGCACATACAAAGCGCTCCGTGAATGAACATTTCAAGAGGTATGGGAGAAGATTTACAAAGCTCTTTTATTTCGTTTAAGGACAGTTCTCTCGGGAGTACCGCGCGGGAAAATCCCATTTTCTTTAAAAGCTGTAACCCCTCTTTTGTGCCGACCGTCATTTGAGTGCTGGCGTGCATAGACATTTGGGGGCAAATGGAGCGAACAATGCGCGCCACGCCCAAATCCTGAATAATCAGAGCATCTGCGCCTGCTTTACAAATTGCTTTTACCGTTTCGGCGGCTTCATCTGCTTCCGTATCTTTTATAAGGGTGTTAAGAGTAACATACACCTTAACACCCCTTGAATGACAGTATTTTATTGTTTCGCTTAAAGCTTCTTCGGAAAAGTTGTCCGCATTTCTGCGCGCATTAAAATTACCCACGCCGAAATATACCGCGTCAGCACCTGAAAGTACAGCGGCTTTTAATGCTTCAGGATTACCCGCAGGGGCAAGAATTTCACTTTTGTTCATCATCTTTTTTGTTCTTGGAGCCTGCGAAAAGATTTATCTGGTCATTTTTAAAGCTTACTTCTGTTTTGTATCGCTCAAGCTCGCGCTTGTAATAATCCCGTTCATTTTTAGCTTTGGTTGCTTCGTCAAGATATTCTGTTATCTGCTTGCGGAAGTTGTCAACCGCAGAATTTGCCTTTTCACACTCATCGGCAATTTCCAGAGCAGTTAAAACTGCCGCCTGATTAACCGTAATAAGCGAGTTACTGCGGAGAATTTCCGTCATACGTCTGTCAATTTTCTCTCCGAGCGCTACGGTGTATTCAAGGGTTTCATCGGTGTTGATGTAGTAGTCAATACCGCCGATATGAAGCTTAACTCTGATTTTATCCATTTTTCCACACCTCTGTTTTTAAATTCCTTTTCAGTAAGAAACGGTAAATAAAAGTTTACAAAGCTATTGTAACATATTACCTTGTGCTTTTCAAGCATTATGTCCGTTCTTTAAAATTGAGTCAAGAAGACCTCCTGATTGCCGTGAGTCATTTCTGGGAGGCTTAATGTCAACAAGTATGGTGTCGTCGCCGATAACCTTAATTTCGTTCCAGCATATTTTTATGTCATTTTCTCTGCCCAAAAGCCCAAAGCACTTGCCCTTGCCGTAAATGATGATTGACACAAGACAGCCTGAGCAGGTGTCCACCTCAACGTCGCAGACATTGCCGAGTCTTGCTCCGTCGCAAAGATTTATAACCTCTTTTTCATTTAAGTCAGTAATGTAACAGTTCATATCACAGTCCGCCCCTATGCGTTTTATTACAGTATATGCAAAAAAAGAGGCATTGTGCCTCTTAGTTTTTTGTTTTTTCAATTCTCTTTAATTTTTTTGAGAGCGCCCTTCTCGAGCCTGCTGACCTGAGCCTGCGAAATGCCGATTTCCTCTGCAACCTCCATCTGCGTTTTACCCTGCATAAACCTGAGCGTCAGAATTTGCTTTTCACGGTTGCCCAAGTGTTTAATAGTTTCTTTTATTGAAATTTCATTGAGCCAGTCATCGTCGCTTTCCGCGCCGCCTACCTGGTCCATAACGTATATGGTATCTCCTCCGTCGGAATAGACAGGTTCATAAAGTGACATCGGCTCAACAATCGCCTCAAGCGCTAATACAACATCTGTAGGTTTAAGACCTAATTCTTTTGCAATTTCTTCTATAGTTGCGTCTCTGCCCAATGTATTTTGAATTTTTTCCTTCGCCTGCATTGCATGATAGGCAGTGTCACGAAGCGAACGGCTGACCCTTATGGGATTGTAATCTCTTAAATACCGCCTGATTTCGCCGATAATCATCGGTACGGCATAGGTAGAAAATTTTACGTTTTGCGTAATGTCGAAATTGTCGATGGATTTAATAAGACCTATGCACCCCACCTGAAAAAGATCATCGGGATTTTCGCATCTGCCGCTGAATTTTTGAACAACGGACAGCACAAGACGTAAATTACCTTCAATCAGCTTTTGCCGCGCATATGCGTCGCCGTTTTTGACCTTTTTCAGCAGTTCTGTTTTTTCTTTTTCCGTTAAAACCTTGAGCTTAGACGTATTTATTCCGCAGATTTCCACTTTACTGTATTGCACACAAATCTTCCTTTGCTGTTTTATGTACAATTTTATTATGGACTCTATGCGGCTCGTTTAATCACGGAATAAAAAATTTAATTAGATAAAGAGTTGCAGGGGATACCGAGTCGGCATCCCGCTGTGAAATTGATAATTATTGCAAATCATATTTAAGAACAGCCGAGATTACTGCTTTATTCCACCGTAACGGATTTGGCAAGATTTCTCGGTTTGTCAACGTCAAAGCCTTTTAACACCGTTGTGTGATATGCCAAAAGCTGAAGCGGGACAACCGTTATTGACGGCATAAGGTAGCGTGACGCACAAGGGACATATATTACCTTATCTGCAACCTCTTCTATCCCTTTCGTTCCTTCTTTGACAATGGCAATGACATAAGCGCCTCGGGCGCGTACCTCTTTAATATTTGAAATCATTTTGCCGAGCAACGCATCGTCCGTGCCTATTGCTACAACTGCCGTTCCGTTTTCAATAAGCGAAATTGTGCCGTGCTTAAGCTCGCCTGCGCCGTACCCCTCGGAGTGAATATATGAAATTTCTTTAAGCTTTAACGAGCCTTCAAGGCAAAGCGGGTAGTCAATCCCTCTGCCGATAAAGAACATACTCTGACGGTCTTTAATATGCCGTGCAATTTCCTTTGTATTGTCAGATGAACAGAGCGCTTTTTTAATTTTTTCGGGAACGGTGAGAACCTCTTCCGTGAAATTGCGGAGAATATCGTCACCCATAAGCCCTTTTTCATGAGCGAGAAAAGCGGCTAAAATGTAGCAAACCCCAAGCTGTGCCATAAGCGCTTTTGTTGTGGCAACGGCTATTTCAGCTCCTGCGTTTGTGTAAATAACACCGTCCGACTCTCTTGCAATGGTGCTGTAAAGCACATTGACAATCGACATAGTAAACGCACCCCTTGCCTTTGACTCACGAAGTGAAGCAAGTGTGTCAGCCGTTTCGCCCGACTGGCTTACAAAAATGCATAAATCATTTTCATTCAGTATAGGGTTTCTGTATCTGAATTCGCTTGCAATGTCAACAATTACGGGTATGCGTGCCATATCCTCGATAATGTATTTTGCAGTCATACCTACGTGGTAAGCGCTTCCGCAGGCAACAATGTGGATTCTGCTGAGATTTTTGATAAATCCTTTCGGAAACTCAAACGGCAGAGTAATACTTCCGTCCTTTATGAGCGGTGAAACGGTATCATGGAAAGCCTTTGGCTGTTCGTAGATTTCCTTTTCCATAAAATAATCGTAGCCGTTTTTCTGAGCGGCGTCAACGCTCATATTTATGCTGTTGATATCGGCTGCTTTTTCTTCGCCGTCGATGCCGTAAACAGTGATTCCGTCCTTCCTCAGCTCAACAAAATCGTTATCCTTTACAATATAGCAATCCTTTGTGTACGGAAGAATTGCGGGAATATCAGACGCAATGAAATATTCTCCGTCGCCTGCGCCTATAATCATAGGATTATCCTTTTTCATTGTGAATACTTTATCGGAAAAGCCTTTAACAAGCATTGCAACGGCGTATGAGCCTTCTAAGCGTGCGGCGGTTTTTATCATTGTTTCAACGGCGTTTCCGTTAAACAGACTGTCAAAAAGCTGTGCAATTACCTCAGTGTCGGTTTCCGATTTAAAAACATAACCCTTTTCGGCAAGCTCGTTTTTAATTTCAATATAGTTTTCGATAATACCGTTGTGAACAAGCGTTACAATGCCGTTCATTGAGGAGTGCGGATGGGCGTTGCTTCGGTCGGGAATTCCGTGTGTTGCCCAGCGTGTGTGACCTATACCGACTGTTCCTACGGGGTAAACCCTGTCAATTTCCGCTTTAAGATTATCAATTCTGCCTTTTTCCTTGATAACAGTAACCTTTTGACCTGAAACGGCAATACCTGCCGAGTCATAGCCTCTGTATTCAAGACGTCTTAACCCCTCAATAAGAATGGGCGCCGCCTGTTTTTCGCCGATATAACCTACTATTCCGCACATAAAAATTCCTCCGTTAAAAAATTGTATTGAATGTTGATTTCGTGTTAATACTGTTTTTGAGGTGATTATAATGATGTATATTAAATTAAAAGCTCAAAAAATGCTTATAGGTAAGAATAAAAAAGCTTTTGCAGTAAGCATTTTACCGTTTTTAATGTCAGCGCCGCTGTTGTTTCTTAATTATTATTTACTGATTTTTTTGAAAAACAATGCAGAAATATCTTTATTTTTAAAAATTCCGATTGCAGTAATTTCGGCGGTGATTTCACTGCTTATGATAAACACAGTATCGTTTATATGCGAAAATTATTTTTTCAGAAAGGCAACGGACTCGTTTGCGCCTGTTAGAGCGGCAGATGTTTTTTGCTCCTTCGGCGTAAAAATATTAAAAGCTTTACTGTTTTTTTCGTGGTCAGCCGTTTTCTTTTCTCCGAGCGCTGTGCTTGCATTTTGCGCATATTTTTCAAGGTCAAGGAGCTATTCCGCTGAAATAGTGACAACTCTTGCCGTTTCGGCAGGTCTGACGGCAATAGTTGGAGCGGGGTGCTTTTTTATACTGTTCAGCCGTTATTCAAAATGCAGCTTCATTCAGTTTACAACAGGCGAAACCAATCCCGTAAAGGTGTTGGCGAAGAGTACGGAGCTTATGGAAGAGAATCAGATAAAATATTCTCTTTTCCGACTGTCGTTTTTGGGGTGGGATTTGCTGTGCGCGCTCTTATTCCCGATTATATATGTTTTGCCCTACCGAAAATGCTCGAAATATATATTTTTCAGTGAAAAACAAAGAAAAAAACAGGTTGAAGTATTTAACGACAAGCCTGTAGTGTTTATCTTCGGATAGAAAAAAGACCGAGATTCTTATTGAATCTCGGTCTGATAAGTTTTAAATTAAAGAATAATTCCCATTTCACCGTTGGGCATAGCCGCATTTGACTCGTCTGTGTCAATGTGCATTGCAAGCTTAAATTTCTCACTTACTCTTACGACAACGTCGCCGAAAATAAGCTCTCTGCCGTTTGAAGGAACCTTAACAGAAACAATCTGCTTGTCGGAAAGTCCGTAATTTGCGGCATCCTCAGGTGTCATATGTATATGTCTTTTTGCAACAATAACGCCTTCGTTGATCTCAATTTCACCGGCAGGACCTACAAGCTTGCAGCCGGGTGTGCCTGCAATGTCGCCTGACTCACGTACAACTGCGGCAACGCCGATTGAACGAGCGTCAGAAGCGGAAATTTCAACCTGATTTGCAGGTCTTACGGGACCGAGGATTGAAACTGCGGGGAACTGACCCTTAGGGCCTATCACGGCAATTCTTTCTTCGCAGGCGAACTGACCGGGCTGTGAAAGGTCTTTTTTCTTCGTAAGCTCGTGTCCTTCGCCGAAAAGTATTGCAAGAGCTTCTGCCGTTACGTGAACGTGTCTTGCAGAGGTTTCGATTAAAACTGTTTTTTCCATATTAATACTTCCTTCTCATAATTTGATAATATATTAATGAACAATATAATACTCCATTTTTGTTATTTTGTAAAGTGCAAATAAATTTACAAAAGCTCTTTAAAGGAATGAATACTTTTATCTGCCGTTTTGCGCATTTCGTCCCAGTCATTTGCCGATGATTCGTCAAACATTGCAATAGCAGTAAAGCCTGCGTTCTTTGCGCTTTTAAGTCCTGCAAGAATATCCTCAACAACAAGACATTTTGAGGGCGTAACGCCGATTTTCTTCGCTGCCAAAAGGTAAACGTCGGGGTGGGTTTTGTCCTTGCCCGCTTCGTGTACATATGTTTTAGAATCGAACAGATGCAAAACGCCGTTATGCTCTAAAACAGCTTTGCATAAATCGTCGTCTGAGGCGGTGGCATATGCGGTTTTCAGTCCGTTTTCCTTGCAGAATTTAATAAATTCCCCTGCGCCGTCTTTAAGAGGTACGGTGGTTTTGTACTGCTTCATACAAAGACTTCGCCATTCTTCGATGATACTGTTTACAGAATCGGGCAGATTGAACTCTTCTTTTGTGTACTCAGCGGCAGAAACAAAATGCATTGTTTTAATTGTTTCCTTGTAATCGGGAGGTAAAGGAATTCCCCGTCTTTTAAAAAATTCAACATCAACCTCATGCCAGACGTCCATTGAGTCAATAAATGTGCCGTCAAGGTCAAAAATTATT
Organism: uncultured Clostridia bacterium; assembly: GCA_947364045.1. Lineage (GTDB taxonomy): Bacteria > Bacillota > Clostridia > Oscillospirales > Acutalibacteraceae > Fimenecus. The sequence goes on from CANARN010000001.1 coordinate 149,653, forward strand.
CCGTCAAAATCTGTGATATTCATAGCTTTTCTCTTTCATTTTCAAGATATTTTTCAATTTGAACCGCAACGCCGTCGTCCTCATTTGAAAGAGTGACGGATTTTGCGGCATTTTTAGCTACGTCCCAAGCGTTTGCGGTGGCGAAAGAATAACCTGCTTTTCTCAGCATTTCACAGTCGTTTCCGCTGTCGCCGAATGCCATTACTTCGTTTTCTCCGATATTCAGAATTTTGCAAAGAGAGGAGAGGGCATAGCCTTTATTTGCGTTGAAATTGTTCATTTCAAGGTTTTCGGGAATAGACGAGGTTACATAAATTCCGCCGATTTCCGAAAGAGCATTTTTTACATCAGCAAGCTCATTTCCTGCAATGCGCATAATATTGATTTTTTCAACGCCGCGCTCACCGATATGCTCTGATAAATCGGGAACAACAATTGCCTTGTCCTTTAAAACCTTTAAATAATGTGCCGAAATATTGCCGTAATTGTAAAGCTTTGCGGAATAACCGTCAAGAAAACATTCGCCCTCAAAGTAGATTTCGTGAGTAAGAGAATGAGCGTTAATAACTTTAAATACTTTTTTTGATTTTTCGGCGCTTAGAAGCTGAGAGGTGATAATTTCACCTGTTTGTCCGTCATAGGTTACCGCGCCGTTGGAGGTGATTATATAATCCGCAAAGGGAACACGTGCGACAGCGTCAAAAATCAATGATTTTGTTCTGCCTGTTGCAATACAGATTTTAATTCCGTTTTCCTGCGCTTTTTTTAACGCAGTTACATTCCGTTCCGAAATGCTTTCGTGGTCATTTTTGAAAAGTGTGCCGTCTAAATCTGTCATAATAAGTTTTACTGCCATTTTTATATCTCCGTTATTTACAAATTGATTTTTTATGATAAAATAAACGCAAACATTTATTTTAATAGATTTATTTATCCGTTCTCCTCTGCCTTACGGCAAACCGTCGGACACGGACGAGATTTGTGAGTTGTGTTATGTCAGAAAAGATTAAGAATAAAATAAGTTATTTATATGTTTTTGGCGCGGGTGTTTCATGGGGGATAATAAGCTTGTTTTTAAAGCCCTTGCTGAACAGTGGTTTTACGCAAATTCAAACGGTTTGCGTTCGCTGTCTGACTGCCGCCGCGGCGCTGTTAATTGTAATGCTTGTGTCTGACCGCAAGGCGTTTAGAATAAAAATACGTGACATTTGGTGCTTTTTCGGCACAGGAATTGTCAGTATGATGTTTTTCAGTATATCGTACTTTTATTCAATGACCTATAACGGCGTTTGCATTGCTGTAATTTTGCTTTACACCTCGCCCGTTTTCGTAATGCTTTTGTCAAGAATACTGTTTAAAGAGAAAATAACCGTTTTAAAGGTTGCCGCAATAGCTTTAACCGTTGTCGGCTGTATATTTGCAAGCGGAGTCGGCGGTTCGCAAATTATGACGGCAAAAGGCTTTATGCTCGGAATTTGCTCAGGACTCGGTTATGCGCTTTACAGTATTTTTTCAAGGTTTGCGCTGAACAGGGGGTATAAGAGCATAACAATTTCGTTTTATACGTTTTTAATATGCGGACTTTCCTGCCTGCCGTTTGCAAACACGACTGAATTTTCGGTATTGCTAAATGATGGCAAAAATATTTTGTACGCATTGGGACTCGGGATTATCTGCTGTGTTTTACCCTATATGCTTTACACCAAAGGACTGCAACGGATTGAGAATTCAAAAGCGTCGGTAATAGTTGCGGCAGAGCCTGTCGTAGCGACTGTTATCGGGATTACGGTGTACCACGAAAATCTGACTGCTTTAAAGCTTTTGGGTATAATGCTTGTGCTTTCGGCTATCGCTATTTGCAGTAAAGATTAGTGTCCCAAAAAGAAATGTGCCGATGGTGTCGGATGAAAATTTGATATTCGGGGTTTATTTCGCTGATTTTATTGACAAGAGAGAAAATATCTTCACTGCGGTGATATGCGGCAATGTTCAGCTTCGGTTTTTGCTTAAGGGTGTTAACAGCGCCGTTAAGCATTTGCATTTCCGCACCCTCGGTGTCCGCTTTAATATATGTAAAGGGCTTATTCAGCGAATCAACAGTCACTGCTTTTATTTCCTTGCCTTTTGCATTAAGACCCCCGCCGCGTCCTTTATTTCCGCTGAAAAACAGCGTTTCGCATTTATCCGATACCGCCGCGTTTAAAAGAGCAACATTGTGCATATTCTCACAGTGCTCGCAAAGCTTTTTAAAGGAGCGGATGTCAGGCTCAATTGCCGTAATTTCCGCATATCCGCCTGCAAAATTTACAAGCTCGTCCACAGTGTCGCCGCGGTATGCGCCGAGGTCAAGGTAATTCTCATTTTTTGAAAGACTTAACAGCGAAAGCGCTTCTTCTTTCGGAGTTTCACAGTCGAACATTAAATTTAAATCGCCCGTAATCTGAAATTCAATCAGGCTTTTAAAAACCTCTTTCGATTTTTCATCGGCAAGCTTTTCGTAAGCCTTACATATTTCATTCAAATGGCTTTTTAAATATTCTTTATTAAAAATTTCATCGCTGTAAACGGGAACGGACGGCATTAAGACACTGTGCTTTTGAGATAACCGTTTGACATTTTCAATAACCTCGTCACGTGCGCTGGCAAAACAGAGAGCCACCGTTAAATCAGGCTCTTTTTCTTCAAGACGGCTCAGCGGTAAAACCTTATAGCCGTGAAAGGTACGGTCTCTTGCAAATGAGTCGCTTGCGGCGACATATTTCGGCGTTATTTTAAGACGGTCAAATTCGGCAAATACCTTGTCTGCGCCGTTTCCTGTTCCGTAAACAGCGACGGGATAGGGCGAATTTTTAAGCTTTTCCCAAGAGGATTCAGTATTTAAAAATTCAGAAAACACGCTTTCACCGTCCTTTTCAAAAATCCTGTCCGTTATTTTAGCATATTTTTAAAAGAAAATCTATAATCTTCATTCATTTTGGATAAAATAAGCAAAGATGCTTATTAAAATATAAATTTAATATATAATTTTACAGGAGCTGATTAAATGAGAATAGCATTTTTTGACAGTAAGCCTTATGACATTGAATCTTTTAAAAAGGTGGCAGAGGGCAAAGACCTTAACATTAAATTTTACGAAACAAAGCTGAATGCGGACACCGCAGAGCTTGCAAAGGGGGCGCAGTGCGTCTGCGCATTTGTTAATGACACTCTTGACGAAGAAACTCTTCAAAAGCTGCTGGACTTAGGTGTTAAGCTTATCGCAATGCGCTGTGCAGGCTACAACAATGTGGATTTGGAATTTTGCAAGGGTAAAATTCCCGTTGTGCGTGTTCCTGCATATTCACCTTATTCGGTTGCAGAGCATGCAATTGCAATGCTGTTAACGTCAATAAGACGTATTCACAAGGCATATATTCGCACAAAGGATTTTAATTTCTCGCTTAACGGACTTACAGGCTTTGATTTGCACGGCAGAACGGTAGGCGTTGTGGGTACAGGCAAAATCGGAAAATGCTTTATTGATATTTGCAAGGGTTTCGGAATGAACGTGCTGTGCTACGACAAATTCCCTGCAAAGAACAGTGACCTTAATTATGTTACGCTTGACGAAATTTGGGAAAAGAGCGACGTTATTTCATTCCACTGCCCGTTGACTGAGGACACATATCACATTCTTGACGAAGAGGTTGTAGGGAAGCTGAAAAAGGGAGTAGCAATAATCAACACATCAAGGGGCGCGCTTATTGATGCAGAGGCGCTTTTGGAGGGCATTAAAACAAGAAAAATCGGCGCGGCTTGCCTTGACGTTTACGAGGAAGAGTCAGACCTTTTCTTCAGAGATGCGTCAGGTCACATTCTCGAGGACGATGTTCTCGCAAGGCTTATTTCAATGCCGAATGTCATTGTAACGTCACATCAGGCGTTTCTGACCGAAGAAGCGCTTAACGGAATTGCAACCACAACGGTGAATAACATTATGACGTATTTTGAAACAGGCAAATGCGAAAATGAGGTTTGCATAGATAGTATAAAATAAGAAGAATCATAGAATATTAAACAGAGCAAAATATTAAATAGAGCAAAAAAACAACCGAGCAGTTTACGGCGTGACCATTCTGCTCGGTTATTTATCAATTTATTTAAAGACTAAGTTTATAGGGACAGACAATCTCGGCTGCCGACTCGGTCGGTACTTCTGCTTTGCAGAGGTCTCCGCCGGACTGTTGCTCTGTACCGCTCGTCCTTCAAGTCCCGAAAAAGCTTCTTAAATAAAAAAATCAGCAATACCTATCGGCATTACTGATTTTGTCTGTGGGGTACGGAAAAGATGTATCTTAAACGCGTGCTGCTGATTATCAAAAAAGAAAAGAGTCCGAACGCGAATTGCGTCCAGACTCAGTCTGGTCGGAGTGAGAGGACTTGACTCGCGCGCCTGCGGGCGCTTGGTCGCTCGCGGTCACAACAGTCCGCCGGACTGTTGCTCTGTACCGCTCGTCCTTCAAGTCCTCTTAAACACAAACTGAGTAAAACAAACACGGCCACCATTAAGGCAACCGTTTTTATTTTAATGGTCGGAGTGAGAGGACTTGAACCTCCGGCCTCTTGGTCCCGAACCAAGCGCGATACCAAACTTCGCCACACCCCGTCAGTGCCTTAAAATTATAATACATTTATTAAAATAAATCAAGTCTTTTTCCGAAAAATTATGTTGTACGGAGAATGATTTTATCAAAACTGCAATTTTAAGGCTTTGGAAAAGCTTCTCAAATAGAAATTTATATCAATTCGGACGGTAATTTACCGTTATTTTTATCCAAAAAAGCTATAGCCTTTTCTATCCACCCTTCAGCGTCTGCGCCTTTGGCAAGCCCTATCCCGTGACCGCCGTTTTCATATAAATGAATTTCATTTTGAATGTTAGTTTTGTCGAGCGCTTCGTGAAGCATTATGCTGTTTTCTGCGGGAACAGATGTATCGTCTTTGTTGTGCCACATAAATGTCGGAGGATAATCGCTTGTAATATTCAGCTCAACAGACGCTTTTTCTCTTTCTGTCTTTCCCGAAAATGCGCCGAGAAAAATCTTTCGTGATACTTTATGCGTAAGCTCGCCCATGGTAATTACGGGGTAACAAAGCACAAGTGATTTTGGCTTCAGCGAATAGCTTTCACCGTTATATTCTTTCTCAAATCTTTTATACTGAGATGCAAAAAAAGCGCACAGATGCCCGCCGGCAGAGCTGCCCATAAGGTTTATTTCGTCTGCATTGATATTTAACTCGTCAGCCTTTGATTTAACGAACTGCATAGCCCTTGCAACGTCCAAAAGCGGATAAGGAAAACGGCCGTTTCCGCTGCCGACGCTGTAAAACAGCACAAAAGCATTATAGCCTTCGGCGTTCAGTTTTTCCGCAAATGGCTTGCCCTCGTTAGAGTCGGATACAAATTTATATGCGCCGCCGGGGCAAATAATCACTGTTGGGGCATTTTTACCTATCACATAGCTTTCTAAAGTGACTTTTTTTCGTTGCGGTCTTTCTTTTATCTCTTTTTTAGTGTAAATATTGTAAATCATAATCTGCCTCTATGTGTCATTTCTCTTATTTTAAAAGCGGAATTATATACTCTGCAACCGTTTTAAATCCGTTTGCATTTAAATGAAGTCCGTCATAGGAATAATCTTTATGCAAATTGCCTTTTTCGTCGGAAAGAGCATCTGTAAGGTCAAGCCAAATGCAGTTGTAGCTGTCGGCAAGGGCTTTTAACAAAACATTTAAAGCTCTGATTGTGTCATTTCTGCGAATGCCTACCATTGCAAAGGCTTCCGCCGAAAGCTTTTTGTTTACAGGGTAAACCGCCTGAAGAATAATGTTTGTTTCAGCGGACTGCTTTCGTATTTGCTCTAAAATATTTTTAATATCTGCGGCGGTAGCCTCAATTTTTCTTCCCATTCCGATGTCGTTTGTGCCGATAAGCAAGACAATATTTTTGGGCAAAATGTTCAGAACATTGTCATAAAAACGTTCAGAAAGTCTGTTTGAGGTGTCGCCGCTTATTCCTCTGTTGTAAACAGCGCAGTTATTGATTTTTGACCATTCGTAAAAAAGCTCATAATCATTAAAAATTTCGGTTATTGAGTCACCTGCAAGCACGGTCTGACCGCTCAGAGCTGAGGTTTCATTCAAAAGCTTGTAGTTTTTCGCTTTTGTAGCCTTTTGGGTGTTGTATTTGCTTTTAATTTCAAACGATACTGATTTATTTTTGAACAGCATTTTCTTTCTCCGAATTCAATAGATATTTTTTAACTGATATGCCGCAGGCAAAACCTGTTAGCGAGCCGTCAGCGCCGATTACTCTGTGGCAGGGAACAGCAATCAGAACGGGATTTTTATTGACCGCTCCGCCGACAGCCCTCGAATAACGCTTACCGCCTAAGTGTTCTGCAACCGCGCCGTATGAAACAGTCTTTCCGTATGGAATTTCAATAAGTATTTTCCAAACTCTTTTTTGAAAATCCGTACCCGAAAGCTCAATAGGGAATGAAAACTGCCTGAGGACACCGTCAAAATACAGCTTTAATTCACTGACGGCTTTTTCTGTAAGTAAATCCGGCTTCTCATTTTGAGGCTCACCGATAAAAATGTCAGTAATCGCCGAACCGTTTGATTTAACAACCATATTACCCACAGGGGAGTCAAAATTTTGAAAGAAAAAGCTCATTTAAATAATTCCTCTAATTAACAGCTATACATTTCTTTTAATTATAATTTTAATGCGAATATATATTTTCCCTGTTTTTCGCTAAACAGTCAAACAACCAAGTCATATTGCGGACGTTAGTTCATTTATTATAATATATTTTAAAATATTTCTCAAATTTTTTCAATATAAAATATAGTTCAGGATATTGCATTTTTTTAGAAATAATGTTAAAATATCTTCATTCGGGGGCGTAGCTCAGCTGGGAGAGCAAGCCGACAGGTAAACTACCCCGAAGCGCGTTTGACAATTGAATATAAAAAGCATACCGAAATGAAGTAAAATCAACGGTTTGCGAATATATGGGGCATTAGCTCAGCTGGGATGAGCGCTTGACTGGCAGTCAAGAGGTCAGGGGTTCGATCCCCCTATGCTCCACCAAAATTATCACTGGACGAACTCATAATGGGAAGATTTATCTTTTCTCTTATGGGTTCGTCTTGTGTATTGATTTTTAATCTATCAATTTTAATAATGTGGTTTCAGGAAGAAAGGCAATATGACAACATTTGAAGTATTATCACTTATAATAACTGGGCTCGGTGTAATAGCGACTTTTTCCGCTGTTGTAGTTGCATTATGGCAAACTAAATATGCTAACAAGAAAAAGTTAAAATGCAAGTTTATAAAAGATAACACCGTAGTTAATCCTTCTACGGGAGATAAAAAATTATATATTGGAATGGATATTTCTAACATAGGAAACAAAAGAGTTATTGTTACAGGCTGGAAAATTAAACTTAAAGATAATCATTTTTTACTTATTATGACATCTGGATTTGAAAATGATTTATTTGATAAAATGGTGTCTATAAAAACGCCTGTCACGATGGAGCCAGAAGACAATATTACATTCTTTTATTCAAGAGAACTATTCAAAGACTTGATAGCCGAATATATCGCAAAAGGCGAGATTGACAGCAACAAAAAAATTGATTTTGTGGTTAATGATTCAACAGGGAAAACTTATAAGTGCAAAAGTTTGGAGATTGCGAAGAAATATCTATAAACTAATCTAAACGCTTATTGTGTGTTCGACCAGCGCGGGCTTGCCTACACCATAAAAATTGAAAGACTGCGAATAAAACCGCAGTCTTTTTTCTTTTGCTGACTTTCACTCTCGAACAACAGAATACCGATAAAATCAGGCAGATAGAAATATAAATCTATCTGCCTCTTATCATTATAATTTTAAATTGATAACAGAGTATTACTCAGGATGTGCTGAAACATATGAATTAACATAAACAATATTTTCTATAACATTGCCATAGCCTATATCATCCATTCGCTGCCGCAAATATACTTAGAATATGATTAATTATAATGATTTCAATATCTATAATTCTTCACCGCCGCTAATCATAAAGCCCTGAACTGCAAATTTTAATTTTCGACTCATTTTTCACGGTGCATCGGGTCGATGCACCCTACATTTCAGCCTGTCCTGTGCGAAAAGGCGGTGGCATAGGACAAGCCTATCAAAAGCGTTAATGACGCATTTTGACACTGTTTTCAGTCAGGACACAGAACCGTCCCCTGTCCTCCTGATAATGCTCCAAGGAAAGTGAATATAAATGGAAGATATGTTAAGAGTGAATTTCCTAAATACGAAAATGATAAATCGTAAGCAGTTTGAGTTTTAAAGAAAAATACATCTCCAAGCGGTTTTAAAAACCAATTTAGTAAACAAATTAACTCAACGGAATAAGAATAATATATTAAAATTTGAATCAAAAAATTCGGAATCATGAATACTATAAATGAAAGTAATATATTCTTCTCACAAAGGTTTGATTTTCTGCCAAATAAGAAAAATCCTAACAGCACAAAGGCGTATGCAGCACATATTGTAATGAAAAACGACATTATGGTATTCGGATTTCTCGGCACATCAAATGTTCCGTATATCTTGTCGTGTGCCGATGTATAAAATATTAAGTTTATCAATACCATAAAAAGATTGAATACATAGTATAAAGCTGCTGTTATAAAACCGTAACTGAAAGATTTTAAATAGTTTTTCATTATAGTTTACCTCTTAAATAAAATGGGATATTCATTATAAAATGTTTTAAGAATATTTTCTGTTACTTCTTTTGTCTTTTGCAATTGTCCCCATCTTTTAATAGCGTTGTCGGTATCATCAAACAGACGAATGTGGCTTTTAAATACTAAAAATCCTGGAGTATAATATAGATCATAAACTTTATCATCCGTATGAGCAAAATAATCCTGTACGGGATGTAGTGCATATCCAAGATATTTTAATCCTTCATCTAACCATGTGCTGTAATGCTTACCACTAAGTTTTAAATTTTCAGCTTCATCAAAGTAAACCATAGCGGCTAATAGCATGAATGTCATTATAATTATTCTAGAATCTACTTGATCACTAGGGTTAGTGTTAAAATGCCATGACTGATAAAAAACAGGGTTAAATTCGCTATCAACATCATTGCAATTGAAAGCAATAATATATGCATGCCGCCTGTCAAATCCAATACATTTTGCCCAATAATACGTGCCGTAATAATCTCCATTTGATTTATTATATGGGACATAATAACTATCCATTTTTGACAATGCGTAATCCATTTTATTTTTTACTTTATTTTCTAATAATGCTCCTGAATGCACATCATTCGCCCAATATCCAGTATTGTCAGTTTTATTCACCGGATTATTATCACAATATGCAAAGAGATTAGCATTATGCGTTTGACCTTGGGTTGCGAGTAGAATGTTGGTATCATCGCAGTTAATGAAACGTCCCCATTCGGGGTTGTAGTATCTGCTTTGGAGATAGTAAAGTCCTGTTGTGAAATCGTAATTGTAACCGCGGTAGGTAAGGGGGCAGAGGGCAGTGTAAAGAAGCGCCTCTTCCTAAATTTAGGTTTACTGCAATAAATTTGCAAAATCATTTAAAGCAATGCTGTATTTTGAATCATCATTAAAAGTTATAATTTCGCAAACAGAGATTGAATAATCTCCCACCTCAAAAACAGAAAATACCGTTCTTTCTAATCTTTTATTAGGGAACATATAAAGATATGTCTTTCGGCTGTTTGCCGTTTGCGGGGAAATATAATAATTCACGTTTTCCACTGTACCCTGCTTTGCAAAACGGTCATAAATCAGCCTGTTTTTTCCGATTTCCTCTGACAGTAAACTCTTAAGCGTTTCAACGGAATCATACTTACCGCCATTTAAAGCAAAATACGAATTAACATCGGATAAATCGCCTGAATAGAAATCATTATTATCTGAAATTGAGTCGGCAACGGCTTTTTTCGGAGCAACATATATTTTGACAGTTGAATAATGTTCGTCTGTAAAAGTATACTCAATTTGCATAGATGTAAATTGAGTATCCACCTCTATTTCCCTCGAAAAGCCGTTACCCTCGCTTACTTTTTTATAATTTTCTGTATCTCCGTCTGATTTTTCAAAAACATTTTTTATAATATTTTCGGGATTTTCATTGTCAAAGCAACCGAGCTTTTCTATATCAGATAGGTTAACATTAACAGAACCTGTCCAACGCTGTATAAAGCAGGGGTAAATAAGGATTAAGATTATAACGCTGATAATAATTAAAAGCCATTTTTTATTTTTGCTTAATTTTCTTTTCAAGAAATATCACCCTTATATATAAATATATTTTAGCGGATCGTACAACCTTCTATTTTCTAATTCCTGTGCGATTCCCAGACAGAAAAAGCCTGTCAATAAATCACATACCTGTCCTTTTGTATATTTAGTATTGAGATATATTCCGTTAGGGTCATCGTACTTTTTACCTAAATGCAAATAAACAGCATGTGAAACATATATTTTACCTGGCATATTAACAATAGAAATTGGGATTCCAAAGTTGCCTCCAGGTCCACTATGTGCAATCATATCTTGCAACGGGTGTAAAGCTACACCAAAATAAAAGAAAGCATTCTTTAAACTTTCTATACGTTTTTTACGATTTCCAATCGCCTTGTAATATGAAGCGTCATCTAAATAATCAAACCCTATTTCTACAAATTCTTCAAATCTAATTTCTCGAGAGTCTCGTGCATTTGTTTTATATAAATTAGTGTTAAAATGAAAACTTTGACAATATTCGTTATAGAATTTCCAAGTAGCAGGATACTCTTTATCGGGATAAATGGAACCCCTTGATAATATATCTACAAATTCTGGAGCAAAAAATTCTTCAGCCATTTTTGTCGTACTTATCGTATGATAAGTTCCAAAATACCCCGTATAATCTACCATATTTACAGGGTTATTATCACAATACGCAAAAAGGTTAGCATTATGAGTTTCGCCTTGGGCTGCGAGCAGGATGTTGGTGTCATCGCAGTTGAGGAAACGTCCCCATTCAGGATTGTAATATCTGCTTTGGAGATAGTAAAGTCCTGTTGTGAAATCGTAATTGTAGCCGCGGTAGGTGAGCGGGCAGAGGGCGGTAATGAGAGCGGCGTCCTGTTCTGTAAGGCTTTCATCACTCAAATGATACTCAATTTTTCCCCACGGGTCGTAGCTGTATTCCACAACTGTTTCACCGTCTTGGTTTACCATTGCAATAACGTCGCCCTGTAAATTGCGGACAAATGCAAACTGCGAAGCGTCATTGAGCATAAATCCCTGAGGTAAACCGCTGTCATCATAAATTACTTTTGACGTTATCGGTCCTACCTCGTGCATTGTTGTAACGCCTTTGTAGGTTTTTATGTGTGATAATATGACACAAATACTTTTCGGGTGTCAGTGTGACACGCAAATTGTTTATACATCTACGTGTCACGTCGACACTGTCACTTTTTACAATATTAACAGCTTGTCCTATCTGTTTTTTTCAGGACAGAGAGCCGTTCTCTGTCTTTTTATGCTTTTATAAACAATTTTTACTTATAAGTTCGTCTAATACTCTTTCCGTTGTTTGCTCGGCATTGAAATTAAAAGAATTTGTGCACATTAGGTTATATGAGGCAACATATATTTTTTCTTTACTACTTATTACGAAAGAATAATAAACTAAGTTATATTTTGGTAAAACTTGATTTACTTTTGTTTTATAAACATAAGTGCAATTTATA
>CANARN010000002.1 GCA_947364045.1 uncultured Clostridia bacterium
GTCGCTGGGATTTGGCTACAGCTATCTTTTAATTATGATGATAGGCTTTTTGCCCTATGCCCTGACGCAGTGCTTTTCAAGTACGCTGCGTGAAATCGAAAAACCGATGCTTCCTATGGTTGCCGGAGTAATCGCTGTTGCAGTCAATCTTGTTCTTAATTACATATTGATTTTCGGTCATTTCGGAGCGCCGAAAATGGGCGTTAACGGTGCGGCGGTTGCGACGGTTATTTCAAGATTTGCCGAGCTGCTAATTGTTTCTGTCTGGACGCTCGCTCACAGAAAGAATACGCCGTTTATTATAGGTGCGTTCAGAAGCCTTTATGTTCCGAAAGAGCTTGTTAAGCAGATAACCTTAAAGGGTATGCCGTTAATGCTGAATGAAACTATGTGGTCTGCGGGAATGGCAATGCTTAACCAGTGCTATTCGGTAAGAGGAATGGACGTTGTTGCGGCAAATAACATTACGCAGACGTTTTGGAATGTGTTTTCCGTCGGATTTTTGTCGCTCGGCGTTGCCATAGGCATAATAATAGGGCAGATGCTCGGGGCAGGAGAGACGGAAAATGCAAAAGACAGCGCCAAAAAGCTTATTGCGTTTTCCTTTGCAGTGAGCGTTGTAATAGCAGTTGCTTTTGCGGTCTGCGCAGGCTTTATACCGTTAGCTTACAATACAACCGATTCGGTCCGTCACCTTGCAACTCGGTTTATGCTGATCATGGCGGCGGCAATGCCGCTGGACGCATTCGCCAATGCAAGCTATTTCACTATCCGTTCGGGCGGTAAGGTTTTGGTAACGTTTTTGTTTGACAGCGTGTTTGTGTGGTGCGTGAGCGTGCCTGCCGCATTCATTTTGAGCAGATTTACAAATGTGAATATTCTTGTTTTACTGGCTGTGGTTCAAAGCCTTAATGCAATTAAAGGTATAATAGGCTTTATTCTTGTAAAAAGAGGAAACTGGGTAAGAAATTTGATTTCACAGTCTTGACTTTTTTATTTTATTCATATATAATAATTAAGTTCGCTGGTGTGGCGAAATAGGCAGACGCAAGGGACTTAAAATCCCTCGGTAGCAATACCGTACCGGTTCAAGTCCGGTCACCAGCACCAAAAAACGCTGATACTTTAAAAGTATCAGCGTTTTTTTATAGCGTTTTTAATAGGCGGATTTTAAATATTACCTACTGATTTTTGCAAAAAATGTTATTTAATGTTTACTTTATAATCAATATTTGCCGATTTTGCCTGCTTGCACAAATGTTTTGTCGGAATTTTATACTGCTTTCCGTCCTTGACAGTATAAGTTCCGCACTGTCTGAACTCAAAATTAACATTTTCTCTTACACACTGTTCTCGTATGTCCAATGCCCAGTCAAAGTTAAATACTCTTGCATTTATGTCCGACTCGCCGCCCACAACAACCAATTCAATACCGTCAAGATATTTTTCAATGTCAATATTCTCTAACAACGGCTGTGCCGTAATACATTTATGCTTTATGGGCAGGTCTTTAAATATTGACAGCTTATAATCGGCATTTTTTTGATTTTCAACGGTACAGCATACAACAACATTGTCGTAGCCGCCGTTCCAGTCCGTTGGAATACATTTCATAAATCGGTCTATTCTTTTTGTAAGAAAGAGAAAAATGCAGTCCTGTCTTTCTTTAATCATTTGCCAACAGTCGTTTCTCCATTCGTCTGCTTCTTCAATAAGAAAATCCGTAGAAAAACAGAGGTAAACAATTCCCGATTTCATTTTATAGCTTCCGTCTTTCAATTTTTCTATGGGTTTATTAAAATCTTTAGTCTTGATTATTTCATTGGTGTTGATATTTTTCTTTATGTCGCCTTTGTGAATATAGCAATGAAGGCACCCGTCACTGCATTTTTTACATCCTCGCCAAGGATTCCACATTGCCATATCATCACGCTCCAACTCCAAAATTTATTTCGGCAATTATTTTGTATTTTCCGCTATTGCTTTTTTGCTGTTTCGATAAAGTGAATTAAAAACCAATTCAATAAGCATCGGTATAATCGCATAGCCTGCATTATCTACTTTTCCGAAAATACATAAAAATGCACCTAAAAAAGTTAATGCGCAAAACAATATACTCAAAGCTAAAAAGATATTCTTTTTTATAGTTTCTTTTTTTAAATCAAACATTTTTTTGCCTCATTCAAAATTACAATTTATATGTTACTTTATTTTCTTAATCGGGTGACGTATTACTGTTTTTAACCTGCTGACATCGCATCTTCTCGGGTCGCTTAAATAGATTTCGTGGTGCAGTCTTTCGCTGGTTATATCAAGCTCATATCCGTTTTCCGTCATATATCGGTGCATTAACTCCACCGTTGCAGGCTCGTTGTCGTAAGAGCCGATATGCATACACTGAACGCAAACGCCCTCGTCATAGGTCAAAAAATCAACCTTTGAAAAATCCTGTTTTTTCTTATTGGTCGCTTCTTCTATTGCCCAGTCAAAATCTTTTTTTGTAACAAAATCGGGCAGTCTTATAACCGAAATAAAATTTAAACTTTCTTTGTCGTTATAATCTATGCCGTTTGGATTTCCGTCCTGCCACCAAAAGCCCTCAAGAGGGGGAACAACATATTCAAAATAACCATCTATTTTATGTGTGCCTTTATAGCTCATTTTAATTGTAAAAGCAATAGCGTACAAAAGCCCGATTGATTTTTTGTATTCACCGTCTTCCGTGTTAGGGTTGCCTTTGCCCCTGACCGCAATATAATTCATTTTGGGGATTTCTATAATGCTCGGTTTGTTTTTTGGCATATAAAATTCCTTGTATTCTTTTTTATAATCAAAAGGCATATTTTTTCTCCGTATTTTTGAAAGATGATAATTTGCCTTACTGAATTTTCTTGCAGACATCTACCCATTTTTTATAACAGGAGGCTGTTTCCAATTCATTTAGAGTCAGTTTAACTGCGCTGTTTGAGCTTCCGCAGGCAGGGTAAACGGTTGTAAACTGTTTTAAGGATATATCCAAATAGACTTCCGCTTCTTCGTTTATTCCGAATGGGCAAACTCCGCCTGCCGCATGGCCTGTCATTCTTTCAACCTCGTCAAAGGGTATCATTTTCGCTTTTGTCTGAAATTCTGCTTTAAACTTTGCATTGTCTATTTTGGAATCTCCCGAAACCACGATTAGTATCGGTTTGCTATTCACAATAAATGACATAGTTTTTGCAATTTCCGCCTCTTTGCAGTTTATGGCTTTTGCCGCCAGAGAAACGGTAGCAGACGAAATATCAAATTCCATAATTCTGTTTTCAAATCCAAATTTTTTTAAATGCTCTTTTGCTGCCGTAAATGACATAAATTTCACTTTCCTTTTAATTGTAATTTGTGGTTTTACATAACCGATTTTCTGTTGTAATCTGTTATGTCACTGCCTATTTTTTCAAATAATTCAGCAACACGTATTTCTTTATTTCGGATAGTTTTTAATTCGCTGTCGGTTGCGCCGACAAATTCCACAAAGCAGACCTTGCCGTTGGGGGTATACAGCTCGTGAAATTTGCTGTCGGGTACTGTAATAAATCCCGTAATATTAGATTTTCTGTTGTAATCCACGCCCTCGGTTTGTCCCGTGTATAAATATTCATATACATTGAAAATGTCGCCTTTTGTGAATGTAAGTCTTGCAATTGAATTTAAAATTCCGCAGACACATCTTATTTCATTTTCTTCATTTTCTTCGTTACCGTAAACACCTTTTTGAAGTTTAAGGGTAAATTCCATACCGTAACCGCTGATTTCTTTTATTTCGGACTCTTTTTCATATAACTCGGACAAACCGTAGCTTACAAAATGCCAATAACTGCCGCCGTCGTAAACGCTTATACCTTGCAAAGGGTCATTTCCGCCGAGCACCCACGGTACTGAGGAATGGTAGTGCTTGGGATTGGTTTGATTAGGATAAGCCCTGTCACATTCTTCGGTAATTGCATCCCAACCGGGAGCGTAAACATCGTCGGTTTCATTTTTAACGACTGTATTATTTGCATCCTCAGTCTTTTCACTTTTGTTCTTTTTGAATTTGTCAAACAGTCCCATTTCAGTTTCCCTTTCTCGTTGTGTTTTATCGTTTTTGCTTATCAATAAATATCGGCTTTGAGCCGTCGTCAGTCTCAAATTCGGAATTATTTACTCTGATAAAAGCACTGCCGACAGGTGACTTTAAATAGGGAATAATATCCTTATCGTAGTTGCAAACTGTATTGATAGCAAAAATATGATGATTATCGGAGTTGTTCATATATGCTTCATCTTCATTGCCTGCCGTGAATACCCAACCGCTGTCAGGATTGTCTTCAGTAGGTTTTTCTCTGAACATATATCCAACCTTAAAACCGTCTTTTGTTATTCTGTCAGATACAATACAGCCTTCGCCGTTAGGCTCATTCCACTCTATAAGCTTTTCAATTTTTATTTTTATGAAATCATCTTTTTTCTTTAATTTATCAAATATTCCCATAGTGTTATTCTCCTTAATTAAATTATGTAAGTTTACATCGGACCTTCTCTGAAAAGGTATCTTATGAGCTTTGCGGTTTTCCAGCGCTTGAATTTTGTTTCATTTTCGCCGAATTCCATAATTTTTCTTGACCCGTCTTCCCATTTGGGTAGTAAATCGCAGTTCGGGTCGTGATTTTTAATAAAAGCGCAGGCAGACGAGAACATTTCCTTTTCAATTTCAAAATCCCGTTTTTCAAACGGACGCCAGCTTGTGTGCAGAGTGCCGAAAACATAGAGCATATCACTGCAATGCCAATTTCGGTTGCTGTCGCCCGGTAAATCACGGTCAAACATATAGATAAAGCACTTGTTTTTGTTGCGCTTTTTAACGGATTTTGCCCAAAGCGTGTCAGCAATTCTCAAAACGAGGGGAATCATATCACAGCTTGTCATACCCAAAAGGTACGGAATGTCGGGGATGTTTTTCAGTCCGAAATTCTCTTTTTTAAGGTATTTGCCGTCAAAAACGGGGAAGGCATAGCGCATTGCGCCGCGTGTTCCGTCAAAAATCGGCCACCAAGCGTAGAAAAGCGTTTTTGGGTCTGCCGTGCGTAAATCCTCAATAGAGCTTACACCCGCATTTTTAACCACCTTATCCCAAAATTTACGTGTTTGTTCGGGTGTATAGGGACGGGAGAAAAGGCGCATAAGCGCAGTTGCGCTCATCATAAACGCGCCCTTAAAATAATTCTTGCATTGCTCGCTTGACAGGTGAATATCTACGCTCATTGACCCTGCGCTCTGACCCATAACGGTGATGTTGTCGGGGTCGCCGCCGAAGTCCTCAATGTTATCTTTAATCCATTTTAAGGCAGTGTACTGGTCGTAAAGGCCGTAGTTTCCGCAAAGACCGTTTTCGTCTGTAAGGTCGGGGTGCGAGCAAAATCCCCACGGTCCCAAACGGTAGTTAATTGTAATATAAACTATGCCGTTTTCAGCAAATTTTGTGCCGTCAATGTGCGCTTCGTTGCCGCTTCCGCCCGTAAAGGTTCCGCCGTGAATGTAAATTGCAACGGGGAGCTTTTCTGCATTTTTCGGCGCATAAATGTTTAAGTATTGACAGTCCTCGCTGTATGTAAATGTGAGTCCTCGGCGAAATTCACGGTGATAAAACGCATTGCACTGCTCGTCAGGCTCAAAGCTTCTGCGCTGATAAGAGCAGTCGCCCCATTCTGTTGCATCGTAAACACCGTCCCAAGAGGTAACGGCAGAAGGGTATTCCCAGCGTTTTGCATTTGCGTATTTTATGCCTTTAAACAGGATGAATTTACCCTCGTCAATTCCTTTAATTTTCCCGCATTTTGTTGTAATTTCAACTGTCTGCATAGCCTCACCCCAAAGAAATTTTCTGATAAAATTATATATTTTTTTGCACTTGATGTCAACAAACAGTTGTTAGATTATGTTATATTTAAAAGTTGTATTTGTAGGGTACGCCGACCCGGCGTACCGTGTGGCAAATGATATGATTAACAATTATAAAGGACAGGTGAGGGCACCTGTCCCTACAATGCGTCTGTTGAAAGTATAAAAAAGTAGGGGACGATGCCCACATCGTCCCAAATTAAATGCTTATAAATAAAGTATTTCTTTATTATCAAACTCACCGTCAAAGCTTTCGTGTGTAACAATGATAAAATCTCTTGCTTTGCTTTCTTCCTTTATAATTTCAACTTCTTTTTGCTTTAATTCTTCGTCAAGACCTTTAAACGGTTCATCTAAAATCACAAGGTCTGCGGGGTAGCTGAGCGCACGGGCGAGTGATGCTCTTCTTCTCATTCCGCCCGAAAGCGAAAGAGGAGGCGAGTTAAATTCCTTTTCAAGTCCCAATTTGCATAAATATCTTTTTGCTGTTTCAATGTCGCTTACAGCCGCAACATTTTTCAGCACGGAAACAAACGGAATGAGCCTGTCCTCCTGAAACATAAAGGATATTTTGCTTGTCGGAACGCTTATTTCTCCGCTGTAGCTTTCAAGTCCTGCAATCATTTTCATAAGCGTTGTTTTGCCGCATCCGGATGCGCCCTTTACAAGCAAAATACCGTTGATTTCCAATGTGTTTGAATAGTTTTCAAACACCGTTTTACCGCCGTATTTTTTTGTAAGGTTATTTATTTTTATGTTCAATGAAATAACCTCCTTTTTGCAATGCTTTTTTAAAGATAATATCAAACAGCTTTGCAAGCAGCTTTTCAAGAATAAGGCTAATTATAATAATTATTGCAGTCCATGCAAATAATTCGGCGGTTTCCATATAAACCTGCGAGTCCTTAAGCGCCTTGCCCACGGTTCCCCGTGACATACAAATAACCTCTGCGGCAACTCCTGCTTTCCAGCCAAGACCGATTGCTGTTTCACAGCCTGAGATAAACGACGGCACAGCAGAGGGTAAATAAATGTATTTAAGCTTTTTCCCGAAGCTGAATTTGTAGACCGATGCCATTTCCAAAAGATAATTGTCAGCGGATTCAATTCCCGTTATAATGCCTGACGCCACTATAGGCATTACCATTAGAATGGTTATAAAAACCGGTACGCTGTCACGCTCAATCCAAACGAGCGCTAAAATTATGAATGATACAACAGGAGTCGTCTTAACTGCAGTTAGAAACGGTTTGAATATACTTTTTAAAACCGAAGAAAATGAAATAAGTATTCCAATTGCCGTGCCTGCCGCCGTGCCTAAAGCATATCCGCACGTTATTCTCAAAAATGAGCGAAGACACGTTTCGTAAAATTCTTTTTGCACAAGCATTTGCTTTAATGTAAGAATAACGCTTTTAGGCGGCGGAATTAAAAGCTCAATGCCCACCGCTTTGCTCAAAATCAACCAAAGCCCAAGCCAAAAGGCAAGGGCTAAAGTAACTTTTAATATTTTTTTCGTTAAACTCGGCAGTTTACTTTGCATAGTAGAAATCGTCTGCGGGCATTTTGCCGCCTATTGATTTCGGGTCTGCATCAAAGAAAATCTGAAGATTGGCAGAAACCGATTTTTTCATTTCTTCGCCTGTAATGAATACAATGTTGCAGTTCGGAATAGCCTTTTTCGCCATAGCGGCTTTCGGAATTATTGAATATGTTTCGCAAAGTGCAGCTGCCTCGTCAACATTATTTACCGCAAAATCGATAGACGCTTTGTATTCCTCAAGGAACTTTTTAACAGCTTCGGGATTTTTCTCGCAGAATTCCTTATTTGCAATGACACAGCCCTGAATAAGAGTAAGATTTGTTGCTGACTCAAATTCCTTTGTAAGATCAATAGCTACTCTCATATCTTTATTTTGCATTAAGGTTGCCGTAACCTTAGGCTCGGGGAGCATTGCGATGTTCACTTTTCCTGCGGCTGCCTTTGCGGCAAGCTCATCATGAGAGGCTTCATATTCAACCTTTACCTTGTCTGAAATTCCGTTCTTCTCGAGAAGATAATTGAGAATGTATTCGGGAGTGGAGCCTTGACCTGTTGCATAAAGGGTTTTGCCTGCAAGGTCGGAAAATGAGTTTATTTCGTTGCCGTTTTCAAGAATATAGAGAACTCCCGCTGTGTTAACGGCAAGAATTCGGATTCCGCCGTTTGTCTTGTTGTAAAGGGCGGAAGCAAGGTTGACGGGAACGGAAGCAATCTGGAAATTTCCGCTTATAACGCCGGGGTTAACTTCGGTTGCAGGGTCAGAGCAAAGAGTAAAATTGTAGTTGTTTGCCGCCTGACTGTTTTTCTGCATATCCATAAGCTTCGCCATACCGACTCCCGTAGGACCTGCTAACGTAGCGACATTTATGTCGACAGACTTGTATTCAGCAGGAGCATTTGACGTACTCGGCGTTTCGGTTGCACTCTTGCCGCAGGCGGCAAGGGAGAGCAGCATAACAATTGCTAAAAAGATTGACAGTGTTTTTTTCATTTTTATTACCTCTTTTATGATATAAAATAATAAACTAAATTAATAATATTTTCTTGTTCTCACGGCGGATTTTACCGCTTTGCTGGAGTGAGTCCAGCACTCTGTAAAGACTTGCCCGACTTATGCAAAGAACCTTGGAAAGCTCTTTCATTGAAACAGCGATTTCACACTGACCGTTTTGATTTTTTGAATTCTGTTTAAGATAACACATAAGCTTTTCTTCGGCAGACTGCGCCGTGTAGCCCTTGATTTTGTCATTAAGAAACGTAACTCTGTGCGAAAGGTATTTAATGTAATTAAAAGCGATTGACGAATCATTCTTAATAAGAATATCCATACCTTCCTTTGAAAGCACTGCGACACTTAAGGGAGTAAGCGCAGTTACGGTATTTTGAAAAACCGAAATGTCATTGTAAAGGAATGCCGCGCCGTAAAGGTCATATTTTGAAAGACGGCTTATTACGGTTTCGCCCTTTTTCACGATTGCCGAGCCTTCAAGAATAACGCAGATACACGGAACAAAGCTTTCTTCAGAAAAGACCGTTTCGCCTTTTGAGAAGGATTTTATTTCTGCATGGGCTTGAAGAACATTTCTCAGCAGATCTTCGTTTCCGCAGACAAAAATATCACTCTTTTTGAAATATTGGATTGTGTCAAAATTTGTTTGTTTACTCATAAAACCACCAAAAGTGTCTTAAATAATACACATTTTCTACGTGAAATGGTATCACAACTAAAATAAAATGTCAATAGAAATAAACGGATTTTTTAGGCTTTTTTATAAAAAAGACCGTTGTAAAAGACGCAGTATTATGTTAATATTGTATTACAAATACAATTTGGGGGTACATTTATATGAATTACCTTATAAACCGTGAAAATTTCAGACAATTTGAAATAAGCGAGCTGGGAAAGCTTCCTCCCCGCGCTTATTTTATTCCTTATTCTTCAAAAAATTTATTGGAAAGCCAGACAGTTCTGACCGAAAGGTATAACAGCGACATGGTTCTTATACTTTCGGGCGAGTGGGATTTTAAGTATTACGACAAGGATATGCTTATTCCGAACAGCTTTTATACAGACCGTGTTAAGTTTGACAAGGTGAATATTCCGTCTACTTGGCAGAGAACAGGCTACAGAGAGCCGTGCTACCTTAATACACGCTATGAATTTGAGCCGACGCTTTACCCTGAAATGCCGCAGGACGTCCCTATTGGCATTTACAGAAAGCTTATCAACATTGAAGATGTAAGCAAGGTACGTATTATTACTTTCCTCGGCGTTATGTCATCTCTTGACCTTTACGTTAACGGCAAATTCGTCGGCTACAGCGAAGGCTCGCACAACTCCGCCGAATTTGATATTACCGATTATTTAACCGAGGGTGAAAACGAAATTCTTGCCGCTGTCAGCAAATGGTCAACAGGAACATATCTTGAGTGTCAGGATATGTTCAGAGAAAACGGTATTTTCCGTGATGTTTATATTACGGAAAGTGAAAAAACATATATTTTTGACTGCTTTGCAAATTCAGAAAAAGCGTCCGACGGCAAATATAAGCTTGATGTTTCAGTTGATTTAACTGGAGACACCGCAGAGCATACGGTTCTTTGCGAGCTTTATGACGGCGAAAAGCTTTTAGCGTCAAATGAGCAAAAAGCCGAAAATAAAATGGCGGTTAATTTCGGCGCTCTTAAGGTAAAAGAGTGGAACGCTGAAGAGCCTTATACCTATACGCTTTACGTAACGCTCAAAAACGGAGATGAAACGCTTTCCGTTATCAGAATGTATATAGGCTTTAAAACGGTTGAAATTAAGGGGAATATATTTTATTTTAACGGTAAGCCGATAAAATTCAAGGGCGTAAATCATCACGATACTGATATGGTAAACGGTTATGCTTTAACACCTGAGCAGATTGAGAACGAGCTAAAAACTATGAAAGAGTTTAATATAAACTCAATCCGTACCTCGCATTATCCGCCCGACCCGACTCTTTTGACCCTTGCGGATTTAATGGGCTTTTACATTATTGACGAAGCGGATATTGAAACTCACGGCGCATTTAACTGCCGTAAGGTTGCTCCTACGCCCAACCTTATCAGCAACGATTTGAAATGGGCGCCGAGGTATATTGACAGGGTAAGCAGAATGTATTACCGTGACCGCAGTCACCCCTCAATTACAATGTGGTCGCTGGGTAATGAAGCCGGCGGCTGGAAGTGTCAGGATGCATGCTATGACTATTTAAAGAAGCAGGGAACAAGAATTCCCGTTCATTATGAGGGCGTAATAAGAACAAAGCGGATGGCTTATGACGTTATTTCAGAGATGTATCCGAGTCACAGTCACGTTGAAAAGATAGGCAGTAAGACAGATGAATCCCGTTTTAATAAAAAGCCGTTCTTTATGTGCGAATACTGTCACGCAATGGGCGTAGGACCCGGCGGACTTGAGGAATACTGGCAAAGCATTTATTCTCACGATAATCTTATGGGCGGCTGTATCTGGGAATGGGCAGACCATGCGGTTTATCACGATGAGGGCAGCTCAAAATACAAAACCGAATATACGTACGGCGGAGATCACGGCGAGAAAAAGCATGACAGCAACTTCTGTGTGGACGGTATGATGTACCCTGATAAGACACCGCACTCAGGCGCATTTGTAATTAATGCTGTTTACAGACCTGTAAGAAGCCGTTATGTCAGGGGATATCTGTTTGAATTTACCAATACAAACCGCTTTAAAAACAGCAGTTATCTGAGTGTTAAATGGATTCAGCTTGTTAACGGAAAAGAAGTCGGAAACGGAGCTGTTACCCTTGACATAGCCCCTATGCAAAAAAAGATTTACGAAATTCCGTTTGCGGATTATGCGGCTTCAGATGACTGCCATATAAACATTGAATATTTTGACGGTGAAAACAGAGTTGGAATTGAGCAGACTGTTTTGAGTGACCGAAAAAGATTTATTCCGTCTGAAAACGGAATCGGAAAAGTTACCGCGTCGCTTAATAACGAGATTTTAACGGTTGATTTTGACGGCGGTTCAGTTAAATTTAATAAGCAGACAGGCGAAATGACAGAGTACTGCGTAAACGGTAAGAATTATCTTAATCAGAGTTCCGCATGCGGTAAAATCGGCTTTGTTCCGAACCTTACGCGCGCTTCGCTTGACAACGATTCTTACGGAATTCCGAAGCTTTGGTCGGTTGCAGGGCTGAATGATGCTAAAACCGTGCTTAAAAGCTTCAGCTATGCGGACAAATCTTATTATACGGTAATTGCGGCAGCTTACAGCGTTAAGAAATCCTTCAGAAAGCTGTTCGATGTTACAATTGTTTACACAGTTCACAGTAACGGACTTGTAGATGTCGAGTGCATTTTGAATAAAGGAGCGTTAGGCCCGCTTGAAATTCAACGGTTCGGCGTTACGGTTGAGCTTCCGAAAGCATTCTCCGAAATAGAGTTTTACGGCAGAGGCTCTGATGAAAAAATGGAAAACCTCTGTGACCTTAATGACCATGCAACAGTCGGTATTTATAAAACAACGGTTGAAAAAATGCATGAACCGTACATTATGCCTCAGGATAACGGCAACTGCGGCGGCGTTAAGTATTTAAAGCTTTCCGACGGTAACGGCAACACATTTACGGTTTACGGCGTTCCGAAATTCAGCTTTTCAGCGCATAATTATACTCAGGAGTCGCTTGACAAAGCGAAGCACCAAGAAGAGATTGAGTACGTTGATTCCACTGTTCTTTCGATTGACGGATTTATGCGCGGAACGGGCACAAACACCTGCGGACCTGATACGCTGTCAAAATATAAGGTTAAAACGGACAAAACTCTTAAATTTAAGTTTGCGTTCAAGGCGGAGTAAAATAGTGTGAAAAATCGCACTATTTAAATAAATTTATATTGCCCTCAAAATTTGCCTGCGGCATAATTTTGAGATGGCTAAAATCACCATAAACGCCTGTTCAGGCAACGCAGGATAATAAGTGATTAAGAAAACGATTTGTTGCCTGAAAGGCTAAGGTGATTTACATGATTGAATATAAATGGTTTGAGGCAGGCGAGCCTTACGAGGATTGCGCCGCTATTCGCAAAGAGGTTTTCTGCGAAGAGCAGAAATACCCCGTTGATGCTGAATTTGACGAGCTTGACAATGTAACTCCTCATTTGGTTGTCTATGAAAACGGCGTTCCCGTTGCTACGGGCAGAATTGTTTATGTTGATGAAAGCTCGTGCCATATCGGCAGAATTGCTGTTAAAAAGATGTGCAGGGGAAAGGGTCTCGGTAAAACAGTTGTCGAAGAGCTTTTACGCCGTGTTAAATCCGAAAAAATTCCTACTGTTACAATCGAGGCGCAAACACACGCAGAAGGCTTTTATAATAAATTGGGATTTAAAGCGGTAAATCGCGAGGTAATTTACGATTTGCATATTCCGCATTACAGAATGATTTTAAATTTTGATAAATAATAAGAAAGGGCGGCACAGCAGGGGAATATAATTTCCGAATTTTCTGTGCCGCACGGCGTTTAATTATGAAATTGTGTTTTAATGTTCCCGCATCGAAAATCAAACTTAAAAACGCGCTTTTCCACAAGGGCGACAGCTTTTGGGAGCAGACCTCATTGCCGCTCGGTAACGGTACAATGGGAATATCCGTTTTCGGCGATGTAAAAAAGGATATTCTGTATTTTAACAATAAAACGCTTTGGCGGGGCGGGCCTTCTCCTAAAAGACCTGATTATAACGGAGGCAACATAACCGAGCCTGACTCAAACGGTAAAATGCCGAGGGATTATTATAAGGAAATCGGAGCAGCCTTTCAAAACGGCGAAGACGGAAAAGCAGGCGAGCTTTGCGAAAAGCTTGTCGGCAGTGACAATCAGGACGCTTACGGCGCGTACATTTGCAGAGGAAGGGTTAATCTGAAATTCAGTGACATTCTGTATTTTAAGGATTATTCCCGTACGCTCGATATGGAAAATGCTGTTTGTACCGTTGCTTATAAAGCAAAGCTTTTGAACGGAAAGACGGTAAAAGACAGCAGAAAATATTTTGTGTCATATCCCGATAACGCATCGGTGATTGAATTTAAGCGTGAGGGAGCTTCTCTTTCCTTTGAGCTTGAGCTTTGTAAAAATGACGCATTGGAAAGCAGATTTGAATATTCCGACGGCATTTTAACAATATATTCTGCTGTTACGGATAATTCCCTTAAATGCATTACATCGGTAAAAATAATCACCGACGGAAAAATTCTTGCAGACGGCAGAACGGTTAATTTTTCAGGCGGGACTTTCGTTTCGTTTATTACGGCTGAGGAAACCGATTATACCGATACATATCCCGATTACCGTAAAAAAGATTTTAATGAATCTGATATTGCAAGTCAGCTGCGCCGAAAAGTCAAAAATCTTGCAGTTAAGGGAACGGACAAAATATATAATGACCATTCAGCAGATTTCTCCCGAATTTTTAACAGAGTTTCATTGAGCCTTAACAGTGCCGGTGAAGAAACCGCCGACGCTTTAATTAAAAATTACGGAAAAGATGCGCAAAGCGACAGAAAAGCAGAAGAGCTGCTTTACGGGTTCGGGCGCTATCTGCTCATTTCGTCTTCAAGAGAAACCGACGCTTTACCTGCCAATTTGCAGGGCATTTGGAACTGCTCAAACGCACCTAAATGGAGCAGTGATTTCCATTTGAATATCAATCTTCAAATGAATTATTGGCATGCCTTTTCGGGTAATATTTCAGAGTGTGCAATTCCGCTTATACGTTACATTAAGGCTTTGTGTGAGCCGGGCAGAGTAACTGCGCAGTGTTACACAGGAGCCGACGGTAAAAACGGATTTTTGTTCCATACTCAAAATACGCCTTTCGGATGGACTTGTCCGGGGTGGAAATTTGATTGGGGCTGGTCGCCTGCGGCTGTACCGTGGATTCTCCACAACTGCTTTGAATACTATGAATATACAACCGATTTAAAGGTGTTAAAAGATGACATTTACCCAATGCTCAGGGAAACCGCGGAGTATTTCAGCGCTCTTCTCGTTAAAAACGGAGAAAGACTTGTGACATACCCGTGCTATTCGCCCGAACACGGCCCGAGAACTATGGGCAATACTTATGAGCAGGCACTTTTATGGCAGCTTTACGACGATGCCGTGAAGAGCGCGAAGGCACTTTGTGCTGACGGCGATTTATGTGAAAAATGGCTTAATATTCAGTCACAGCTAAAGCCCTATGAAATAGGCGAGGACGGGCAGATTAAAGAGTGGTATCACGAAACAAAGCTCGGTGAAATCGGACAGAAAAATCACAGGCATATGTCGCATCTTTTGGGACTTTTCCCGTGCAATGTTATGAATAAAGAAAAAGACCCGAAGCTTATAGAAGCTGCAATTGTTTCAATGAATCACAGAGGGGATAAAAGCACAGGCTGGTCAATGGGGCAGAAAATCAATTCGTGGGCAAGAACGGGCGACGGCGACCGCGCGCACAAGTTAATTTCAGATTTATTCAAAAACGGTATTTTCCCGAATTTTTTTGACTACCATCCGCCGTTCCAGATTGACGGCAATTTCGGATATACCGCAGGTGTAAATGAGATGCTCCTGCAGAGCCATTGCGGCTACATTGAGCTTTTGCCCGCGTTGCCTTCTGCATGGAAAAACGGCGAAATAAAGGGAATTGTCGCAAGAGGTAATTTTACCGTTTCGGAAAAATGGGAAAACGGAAGGCTTACTTACGCAGAAATTTATTCCAACTGCGGCGGTGATTTGAATTTAGCCTATTTCGGCGGTAATTTTGAAGCAACGCTTCCCGACGGAAAGGTATACAATTCCGTTAACAATAAATTGGTTTTACCTACGAATATCGGCGACAGAATAACGGTTACACTGTAAGTAACGGCATAAAGTAATATTAATTAAAAAAGTCAGGTGTTTTGTGTGCCTGACTTTTTTAATACTGTGTTTTACATAAATTTACAGTAAATATTTCTGTTCATAATTTTAACATTAAATAAACATACTGCGCCAAATGATATTGTTTATATTAACCATATGAAAGGAACGTTTTTGGTACAAGTATACAAAAAACGCCCGTCAAATATTTTATATACTATATTATGTTGAAAAAAATAAAATATATGTTACAATATAATAAATAATTTGTGAACAAAATTAGGCGATAGTGCCTATTTTTGTTTTATGCAAAATCAATAGGGGGATTTATTTTGAATTTTGAAAAGCTAAAGAACACCGCTTCAAACGCAAAAGTATACTGGAAGCGGCCTATGCCGGGACGTTATATGCCGTTTAAAGAAATTTTCGCATATTCGTTTGGCGGAATCGGTATTTACTTTATGATTTACTGTGTTAACCAGTTAACATTGAGTACTACTAATGTTATTATCGGTAACGCAATAGGTATCGGTCCTGACTTGATGTATATTTTATATATCATAGCTTTGATAGTGTCCTTTCCCGCTACTGCAATTCGCGCCAATATTATTGACAATGCGCGAAGCAAACAGGGAAAATACCGACCGTATATGCTCTCAATGGCTCTTCCGACCTGCCTTCTCGTTGTCGGTATGGTTATGGTGCCGTATGAGAAGATTGAAAGCCAGCTTGTAAAAGGAATTATTGTTCTTTTCTTCAACATAGGTTTCCAGTTTTTCTATATGTTCTTTTATGATTCATATGAAAATCTGATAATGGTTTTGTCGCCGGATACAACAGAGCGAAGCGACGTTCTCGGTATTAAATCGGTTGTTTATTCACTTGCTCCGTCCATCGCAACAGCTATATTGCCTGCATGCGCAAAGGCGCTTACAAACAATAACATTTTCGATATGAAGCTTTACAGAGTTCTCTTTCCGCCCTTCGCAATCCTCGGCGTTATAGCTTCGGTTTACATTTTCGCCAATACGCAGGAAAAAATTGTTCAGGCGCGTACTCACGTTGTACATATCAAATTCCTTGACGCTATCCGTGCCGTTGCCAAGAACAAGCTTTTCTGGGTTATTTCTCTTGCAGGTTGGGTTGGCTTCCTTGAAAACACTTACGGTAATATGCTTTCTTGGGCATATAACTATCATAACGACACCAAAACCGGTGTTAGTATGGGGCTTTATACCTTCATAACAATGTTCGTTGCGAATGCGAATATGTGGGGTATGATTGCCGCTCCGTTTGCTATACGTAAATGGGGCAAGAAAAAGGTGCTTATTGTTACAAATGCCATTAATGCAGGCTGTCTTGCGCTTCTTTATCCGATTGTTCAGGCACAGTCTCCGAAAATGATTTTGTATATGGCGTTCGTTCTCTTCGGCAACTATCTTATGACGTCCTTCGGCGTTATTCTTACTCCTGCTGTTAATGCGGATATCCGTGACTATCAGCAGTATATTACAGGCGAACGTATTGACGGTATGTTTGCGGCAGTCGGTCTTATAGGTACTATTATTACAGCGGCGACAAGCGGTATTGTACCTTCTGTATTTAAGTCACTCGGTATTAACGATACTGTTTTAAAGGCGCGTACATCTGAAATTCTCATTGCGGCGGGCGACCGCGCGGCTGAGCTTGACAAAAACGCTGCCGGACTTCTTACTAACCCTTATGATACGCTGTATCTCGGAGATATTTTCCATCAGGTATTTACCGTCATCGTTATTCTCTCCGTTATCGGCGCTATAATGAATGTTATACCGTATTTCTTCTATGATATGACAGAACAGCGTCAGCGCGCTATTGTTAAGGTGCTTCAGCTCCGCGCTATGTTTGAGGACTTCGGCAACGGACTTCTTAATGATAAAGACATTGTCAGCACCATTGAGATGATAGAGTTCTCTAAGAAAATGTATAATCAGGAATTAAAGGATATTAAGGCTCTTAAAGAGGCTAAAAAGAACGCGGCAAACTCTGCCGAAAAGAAGCTTGCAAAGAGGGCAATTAAAGAAGCGCGGATTCATAACGATGATGTTGAAATTTCAAAAATCGTTATGGAAGAGCTTAATAAGTTTACAACTCCTGAGTGGCAGTTTAAACTCAGTGAGGCTGAAAAGCTTAATGCGGCAGGTCTTGACGGCTTGACAGCAGACTCATTTGAGTATCTTCAGGACGTTCTTGCAAATGCTAAGGCAATGTCTAAATCCACAAAGATTGAAAAGGAAGAGCGTTCCGCATCTATCACATCTGCAAAGAACCGTATTTACAGTAAAAAGACTATTGAAGAAAAGTATAACGGTAAAATTGAAGAGTTTGACGCAACAGTATTTGAAGCACTCTTTGAGCGTGAGGACGAAAACCTTGCGGCGCGTACTGCCCTTGAGGAAAAGATTGCTGCCGCTAAGACAAATATGAAGGAATATAAGTCAGCAGGCGATAAAGCGTATTTTGAAGAGCAGAAGAAGCTCATTGCAGAATACAAGAGTCAGATTGCAGAGCTTAAAAAAGAGAAGTCGGTTATCGATGCCGATATTAAAAAGGCAACTGACGAAAACTCTGTTTACAACCGTCTTGCAAAGCCTTATATCGATGCGAAAAACCTTGTGGCTCAAGCTGAAAATTATACTCACTATGAGGAAATCAAGGGTATGTATGATGAAGCTAAAGAGCGTTATGAAGCTCAGCTTCAGGCTGAAGAAGAAGCAGCCAAGGCTCTTGCTGCTGAGCAAAAGGCAGTAAAAGAAAAGATTAAGGCAGAAAAGGCAGCTAAAAAAGCAGAGAAATCTTCAAAGAAATAATTCAGAGTAAATGCCGAATCTTTTATCTGTAATGTAAGACGAAGTTTTTTCAAAAGCGTCTGTAAAAAATGAAAAATTTAGGAACTCAGCTTTTTGCTGGGTTCTTATTTTCTGTTTCGCGCATTTGTTATATAATTTCTCTTAAAAAGCCGCAAAATAAAAATTATGATTTCTTATAACAGGTATTGACAAATTTTGAATAAAGGCTGATAATATATGTATATTGTTTTCAGCTTGTGCTGTTATAATATGTTGAAAATGAATTTGTACAGTATTTAATTGCACTTTTGCGTTTGGCAATTGTGCGTTTTTTCGGATATTTAAAAAAGAGGTGAGAATTGTGGACGCGTCCGGAAGTACATCAGTGAAACCCCCGAGTATTAACTGCGGATTTGTTCCGCAATTCTGAATACTCACTGTGTTTCACTCTATTATTTTTCAAAGGGAGTGAAAACTATGACTGAAATGTTTGAAGCAGTTGTTGAGAACATTAAAGACCTTCTGCACTCAAAAAATTGGGCAAAGCTTAAAATCATTCTTGAAGATATGAACGAGCAGGACATTGCCGAGCTGTTTATGGAGCTTGAGGAGCGTGACCTTACTTTAATTTACAGGCTTCTTCCCAAAGAGCTTGCTGCAGAGGTTTTTGTTAATATGGAGCCTGAGTATCAGGAAGCGCTTATCCGCGCTTTTTCCGACTCTGAGCTTCGAGAAGTGCTTGACGAGCTTTATATTGACGACGCTGTTGATATGATTGAGGAAATGCCCGCAACACTTGTAAAACGAATATTAAAGCATACCGACCCCGAAATGCGCAAGAGCATAAATGAAATTCTGCGTTATCCCGAAGACTCGGCAGGCAGTATTATGACCACCGAGTACGTTGACCTCAAACGTAATATGACCGTTTCGGACGCATTTACCCGTATTCGCAGAACAGGCGTTGACAAAGAAACGATTTATACCTGTTACGTTACAGACAGCAAGCGAAAGCTTAAGGGTGTTGTTACCGCAAAGGACCTTTTACTTTCTGATGAGAACGATTTGATTCGTGATATTATGGAAACAAATGTTATTTCTGTTTCCACGGTTGAGGATAAAGAAAAGGTTGCAGACATCTTCCAAAAGTACGATTTTCTTGCCCTTCCCGTTGTCGACGGCGAGGAAAGACTTGTAGGAATTGTTACTGTTGACGACGCTATCGACGTTTTGCAGGAGGAAACGACTGAGGATATTGAAAAAATGGCGGCTATTACGCCTACCGATAAGCCGTACCTAAAAATGAGCGTTTTTGAAACCTATAAAAAGCGTATACCGTGGCTTATGCTTTTGATGGTGTCCGCAACCTTTACGGAGAAAATTATAAATCATTTTGAGGGTGCGCTGACAGCCTGTGTGGCGCTTACGGCATTTATCCCGATGCTGACAGGTACTTGCGGCAATTGCGGGGCGCAGTCCTCCGCAACAATAATCCGAGGAATGTCATTGGGCGACATTCAGTTCAGAGATACCTTTAAGGTTATAATGAAAGAAATGATGATAGCGCTGGCTTGCGGCTTCACACTTGCGTGCGTTAATTTTGCAAAGCTTATGATTTTTGACGATGTAGGCGTATTTGTGGCATTGGCAGTCAGCGTTACAATGCTGATGGCGGTTGTATTCGCAAAGGTTGTCGGCTCAATTCTTCCCGTATTTGCCAAAAAAATCGGCTTTGACCCGGCAGTTATGTCAAGTCCGTTTATTTCAACTATTGTTGACGCAGTAACTCTTTTAATTTATTTTACCATCGCAAGCGCGATTCTGAAGCTGTAATAATTTATCCCATATCTAATACGGTATGGGATATTTTACTGCTCTTATTTTCATTGACTTTTATTGTCGAATAAAGTATTATATAATATATAAACATATAAATTATAACCAATTTTGTTTTTTTAGCTTTTTTAGGGTGATAATAATGAGAAGAATATATAAAGCAGCCGCCGTGTCCACGGTAATGGCAATAATAATGTCGGTTTTGTTTATGTTTTCGGCCTCTGCCGCAAGCGTAAGGTATTCAGTAACCGGCGCGAGCGGAGCAAAAGGCGACACCGTAACAGTCAGCGTAAGGCTTTCTTCCGATGTTAAGATTTGGGGCGCAAATGTAAGTCTCAGTTTTAATTCAAATGAACTTCAGTACGTAAGTTCGGCAAAGGGCGGCCTGATTTCAGGCGGCAGTCTTAACAGAAGCGGTTCGAGAATAAATTTTTCGGGAATGTATAACGGTAAAAGCGGAACAGTGTTTACCGCAACCTTTAAAATTTTAAAGGATTCCGGCTCTTCATCTCTCTCTCTTTCAAGCTCAGAAAATACAGACGAAAACGGCAAGGTGTATTCCTGCTCGGCAAGCGGAGCAAATATAACAGTGACAAAAGCCGTTACGGGTGTTTCACTTAACACCGGCAGTGTTACTCTTAAAAAAGGCGAAACCGCACAGTTGAATGCAACTGTCACTCCATCTGACGCGACCAACAGAACTGTAAAATATACCTCGTCAAATACAAAGGTTGCGACTGTTTCGGGCAGCGGCAAAATAACCGCTGTGGGCGGCGGTACGGCTAAAATCACTGCAACAGCAGGCGGAAAAAGCGCTGTTTGCAATGTAAAGGTAAATGTTAAGCAAACAGGAATTACCGTTTCGGGCGCTAAGGACAGAACGGTAGGCGAGGGTTCGTCATTAAAGCTTTCCGTCGTAAAGGTACCTGCCGATGCCACTGACAGCTATGCAGTAGCTTGGTCTTCATCTGATAACGGAATAGCAACGGTTTCGGCTAACGGTACTGTTACGGGTGTGAAAATCGGCTCGGCGGTCATTACTGCGACATCAAACGGCTGGAAAGCGGTTTACAATATAACGGTTACCGAAAAAACCTCGGAATCCGAAAGTGAAAGCTCGTCAGACAACATAACGGACAGTACTTCAAATGAATCTACAACTGCTGACATTTCCGAAAGCGCTTCCGAAAGTACATCTTCGGCAGAGTTGACGGATAAAAACAGTGACAAATCTAATCCTTTAAAAAAAGTATTTAACGCAATATTCGGTAAAGATGACGGCGAGGAACCGAAAACGGTTACAAAGAGCTATCATTATGCAATGCTTGCTTTGGTGGGCGTTGTAACGGCGCTCGTTTCCGTTCCTGTAACGGCGCTTGTAACATCAAGTATTTGTAAAAGTAAATTTAAAAATAAAGATGAAGAAGACCCATTCGGTCAAAACAGAGAATAAGAGGTAAAGTATGCTAAATATCGGTTGCCATTTGTCAGCTTCAAAAGGCTTTTTAAATATGGGTAAAACCGCAATTGAACTCGGCGGTAATACATTTCAGTTCTTTACACGCAATCCACGCGGCGGCAGCGCTAAAGACATTGACCCTGAAGACGCAAAGGCGCTCATTTCGCTGATGCAGGAAAACTCATTTGCAAAAATCCTTGCCCATGCGCCGTACACTCTAAATGCCTGTGCGAAAGTGCCGAGTATTCGCGAGTTTGCTTACAATACTATGCTTGACGATTTAAAGCGTATGGAATATGTGCCGGGCAATATGTATAATTTTCATCCGGGAAGCCACGTTGGGCAGGGCGTGGAAACCGGTATTGAGCTTATTTCCGATTTGCTTAACTCAATTCTTTCTGAGAGCCAAACGACTACCGTTTTGCTTGAAACAATGGCGGGCAAGGGGAGCGAGGTCGGTTCTCGTTTTGAGGAGCTTCGTGAAATAATCGACCGTGTCGAGTTAAAGGATAAAATGGGCGTGTGTCTTGACACCTGTCACGTTAATGACGCAGGATATGACATCGTAAATGACTTAGACGGAGTTTTAACCGAGTTTGACAATGTAATCGGTCTTGACAGACTCAAGGCCCTCCACCTTAATGACAGCAAAAATCCTTTGGGCGCACATAAGGACAGACACGAAAAAATAGGCGAGGGTTATATAGGCACAGATGCATTCGAAAGAATAGTTAACCACCCCGTGTTAAAGGATTTGCCTATGTTTCTTGAAACACCCAATGAGCTTCCGGGCTACGCTGAGGAAATCAAGCTGTTGAAATCACTATGTAAATAAAAATTACAGAAAAAATAAAAGCGGTTCGAGAATGAACCGCTTTTGCATTATATAAAGATTTATTCAAATTCGTATAAATCAATTACGCTGTCAATTTCCTGCTTTGCAAATTCAAAAAGATTTTTGCCCAGCTTTGCAAATTCAGGACTCTCGCAAATCATGGCAAATGCCTTTCCGATTTCATCTGCAATATCGGCGCTTTTTCGTAACGCTAAATAGTAAAAGCTGTATTCTGCGCCGTCGTCCAGCCTGTCATAAAACTCAAACGCATTCTCTTTTACAGTGTCGTACATTCTGTTTACAGCAGTGTTTGAAAGGAGAGGAGAGGGAAGCGAATGATTAATGCAGTACTCCGCTGTGAAAGCGAGCAAAACCTTGATTTGATACATAATATCGGCGTCGAAATCCAATGTGCCGACCTCTTTTGAAAGGTCCTTTATCATTTTTTCTTCGTCTACAAAAATATCCGCAAGGTGCTTGCCGAGCGCTTTAGCCTTTTCTGAATTGCCGTTACTTCTGTGACGCTTCATTTCAGCAATAACCGAAACCTCGTCAAAATTTTCCTCAGCCTTTCCCTTGTCATTAAAAATTTTAATATCGCTGTCGTCAAGCATAAAATTCAATTCCCCTTTATTGTTTTAGGCGTCTGCCGTAGCTTCGGATTTTTGCGCCATTTTCTTTTGAAGACGCTTTTGCTTTGCTTTGTATGTGAGCAATGCGTGCAACTCGTCGTCAGACGCGGTATAGTCGCCTAATGAAACCTTATACTCATTGTAAAGCCCGTGAAAATCGCTTCCGCCTGTTACAAGTAATTTGGCTTTAGATGCAATTTTTCGCAAATTTGCCTGCTGCTCTTCGTTTGCGCTTGGATGGTTTACTTCAATTCCGTCAATACCCATTTTGATTATATCGTCAATGCTGTCCACACAGTCCGAACGGTACGGATGTGCCAAAACCGCAATTCCGCCCGCTTCGTGAATTGAATCAATAACAGCTTTTGTGCTTTCATATTTCGGCACAATAAGAATATTATTTTCACTCTTTTTTGTGAAAAGCTCTTCGTAAAGCTCGCCGTTAAAGCAGTCTGCGTAGCCGCATTCAATAAGCGACTGCATAATGTGCTTTTTAAAAAGATTTGTTGAGCCTGTGGCGCATTTTGCAATAAACTCAGTCGGAATGTTATAACGCTTTGCTGTTTGAAGCATCATAAAGTGCGAAGCTCTTTTGCGAGCCTGTGAGTTACGTTTGCAAAGACCCTCAAGCATATCGGGAGAGTCGGGAAGGTAGCAAAGGATATGAACATTTTTGTCTGCCTCCTCAAGAGTAGAGGAGAATTCAACTCCGGGAATAACCTGAAGACCGTGCCGCGCGCCTATAACCTTTCCTCTGACAGTACCCGCAAGGCAGTCATGGTCGGTTATGGCAATTGTACTAAGTCCTTTTTTTAATGCAAATGCAATGATTTCTTCAATGCCGAGTGACCCGTCAGAAAGTCTTGTGTGACAGTGTAAATCTCCGCTCAAAATATATCCCTCCGAAAAACAACGTTAAAAAGGCGTAAATACCCTCAATATATAATATGATTATATACCATATATGCGAAAAAATCAAGTAAAATGTTGAATATTTGTCAAAAATAGTAATAAATCATCTTAAATTAAGTTAATATATATAAATTTTGGGCTATATTTCCACATTTTGCACAAACAAACTATAGATTAAAACTAACTTAATGCTGTTGTTTGGGAGAAAAACAAAAACAGCGGAAAACATACCGTTAACCGCTGCTTTTGGATAGTAATTAATATTATTCGTCTGCTTTGATTTTCTTACCGTATTTAATCTGATTTGCAATAAAGCCTGCGCCGAGAACTAAAATAATCGGAATGAGAAGTATCAGAAGAGCAAGTATGCCGATTATGATAATTGCAGGACCTTTACGGCTCGAAACAGTGCGCTCGGGAGTCTTTTCTTCGGGAACAGGACCCTGTTCGCCCTCACGGTAATATGGCATAACGGGAAGAACTGTGTTGTAAGCGGGGATTCCTCTGTTGTGAATGAGCGGCTCTGCAAAATCGTAAAGACTGTCGGCCGTTTTAAGAAGCTTTCTGACATTTATATGTAACGCGTTAAACACAGAGTCAAAAATGCTTATGAGACCCATTGCAATTTTGTAGTGAGCGTCATCGGGGTCATATAGGTTTTCGCCGCCGTACAAATTCAGCACCATTTTGATTATGAAGTCGAGTACGCTCTCATCTGCAATAGGCGCCCAATCCTCTTTCTTTAGCCCAGTCTCTTTTTTTGTCCATTTTGCAACCGTGCCGATTTTAAGCTTGTTTATTATCTTCGCTACGGGCTTTATAAGCCAACCGATTTTATAAATCAGTTTTTTCTTAATAGACATAGCCGTAACCATTGTCGCAAATGTGTCTGTATCTCCTGCGGCGGCCTTGACCATATCGACAATCATACCGGAAAGCTGATTTTCAAGATGGCTTTTAATATTTCCGCCGTGAAGCTCACAGTTGGGCTTAACCGTAATAAAGTCAGTAGTTGTGCTTACAACATCTTTGGCTGGGTCAAGAACTACTGTGCGGATTGTACCCGGATGCCCAATAGGAGAAGCGGTTGCAATATCGTAAAATGTGTTTCCGCGTTTTGAAATATACTTGTCAATGCTGTGAATGTGCGTATGACCTGTAAGCATAAACTGAAGACCTAAATCTGCATACTGCTCACGGCGAACATCAAAGTCTCCGTGCATATCATTTTTGCCGATAAGTCCGTAAATGGGCGAGGGGGCAATGAGGGGATGATGTGTCATTGAGATTATGAACTGACCGTTTTCTTTTGCGTCCTTAACCTGTGCCTTTAACCATTCGTAGCAGTCATCAGATATTCCGCTTTTGCCTGTAAGATTTGTGTCGTCGTTGATGGCGAAAAGTCTGTAACCGTCTGCAAGCTGAACAACGTAAGACATACTGGGCATATGAACTGACAGCGCCTGGTCAGGACCGAATTCACGGTACATTTCAAACAGGTCCTCACGTTTTGCGGCGGGGATTTTTGTCTTTTCGTCTGTTATGAAGGAATCTGTCTGTCCGTCGTCCTGATAGTCGTGAGTTGCGGTAATAACGAAAACACGTTTTCCTGAGTTTTTTAAATCGCGGAGCATTTCGATAAATTCTTTGTGCGAATCAAAGTCGCCGTTTGTGGTGGTATCTCCCGAAAGAAGAACAATATCGGTTCTTTTATCCGATTTAATCTGCTCAAAGCATGCAGCAAGCACTTCACCTGCGTCCTTTAAAAGAAGCTGGCTTTTTGAATTTGCTTTTTCATAAGCTTTACCGCTTGTGCCGAGCTTTTTTGAATAATAATGCGTGTCTGTAATGACGGTCAGAGTAAGTGGAGTTCTTGTATCCATATTGCACCTCTTATGCGTTAGTTTATAGCCTTTGAATTGATTTCTTCAAGAAGGTCTTTGATAACGTCTTCTACACTCTTTGTGCCGATGTCGCCTACGCCGCGTTTTCTGACTGAAACCGTGCCGTCCTCTGCTTCTTTGTCGCCGACAACAAACATATAGTTGATTTTCTGAAGCTGAGCCTCACGAATTTTATAGCCGATTTTCTCGCTTCTGTCGTCAACCTCTGCTCTGATGCCGTATTTTTCAAGCTCTGCTTTAATTTCAAAGCATTTCGGCTGATGTCTGTCTGCAATGGGAAGAAGCTTAACCTGAACAGGTGACAGCCAAAGCGGGAATGCACCTGCATATTTTTCGATAAGCAGTGCAAGAGTTCTTTCATAACAGCCTATTGAAGTTCTGTGAATGATATACGGATTTTTCTTTGTGCCGTCAGCGTCCGTGTATTCCATAC
The DNA here is from genome assembly GCA_947364045.1 of uncultured Clostridia bacterium. Classification (GTDB taxonomy): domain Bacteria; phylum Bacillota; class Clostridia; order Oscillospirales; family Acutalibacteraceae; genus Fimenecus. The sequence continues at coordinate 26,218 of CANARN010000002.1, forward strand.
CGAATTTCTCGGCAAGAAGCTGGTCTATCTGAATTGTAATAAGAGTATCCTCTTTGCCGTGAACATTCTTAATCTGAATATCGAGCTTGGGACCGTAGAAAGCGGCTTCGCCTATGCCGACCTTGTGCGGAATATTAAGGTGGTCAAGAATTTTTGCCATAATTCCCTGTGCCTCGTTCCACTGTTCCTCAGTGCCGATATATTTTTCTCTGTCGTTGGGGTCCCACTGTGAAAATCTGTATGAAACATCTTCATAAAGCCCCAATGTTTTAAGCATATAAATTGCAAGCTCAAGACAGTTTTTAAATTCGTCCTCAAGCTGATCCGGACGGCACATAAGGTGACCCTCGGAAATTGTGAACTGACGTACGCGGATAAGACCGTGCATTTCGCCCGATGCCTCGTTTCTGAAAAGAGTTGAGGTTTCGTTATAGCGGAGAGGCAAATCACGGTAGCTCCTCGCTCTGTTAAGATATGCCTGATACTGAAACGGACATGTCATGGGGCGCAGAGCAAAACATTCCTTTGTTTCGTCTGCGGGGTCGCCCAATACAAACATTCCGTCAAGGTAATGATCCCAGTGACCTGAAATTTTGTAAAGGTCGCTCTTTGCCATAAACGGAGTTTTAGTAAGAAGCCAGCCCCTCTTTTGCTCCTCGTCCTCAACAAATCTTTGAAGAAGCTGAATAATTCTTGCGCCCTTCGGGAGCATTATGGGAAGACCCTGACCGATTACATCGCTTGTGGTGAAAAGCTCTAATTCTCTGCCCAGCTTGTTGTGGTCACGCTTTTTAGCTTCCTCAATTCTCTGAAGATGCTCCTGGAGCTCTGCGGCTTTCGGGAAAGCTACGCCGTAAATTCTTTGGAGCATTTTATTTTTCTCATCACCGCGCCAATATGCGCCTGTGCAGGAGGTAAGCTTAAATGCCTTAACAGCGCCTGTTGACATAATGTGCGGGCCTGCGCAAAGCTCGTTGAAATCGCCTTGCTTGTAGAAAGAAATCGGCTCGCCCTTGTCTGCATGCTCTTTTATAAGCTCGGATTTGTAAATCTCACCGTTTTTATCAAAATACTCAAGAGCCTCTTCGGGATTCATTTCATATTTTTCAAGAGCGATATCCTCTTTAACTATTTTCTTCATTTCTGCTTCTATTTTTTCAAGAATTTCGGGAGTGAATGCGATTTCGCTGTCAAAATCGTAGTAAAAGCCGTTGTCGATAGCAGGGCCTATGGCAAGCTTCGTTTCGGGATAAAGGCGTTTTACAGCCTGCGCCAAAATGTGTGACGCTGTGTGCCAAAATGTCTTTCTGCCGTCAATATCCTCGCCGAAGGTTACAATTTCAAGTGCGCAGTCCTCTGTTAAGGCGGTACGCAAATCGCAGTATTCGCCGTTAATTCTGCCGCCCACGGCCGCCTTGTAAAGCCCCATACCAATGGACTTTGCAACTTCGGCAACGGTAATTCCTTTTTCAAATTCCTTTACTTCATCTCTTAAAGTAACTTTAATCATAAGATAAATCTCCTTTCGATAAATAAAAAAGCACTTCAACCCTGAAAAAGTCAGGGATGAAATGCTCAAAATTACATTCCACGGTTCCACCCGTATTGCGGATATAATCCGCCGCTCAAAAGACTTTAACGCAGTCTGTACGGTACAGCTTAATCTAAAAATGCTTTCGCCGACGCTCAAAAGCGGTACATTAAAACAATTCTTTAATTCCCTTTCACCGTGGCGGGAATCTCTCTGAAAAGAACGAGTGTCCTAATGCTTCTTTCTCATCACTTTATAATTATTATTTATATTATACCTATTTTATATAATTTGTCAACGGTAATTTTTGCAGGAAATATTTTGACAATATTTTTGTTAATAAATTATTTACAAATATTTCCTTGACTTTTTTTGCCTTTGGGGGTATATTATAAACATAGTTAGCACTCGGGCAAACAGAGTGCTAACATAAACAAACTGATGTGGCGGTGAGGATGTGAAACTGAGCGAACGCAAAGAAAAAATACTTGCAAGCATTGTTGAGTATTATATTGCGACAGGCGAGCCGGTAGGCTCAAAAACGCTCTTGGAACATTCATCTCTCTCCGTTTCGAGCGCAACTGTGCGCAATGAAATGGCGGAGCTTTCGGCTCTCGGCTTTATTGAACAGCCGCACACCTCGTCAGGACGCGTACCGTCACAGCTCGGTTACCGTTATTATGTTGACAATCTTATGAACAGCTATGAGCTTCCCGCGCAGGAAAAACGGCTTATCGAATCAAGAATTTTAAGCGCGTCCGGCGAGCCTCAGCAGATTTTGGAGCAGGCAGGGCAGGTGCTTGCCGAAATTACCAACTGTGCTGTTGTGTCGACTACCCCGTGCGACGAGCATGCGGTTATCCGTAGAGTAGAGTTAGTGCCAATCGGCACTCGAACGGCTATGATGATAATGCTGTCATCGTCAGGGATTCTTAAAAGCAAGGTGTGTAAGCTTGACTGTGAGCTTTCCTTAGATATTATTGAGCTGTTTTACAATGTGGTTTCAAAAAACTTTATCGGCAAATCGGCTGAAGAGGTAAGCGTTGCGATGATTCAGACTCTTGCACTGTCGCTCGGCAGCAAATCGCTTGCAGTTTCTCCGCTTTTGATAACGCTGTCGGATTTGGCGCAGATGACCGAGCAGACGCAACTGCTTTTACAAGGTCAGTCAAATCTGCTGAATTATACCGATTACGGAAATGCGTATGAAATAATGGAGTTTTTAAGACGGAGTGACCCGTTAACGTCGTTTTTCTCATCAAAGAAGAACGCAAATGCGCCGAGAATACTTATCGGCAAGGAAAATCAGTTCCGTGAGCTTCAGGATTCATCGGTAATTTTTTCAAATTACAATGTGAGCGGCAAAGAAAGCGGCACACTCGGTCTGATAGGTCCTACAAGAATTGATTATGCAAGGCTTATTCCGAGTCTTAAATATTTGACCGAAATAGTCGGTAACATAATGTCGGATACTTTAGAAGATTAATATGATATAACAGGAAAGGAAGGGTCAATAATAAAAATGAGCAAGGAAAAGACCAAAAAGAACGAAACTGCGGAAGAGGTAAAGGCGGAAAAGGCGGCTGAGCCTACAGCGGAAGAAAAGCTTGCGGCAGAGCTTACCGAAACCAAGGATAATCTTTTGCGGATAATGGCTGAATATGATAATTTCCGAAAACGAAGCCAAAAAGAAAAAGAGGCGGCGTTCGGTGACAGCAAGGCAAGCGTAATTTCAGAGTTTTTACCGCTTTATGACAATTTCGGCAGAGCTGAAAGCCAGGAAGTTACGGATTTAGACTCATACAAAAAAGGAATCCAAATGATTTACAGTCAGTTCGGCGAAATACTTAAAAAACTCGGTGTGGAGGAGTTCGGCGAAAATGGCGATATGTTTGACCCGAATATTCACAATGCGGTAATGCATGACGATGACCCCGAAGCGCCTGAAAACAGTATTACGGATGTTTTTTCAAAGGGATACAAAATGGGCGACAGAATAATTCGTCCCGCAATAGTTAAGGTAGTCAATTAAATTTATATATAAAACACTTTTGGAGGTATATATTATGGCAAAGGTAATTGGTATTGACTTAGGTACAACAAATTCATGCGTAGCAGTAATTGAGGGCGGCGAGCCTGTAGTTATCGCTAACGCAGAGGGCGCAAGAACAACTCCTTCGGTTGTAGCATTCTCAAAAACAGGCGAAAGAATGGTAGGCCAGGTTGCAAAGCGTCAGGCTATCACAAACCCTGATAAGACAGTTTCTTCAATTAAAAGACATATGGGTTCAGACTATAAGGTAGACATTGACGGCAAAAATTACACTCCGCAGGAGATTTCGGCAATGATTCTTCAGAAGCTGAAGAGTGATGCTGAGGCTTATCTCGGCGGCAAGGTAACAGAAGCAGTTATTACTGTTCCCGCTTACTTTACAGACTCACAGCGTCAGGCAACTAAAGACGCAGGTAAAATTGCCGGTCTTGACGTTAAGAGAATTATAAACGAGCCTACAGCGGCTGCTCTCGCTTACGGTATTGACAAGGAAGATGACCAAAAGGTTATGGTTTATGACCTCGGCGGCGGCACATTCGACGTATCAATCATTGAAATGGGCGACGGCGTTCAGGAGGTTCTCGCAACAGCAGGTAATAACCGTTTGGGCGGCGACGACTTTGACCAGAGAATTATCGATTGGCTTGCAGACGAGTTCAAAAAGGAGCAGGGTATTGACCTTCGCTCAGATAAAATGGCAATGCAAAGACTTAAAGAAGCGGCAGAAAAGGCTAAGATTGAGCTTTCGGGAGTTACAACCTCACAGATTTCTCTTCCCTTCATAACTGCCGATGCAACAGGTCCTAAGCACCTTGAAACAACTCTTACAAGAGCAAAGTTCAATGAAATGACGGCAGACCTTGTTGAAGCTACAATGGGTCCTGTTCGTCAGGCGCTTTCAGACTCAGGTCTTGAGCCTTCACAGCTTAATAAAATTCTTATGGTCGGCGGTTCTTCAAGAATTCCCGCAGTTCAGGATGCAGTTAAGAAATATACAGGCAAAGAGCCGTTCAAGGGCATTAACCCCGATGAGTGTGTAGCAGTAGGCGCCGCAATTCAGGGCGGTGTTCTCGGCGGCGAGGTTGAAGGACTTTTGCTTCTCGACGTTACTCCTCTGTCCCTCGGTATTGAAACAATGGGCGGAGTAAATACAAAGATTATTGAGAGAAATACAACCATCCCCACAAAGAAGAGCCAGATTTTCTCCACTGCGGCTGACAATCAGACCAGTGTTGAGGTTCACGTTCTTCAGGGTGAAAGAGAATTTGCAAGAGATAACAAAACTCTCGGCATCTTCCACCTTGACGGAATTCTTCCCGCAAGAAGAGGCACTCCTCAAATCGAGGTAACCTTTGATATAGACGCAAACGGCATCGTTCACGTTTCTGCAAAAGACCTCGGCACTCAGAAGGAGCAGTCAATTTCAATCACATCTTCCACAAATATGTCTAAGGAAGACGTTGAAAAGGCAGTTAAAGAGGCAGAGCAGTTCGCTGAAGAGGATAAAAAACGCAAAGAGGCTGTTGACGCAAGAAACGAAGCTGACCAGATGGTTTATCAGTGCGAAAAGATTCTTGCAGATGAGGGCGACAAGTTCTCAGAAACAGATAAAACAGAGCTTCAGACAAAGATTGACGCTCTTAAAGAGGCTCTCAAGGGCGAAGACATTGGCGCTATAAAGGCAAAGCAAGAGGAGCTTACTCAGCAGTTTTATAAGATTTCAGAAGAGCTTTATAAGCAGGCTCAGGCAGCTGCCGGCGCACAGGGCGGCGACGCAAATGCTAACGGCGGCGCGGCAGCAGACGGTTATTATGACGCCGATTTTAAGGATGTTGATGATAATAACTGATTAACACCGTTTTGGGTATGGGACGATGTCTTCATCGCCCCATACAGCAGTTTATAAAGTTCTGTTTGGAGAAGATTTATGGCAGATAAAAGAGATTACTATGAGGTACTCGGCGTTGACAAAAATGCAACTGAGGAGCAAATAAAAAAAGCATACCGTCAGACTGCTAAAAAATATCACCCCGATTTACATCCCGGTGACAAAGAGGCTGAGGAAAAGTTTAAAGAGGCAAATGAAGCCTATGAGGTTTTGTCCGATGCCGACAAAAAGGCGCGCTATGACCAGTTCGGCCACGCAGGCGTTGACCCAAATTACGGCGCAGGGCAGGGCGGCTACGGCGGAGGCTTCGGCGGAATGGATTTTGACCTCGGCGATATACTCGGCAGTATGTTCGGCGGAGGCTTCGGGGGCTTCGGCGGCAGGTCTAACCCAAATGCGCCGCAAAGAGGGTCAGACACTCAGGCAAGCGTTACAATTTCATTTGAAGAGGCGGCAAAGGGCTGTAAACGAACCGTTGATTCAATGCGAATTGAATCGTGTCCCGAATGTCACGGCAGCGGCTGCGCGGCAGGCTCTTCGCCCAAAACCTGTCCCGAATGTCACGGAAAAGGTCAGGTTACGGTTCAGCAAAGAACTCCGTTCGGCGTAATTCAGACCTCAAAGCCCTGCGCAAAGTGCGGCGGCAGAGGGACTGTTATTGAAAATCCGTGTAAGAAATGTAACGGCTCGGGCAGAGTGCGTAAGGCGTCTAAGCTTGATATTAACATACCCGCAGGTGTTGACGACCGCCAGATTATAACTGTAAGGGGACAGGGTAATAAGGGCGTGAACGGCGGACCTGCCGGCGACCTTAACATAGTAGTAAATGTCCGTCCTCATCCGATTTTTGAGCGTGACGGTTATAATGTTTGGGTGGATTTACATTTGACTTATATGCAGGTAGCTCTCGGCTGTACAGTACAGGTTCCGACACTTGACGGTAAGGTTGAATACCCCATACCCGCAGGCACACAGCCCGGCGATGTTTATAAATTACGTAACAGGGGAATACCCAACCGCTCGGGAATGGGCAAGGGCGACCAGCTTGTGAGAATTATTGTTGATGTACCTAAAAAGCTGACCGACAAACAGCGTGAGCTTATTAAACAGCTCGCAATTGAGTTCGGCAGTACAGAGGGGCTTGACGAAGGCAAAAAAAGCATTTTCGGCAAAAAGAAAAAGTAAATACAATAATGCAAAAAGCCGAGATTCACGAATTCAAGTGAATCTCGGCTTCAATATTTAATTAAGTATTGAAGGGACAAAGTTCTATTCGTCCCGAAAAAAGCAGGGCGTGGGCTTGCTCACGCTGTTTTTTCACGTTTTATCCCTCGTGACAGCTTCTGTTTTTGAGGGAATGTGGGACCGCTTACGGCGGATTAGGTGAACATTCACTATCACTCCGCCTTATCGGCATCAAACCAAAACGTAACTCCGCCGTCTGAGTTGAATACGCCGTACTCGTTGCCATGAAGATTCTGAATGGCGCTGACGATTGAAAGCCCCAAGCCAAATCTGCCTTCTTTGCGTGAACGGGATTTATCCGCTCTGTAAAACGAGTCCCAAATCTTGTCAATATCCTCATCGGCAATAGCTTTGCCTGTGTTGTAAACAAATATCCGCACTTTTTTGTCTTGCTCTTCGCAGTAAATTTTAATGAGCTTTTCGCCCTCAGTATGCGAAATTGCATTTGAAACATAGTTATTAAGCACCATTGTAAGCTTGATTAAGTCGCCTCGGCAGATAATCTGAGCGGGAATGTCTGTTTTGCATTTTATTCCGTTTTCCTCAAAAACTATTTTTTCCCTGTCTGTGTAATCGCTGATAAAATCATACAGAGAAAAATCCTCATATTCAAGCCTGCTGTCGCCGATTTCAAATCTTGACAGCTCTAAAAGCTCAATAACAAGAGCGTTCATCTTGTCGCTTTCTTTTATAATTACGCCGCAGTATTCCGAAGCGCCGTCGGCATCTCCGCTTTGAAGCATTAACTCTGCTCCCTCAGCGTAGCCGCGAACTATTGCGATAGGCGTTTTAAGCTCATGAGAAATGCTTGAAATAAACTCTTTTCTCAGCTCGTCAAGAGTCTGCTTCTTTTCAATGTCATCCTGAAGCTTTTTGTTCTTTTGATTAAGGTCCTGAAGCGTAATGTCCAGCGAGCCTGACAGGTCGTTTATACTTTCCGCAAGTTTTCCTATTTCATCGTTTGAGCTGACTGACAGCCGTTCCGAAAAGTCCATATTTGACATTTTTTCGGTAATTTTGCTCATTTCAATCAGCGGCTTTGTAAAGCTCTCCGAGTAAATAATAAAGAATATAATAACGACTATGAAAATAAACAGAATTGACGCCCAGACAAAGTAAAGGGCAACGTCTGCATTTGCTTCGACATTTGCTATAACGCTGAAGATTTCGATTTCAATTCCGTCGCTGAGTGTGCATTTGTAGTCAATATACTGAACACCGTTTGACTCGCGGATATCAAGAACAGCGCCGTTTTTATACGTGTTGTGTTCAATAACAATGGTATTGCCGCCTGTGGGAATCAGATTTTTCGGACTCAGATACAGCGGATTTCCGTCGGGAAAGTAGATGTCGATTGAAATGTTGTTTTCGGTTTCAAGCTTGCCTACCGTACCCAAATAAACTCCTGATTTTAAATCAAGAGTGTCAAGATATTCTGCGGTGGACGTCATTTTTTTCTTTTCGTTATAAAAATAAAAATCGCCCAAACAGGTTGTATTTATAATTAAAATAACCGTAACGGCAGTCAAAAGAATTGCTGTTATCTGTAAAAACATTTTGAGCCTTATGCTCAGACGGCGTTTATTCCTGCTCATTTACATCACTTTCCTGAATTTTATAGCCTACGCCGTAAACTGTTTTGAGATGCGCGTTTCCCCAGTCGCCGAGCTTTGTGCGAAGCCTTGCAACGTGGGAGTCTACCGTTCTTGTGTCGCCGTAATAGTCAAATCCCCAAATATCGTCAAGCAGCTGTTCGCGGCTGTAAACTCTTCCCGTATTTTCGATAAGCTTTAAAAGTATGCTGTATTCTTTTACGGTGAGCGTGATTTCTTTACCGTCCGCAAAGACCTGATGCGCATTTTTGTCAACAGTAAGACCGTGAATACCGCTGTCTGCCGATTTAGTGTTGCTTTGAGAACGCTTTAGCAACGCCTCAATTCTTTTTGTTAAAAGAACAGGACTGAAGGGCTTTGTGACATAGTCATCAGCACCCGCTTCAAATCCTGTAATTTGGTCAAATTCCTGACTTCTGGCAGATAAAAGCAGGATAGGTACAGACGAGGTTTTGCGGATTTCCCTGCAAACCTCCCAACCGTCTTTTTCGGGCATCATAATGTCGAGTACAAGTAAGTCGGTATCCTTGTTTTTCTCAAAAAGGAGCAGCGCCTCTTTGCCGTTTTCGGCTTCAAGTACTGTGAAACCATCTTTTTTAAGAAAATCAGAGACAAGCCGTCTTATGAGCTGTTCATCGTCAGCAATAATTATCTTTGCCAAATTACCACGCCCTTTTATTTTTATTTGTTTATCTATTTAAGTAAATTCCTTAATCGAGATTTCTGTACGGCGCGGCACAGCATTATGCCTAAAGTAAAGCATACCGCGGCTTCGCCTGCCGCAACCTCAAGACCTGAAATAAGAAATGCTTTAAAGGCAAATCCGCCCGGCATAAAATATGCAATTTCCGCTCCCACGAATATTCCGTTAAAAATGCACGGAAACAACAGTGACAGCAGGGGAATATCCTTAAATTTGATATTCCTTGCAAGGTATCCGAGCGCAGCGGAAATGAGTGTTGCGGCAGAGCCTATAACAACATCAACAATTCCGACGGTGCTTGAAATGTTGCTCAGCATACAGCCGACTGTGAGTCCGGGAATTGCCGCAGGTGTGAATGCGCAAAGCACGCAAAGCGCCTCGGAAACTCTGAACTGAATAGGACCGTAGGCAAGTCCGAATGCTGAGGAGGCGGCGGTCAGGGCGGCATAAAGCGCCGCAATAACAGCTGATTTCACGACGAATAAGGTTTTTTGATTCATTTTTTATTACTCCGTAGTTTTATTTTACGTCAGGATGGTTTCGAACTGACGTTATATTAAAAATTACCGAATTGCCGTTAATTACGGCCGCTTTTGATAATCGGCAATTTTTTAATACGCTCGTTAAGATAGTTTTTCTGAGTTGCTACAACACTTGACCCCATTGATGCGAAAAACTGTCTTATAACCTTTGAAAAAAGCGCTCTGTTCTGAGGCGAAATATCCTTTACCGCGTCGAGCGCCAAGGGAACATTGGTAAGAAGGTTTTCCATCCATTGCCTGAAGGTAGGCGAGTCTGCTTCGTTGGTTTTTTCAATAAGCAGGAACATTCCTTCAAGAAATTGTTCGCGCTGTTCAGGCGCAAAGCCGAATACCCATTCGTTAAAGGTAGTGTCAATGATTTTTGCGCGCATTACGATTTTTGTTCCGGGAACAAAGGTTATGCCGTCAATTTGCCACATGAACGGGTCATGCTGATAAAAGCCTATGCCGTCGCTTTTTACAATCTGAACCGTGGATTTATCAGTTAAAAGCATACCTATCATTGACTCTTCGGGAACAAATTTGGAAATTTTCGGAAGAGTTTTTATGTAAGCTTCATCGTTGACAAATTCCTCGGTAAAGCCCGGACTGTCAAATGAAATAATCCGCTTTATTTTTTTTCTGTTTTCTTCTTTGCAGTAAACGCTTGAATAAATGGCAAGGTTTCCGCCCTTGGAATGTCCTGTAACAATAACCTTACCGCGAAGGCGGGGAATTACCTTATCAACATATGCCACGGAAATTTCCTGAGAGCTTACGGGGTATCTGTAAAGCATATTGCAGTTTTCTTTCCAGCCGATTATAGTTGAATCTGTCCCCCTGAATGAAATTACATTAAGATTTTTAGGCAGAACAAATACAACTCCGCAAAACTGCGTGTCACTGTCTTTTTCGGCAATGTCTTCATAGAACTTTGCCCTGACCTTACCGTATCTTTTTGAATATGCGACCGCATTAAACAGCTTTGTGTTGTTTTCGGCGGTACGCGGAAGCGTAAAAATATCCGGGAATTTTTCATGCTCCGCAATTTCGTGCAGGTAAACGCCCTTTGATTCGGAACGCGTATCTTCGACAATACCTGTATAATTCAGGTATGAGAGCTGTGAAAAAATCAAAGCGTCAATTTTATTAAACGGAATTTCATCAAAATCCCTGTTAGCATTAAAAAGCGCGTAATCAATAATACTGTGAGACATTTTATCACCTTTTAAAAATGATTTTATGTATACATATTAAATATTGAATATTTTGTGAAATTATACCATATTAAACATTTCCCGTCAATAAAATAATTGATTTATTATATTTGTTCTTGACAATTGATTTTCTCTGTGATACAATACTGATACCTCGAAAAAGAGGGCTTTATTTTTGTGCCCATTTTTGAGGCAGGCTTATGTCGCTAAAATTTGCGATGAATTAACGGAGGTGCCGAAAAATGAGAGTAAAAATCACATTGGCTTGTACGGAGTGCAAACAGCGTAATTATGACACGATGAAAAACAAAAAGAACACTCCCGACAGAATGGAAATGAACAAGTATTGCAGATTCTGCAAGAAACACACTCTCCACAGAGAAACAAAGTAATCGGAGGTAACAGAAATGGCTGAAAAAAAAGAAAACGCCGCTTCCGAAGTAAAGAAGAACAGCAAGAATGCCGATAAGCCCAAAGCTAAAAAAGGCAATCCCTTTAAAAAGGCGGGCAAGGCAATCAAAGAATTCTTCAAGAACTTCAGGGGTGAATGTAAGAAAATCACATGGCCCTCAGGCAAAACTGTTCTTAACAGCTCGCTTGTTGTTATCGCCGTAGTCGCAATTGTGGGACTTGTTATATTTGCTTTTGACACAGGTATTTCAGCAGCTATTGACGCTCTTGTAGGTCTTGCATCAGACCACAAGGCTAAGGCGGCGGCGGAAACCGCAAGTGCTATTTTCCCGTTTATTATGGGTTAAACGGAGGGACAAAAATGGCTGAACTCTCCAGATGGTTTGTTGTTCATACCTATTCAGGATATGAAAATAAGGTTGCGACAAACATTGAAAAGGTTGTTGAAAACCGAAAGATGCATGACCTTATCCTTGACGTTAACATTCCTATGGAAACCGTTACCGAGGTTAAGGACGAGCAGAAAAAAGAAGTTGAAAGAAAAGTTTTTCCCGGTTATGTAATGGTCAAGGTTGCCGTATTTGAAAATGAAGATACGGGCGAGCTTGAAATGACTGACGATACTTGGTACGTAATCCGCAATACACGCGGTGTTACAGGCTTTGTAGGCCCTGAAAGCAAGCCTATTCCTTTAACCGAGGAAGAGGTTTACGCAATGGGCGTTGAGAAAAAGGTTATCAAGATTGACTATGAAATAGGCGATATGGTAACGATTATCGACGGCGCGTTTGAAGGCGTTGTGGGCGTTGTCCGCGAGCTTGATACTGAAAACGGCTCTGTTTGCGTTGTAATTTCAATGCTCGGCCGTGAAACACCCGTTGAGCTTGAGCTTGACCAGGTAGAAAAAACAGAACAAGAATAATTTGGTAATCAGCGTTAAATACGCTTTTTATGACGCTTCTTCGAAGCGCCGTGGGAGAAACGGCACGAGCTTCCGTTTCGCCATACCACGAATTTTGGAGGTGCTAAAATGGCTCAGAAAGTAACAGGCTTTATTAAGCTTCAAATCCCTGCCGGAAAAGCAACACCGGCACCGCCCGTAGGACCGGCTCTCGGTCAGCACGGCGTTAACATTATGGCGTTCACAAAGGAATTCAATGAACGGACAAAGAATGACATGGGTCTTATTATCCCTGTTGTTATCACTGTTTATGCAGACCATACGTTTACATTCGTAACAAAAACTCCCCCCGCAGCAGTTCTTATTAAAAAGGCTTGCGGAATTGAGAGTGGTTCGGGTGTTCCCAACAAGACAAAGGTTGCTTCAATAACAAAGGAACAGGTTCAGAAGATTGCCGAGCAGAAAATGCCCGACCTTAACGCTGCTTCTGTTGAAGCTGCTATGAGTATGATTGCAGGTACTGCCCGTTCAATGGGTATTACCGTAGTTGACTGATCTCCTTGTGGGAGGAAAATCAGATCCGATTAACCACTTTTTTGGAGGAATTTAATTATGAAACACGGAAAAAAATATGTTGAAAGCGCAAAGCTTATCGACAAAACAAAACTTTATGACACTGCTGAGGCTCTTGACATTGCAGTTAAGACAGCAACAGCTAAATTTGATGAAACTGTAGAAATCCACGTTCGTTTGGGTGTTGACTCACGTCATGCTGACCAGCAGGTTAGAGGCGCAGTTGTTCTTCCCAACGGTACAGGTAAAAAGGTTCGCGTTGCAGTATTTGCAAAGGGCGACAAGGTTGACGCCGCTTTGGCAGCAGGCGCTGAGTATGTAGGCGCTGAAGACCTTATGGAAAAAATTCAGGGCGGCTTTATGGATTTTGACGTTTGTATCGCTTCTCCCGATATGATGGGTCTTGTAGGTAGACTCGGTAAGGTACTCGGTCCCCGCGGCTTGATGCCCTCACCGAAGGCAGGCACAGTTACTCCCGACGTTGCAAAGGCTGTAACTGAGGCTAAGGCAGGTAAAATTGAGTACCGTCTTGACAAGACAAATATCATTCACTGCCCCATCGGCAAGGCTTCTTTCGGCGCTGATAAGCTTAAAGAAAACCTTGACACTCTTATGGACGCAATCGTTAAGGCAAAACCCGCTGCAACAAAGGGTCAGTACATTAAGTCATGCGCAGTAGCGACAACAATGGGCCCCGGCATTAAAATTAATCCGAACAAGTTTGTTGCAACAGCAGTTGCTGAATAATTTAATTTGTTATTGACATACGTAAGATAGTGTGTTAATATAATATTCGCTTGCCGAAGACAGTAGGTGCATTTTGCGTAAAGGGTTTCCCTGCCTACCGAGGAAAAGAACTTATTTTCATTGAAGTTTTGAGCCTCTCTGTCTTTCAGCAGAGAGGTTTTTTATCTCATAAAGCAAGCGTAATTAAAATTTAGGAGGTGAATTCGTTTGCCAAGTGAGAAAGTTTTAGAAATCAAAAAGCAGCAGGTTGCTTCTCTTAAAGAGAGAATCGACGCTTCTGTTGCAGGTGTAGTTGTTGACTACAAGGGTATCAGCGTTGCTACCGACACTCAGCTTCGTAAGGAGCTTCGTGAAGCAGGAATTGAATACACAGTTGTTAAGAACACTCTTCTTAAACGTGCTATTGAGAACACAGACCTTGAAGGTATGTCATCAGTTCTCGAGGGTACAACTGCTATCGCTACAAGCAAGGAAGACCACGTAGCAGCAGCGCGCATTCTTAATAAGTATGCGTCTGCAAAAGATTCAACCTTCAGCATCAAGACAGGTTATCTTGACGGTGAGGTTATCAGCCTTGAAATGATTGACAGTCTTGCAAAGCTTCCCTCAAGAGAGATTTTGCTTGCTACTGTTTGCAATGCATTCAATGCACCTATTGCCGCTTTCGCAAGAGCTATTCAGGCTATTGTTGACAAGAACGGCGAACCGGCTCCTGCAGCTGAATAATTTTAAAATTTATTACAATAATTTTTGGAGGTAAAATACCATGGCATCAGAGAAAATCGCAGCAATGATTGAAGAAATCAAAGCTCTTACAGTTCTTGAGCTTTCAGAGCTCGTACACGCAGTAGAAGATGAATTCGGCGTTTCAGCCGCAGCAGCAGTTGCAGTTGCAGCTCCCGCAGCAGGCGCAGCAGCAGCCGAGGAAGAGAAGACAGAGTTCGACGTTGAGCTTACAGAAATCGGCGCAGAAAAGATTAAGGTTATTAAGGCTGTTCGTGAAATCACAGGCCTCGGTCTTGCAGAAGCAAAGGCTCTTGTTGACGGCGCTCCCGCAAAAATCAAGGAAGCAATGCCCAAGGACGACGCTGAAGCTGCAAAAGCAAAGCTTGAAGAAGTTGGCGCAAAGGTTACTCTTAAATAATTTAAGATTTAGCTGTACAGGCATCCCGAATGGGATGCCTGATTTTTTTTGCAAAACTATTGACAAATTTTTAATACAGTGGTATTATTTGTATAATAGAAAGCGAAGGGAGGGCAAATAATGGATCAGATTATGGACACTTTAGGCCCCATTATTGACACAATTAAAGGCTTATTGGAGAATATTGATTTTGAAACTATCATTTCAACAGTTAAAGATATTTTCGGTAGCATTATAGGTGGCTAAGCCTTATTTTAAAAATTCTCCCACTCACATTTCTGAGTGGGATATATTTTTATACAGACATTTTATAAAACGAAAGGAACGGCTTCTGCGGATACAGTTAGCCGCGTTGTAAATAAATGAAAAAGACAGTTTCTTTGATTGTTGCTGCTATGATTTTTGTATGTGCTTTTTCGTCCTGTCAGAAGAAAAATGTAAGTGAGCCGTCTTCTGAGGCACTGAATTCATCATATATAACCAAAAGTACATCTGCTCAGCAGAGCGCAGCTGCAAGTTATGCTGTGAGCAGTACTCTTCCTACTGAAACCCAAGCACCGTTAAAAACAGAGCCGCAGGATGAAAATAATGTTGTTACATATATTTCGGAAAATCCAAATAATACTTACATTTGCCGTGTTGCTGAAAAGTATGGGAGCAATAAAGCAAATTTAATCGCATTTATTAAGAAAAATTCTAAAACACCAGGTGCAACCGTTCTTGAATTTTCAGGTAAACGCGATTCGAACGGCGATTTAATTGTGACTGCCGAGGAATTGAAATATGTTTATGACGTGTCCGACGGCAAGGAGATTAAGCGCGCGTCCTCTGACGGTAAAAATAATGACGGCTATAATAAAATAGTGGCTAAAGCTGCTTTTGCGCTCGGAGAGAAATTTTTACTGCCGAGCATTGACGAAATGCGCCGAGAACGCAGATATGAGGATTATTTTGAAAACTAACAGCGGATTTTCGCTGTTTTTTGTTGCAACTTTTACGTGCATATGTTAAAATCAAGGTGTATTTAATAAGGGCGATAAATTAGGGAGGACGTTTATGTCGAAATATACTGAACGAGCCGAATTTTTATTCAGAAGCGGGTATAATTGCTCTCAGGCGGTCTTTTGTACTTTTGCTGAGGATTTAGGTCTGACGGAAGAGCAGGCGGCAAGAATATCAATAGGACTCGGCGGAGGAGTCGGCAGAATGAGGGAGGTTTGCGGAGCAATTTCAGGCGCCGCAATGCTTGTAGGTCTTGCTCGTCCGGATTATGACAAGGCTAAGGTTTATGAAACGGTAAGAGAGATAACCGAAGAGTTTAAAAAAAGCCAAAAGTCTGTTATTTGCAAGGATTTGCTTGGGCTTAAAGAGGTTAATTTTAATGAAAAGCCTGAACCGCGAACACCTGAGTTTTATTTAAAAAGACCGTGCCTTAAAATAATCTGCGATGCAGTTTCAGCGATTGAAAAAATACTGTTTATAAAGGGGAATTACTGATATGGCAAATGTTTATGCATATTCTCAGGACGGCAAAATAGTAATCGGCAACGATTATATTGAACGCGTTTTTCTGAATACGGAAGACCGGCTTCGTACACAGGAAATAATCAATAAACGAATAGGCAGCGGTGTTTCTCTGAAGCTTACGGATTTTTCGGCAGAATTTTTTGTAGGCTTTAAAATTCAAGGCAGATTTCGGGATAAAACAGAGTTTTTATCTTCAAACGAACTGATACTTGATAACATAAATATTTTTAAAAACAGAATTGAATTCATATTTAAGCCCTACGCATTTTCGGGCGCAAGAATAACCTTCGTGCTAAACTATGAGGTTACGGAAAACAGCCCGTATATGTCAAAATATATTGAAATGATAGTTGACGGAAGTTACCAGGAAAATATTACAATTGACTGTATTGACTGCGAGCATATATGCTTTGACTCCTGTCAGGAAAAATGGTGCATAGGCGAGGTGGAAAAAGCTTATCTAAGTCCATATCACAGCTCTTTGGGTCAGCCTGTTTACCTAAACGGAATGTTTTTTGCCAGTACTTTTCCGTTGGCGGACTCCAATATTTCAGGTAATACTGCCAGTATCCGTTATTTCAGCGGCAAGCGGTTTGATAAAATGAATTTGAGCTGCGGAACAACGTACCGAACATGGAGTACGGTTTCCGGAGCGGCTTCGGCTGTGGATTACAACACTGTACGCCGTGAATTTCTGAATTTCATCCGTTTTATTTCAAGAAAAATTCAGCCGAGATTTCAGTATAATTCGTGGTATGACCATATGCTCGACATTACCGAGGACAATATACTGAAATCCTTCACCGAAATTGAGGACGGACTTTCTAAAGCGCTTATCGAGCCTGTTGACTCCTTTGTTGTCGATGACGGATTTTCCGATTATAAGGGTGACTTTTGGAATTTTAATTCAAAATTTCCAAATGAATTTTCAAAACCGTGTGACCTTGTAAAAAGATTTTCCTCGAATTTCGGTATGTGGATAGGACCGCGCGGCGGATATAATTCGCTGACAAAAGCCTTTGCTAAAAATATGGAAAAGGCGGGTAAAGGCGGGTATAACAGAGCGTCAAGAGATGTCTGCGTTGCCGACACACGTTATATCAAAAATATTACCGATTATTTTATTGATATGATGACCCGTTTTGACATAAATTACTGGAAGCTGGACGGCTTTTTGCTGAAAGCCTGTCCCTCTAAAAAGCACGGGCATATAACAGGCGGCTTTAATGATATGTACGAATATACGGAAATGTGGGAAAATTGGATTGGCATATTCCGTAAAATGCGTATTCATCGTGAAACAGCAGGTAAGGATTTATGGATAAACCAAACAAGCTACTGCAATGCAAGTCCGTTTTTTCTCCAGTGGGTTGATTCTCTTTGGATTCAGAACAGCAGCGATGTAGGATTTCTTGAAAAAACCAACCGCGGAGAAAAATTGCCGTCGGCAGATGTTGACAGGCTTCTTTCGTACCGTGATAGCAGATATTATGACTTTTTTATAAAAAGAAAATATCAGGTTCCTCCTGAATACCTTTACAATCATGACCCCATTTACGGCAACACTGCAAAGGTGTCAATGACAGACAGCGAATACAGAAAATATCTGTTTATGATGGCGGCGAGGGGAACGTATTTTTGGGAGCTGTATTATTCCTATAATATGCTTTCACCTTCAAAATGGCAGATAAATGCCGATGTATTCCGCTTTATAAAAAGCAATGCAGAAATACTTAAAAATTCAACATTTATCGGCTCTGACCCGGCTGACAGCGGAGTTTACGGCTATTCTGCATGGGGAGAGGGAGCGGGAATAGTTGCTCTTCGTAACCCGTCATCAAAACCGCAGGAATTTACTTTTGTACTCAGCAATGAAATGGGCTGCGCTCCTTTTGAGGGTGAAATGCGCCGTGCAAATGTTTATCCGTACACGGAACAATGTGACAGCGAAACATATTCCTACGGCGACTCATTTACCGTTACGCTTTCGTCCGGCGAAGCTGTTTTAATGAAATTTACATCGGTAAAGGAAAAAACGCCTGCTTTAATTTACAGCAGATTTGACTCTTCCAAGGAGCTGTTACTGTTCTTTGACAGCAGAGTTTACCTTTCCTCCGATATGGTTTCTTCCGATAAAAAAATTGCATCTCTTGATTTGCTCTCGGATTACAGTACGCTTAAAATTACATTTGCCGAAGATGTTGAAAAGGTATATGTTTCTCTTACCGTTAAAAATGCTTTCGGCGATATGGCGGATGCTGAAATTAACGCTGATTATTACCCTGATTTTGTTTGCAGTGAAAATAAAATTCCTAACGGACGTGACTTTACCGTTGCATTTACATATAGGGATTCAGATGAATATAACTGCCTTTTGAAAACCGATGACCTGTCTTTAAAGGTGTATGACGGCGGATTGCTTTTAAGCTTTTTCGAAAAAAAATCAAAGCTTAACGCAGAAGTTTCGGACGGCGACAGATTAATTCTTGTCTGCGAGCCGAATTCTCTTATTAAGCTTTATAAAAATGCAGAGCTTTTGGGTTCTGTTTTCGCAGAGGATTATGTAAATTCACTCTTCGGTCAAAAAATTGAGTTTTCCGAAAATATCTCAAATGTGAAAATCCTTTCAAAAGCATTAAAATATGATGAAACGGAGAGGGTATGATGAAAAATTTATATGAAAGACTTCTTGCAGAAACTCACGGAAAAGCAAATGAAAGCAATATAATAACCGAGAATAATACCCGAATAACCGTTTTAAGCGATATACTGATAAGAATTGAAACAGGTGAATTTACCGATTTGCCGTCGCAGACTGTGTGGCACAGGAACGGTGAAAAAACGGATTTTAAGACAGAGAAAAACGGAAATATTATCCGTATTATTACAAAAAAAGCAGAATTTGCCGTTAATGTCAAGAACGGAAAATTCCTCTATGCCGTGATTGAAGGTGTAAAGCAGAAGTACGACAGTGACCTTAATATGAAAGGCACAACACGAACTCTTGACCAGACCTTCGGCGCAGTACCTCTTAAGGACGGAGTTTTGTCGCAGAACGGCGTAACCGTAATGGATGACAGTAAAACGCTCCTTTTAAGAGAGGACGGTCAGCTCCAAAACCGTAAAAAAGGCTCGTCTGATAAATATGTTTTTGCCTACGGAAAGGATAATATCGGTTGCTTGAAAGCATTTTATTCCATTACAGGTAAAGCGCCGCTCATTCCCCGTTTTGCCCTCGGCAACTGGTGGAGCAGATACAGAGCCTACACCCAAAAGGAATATGAGGATTTAATGGACGAGTTTATCCGCCGAGATATTCCTCTTACGGTTGCCACGGTTGATATGGATTGGCATTGGGTAAATGTCGAAGAAAAATTCAATTACAAGGGTAAACAGGGTCTTGTCTGGAAAGGCGGCTGGACAGGTTACAGCTGGAATACCGACCTTTTCCCCGATTATAAAGGCTTTCTTAAAGGACTTCACGAAAGGGATTTAAAGGTAACGCTTAATTTGCACCCTGCGGACGGTGTTCGCCCCTTTGACGATATGTACAGCGAAATGTGCGAGGCTGTGGGGCAGGATAAGTCCGCTCAAAAGCCCGTTGAGTTTGACCTTACAGACAGCACATTTATTAACGCATATTTTGATGTTTTGCACCATCCGTATGAAAACCAGGGCGTTGACTTTTGGTGGATAGACTGGCAGCAGGGTACAAAGAGCAAAAGCGCAGGGCTTGATCCGCTTTGGCTTTTAAACCATTACCATTACCTTGACAGTTGCCGTGACGGCAAGCGCCCGCTTATTCTCTCCCGTTATGCAGGGCTTGGTTCGCACCGTTATCCTTTAGGCTTTTCGGGTGATACCGCAATCAATTGGTCTGTGCTTGATTTTCAGCCGTATTTCACCGCAAATGCGGCAAACTGCGGTTACACTTGGTGGAGTCATGACATCGGCGGGCATCATATGGGCGCACACGACGATGAGCTTTATATCCGCTGGCTTCAGCTCGGAGTTTTTTCTCCCATAATACGCCTTCATTCAACAAGCAACGATTTGCTCGGCAAAGAGCCGTGGAATTTCTCATGGGAAGCCGAAACAATAGGCGTTGATTTTTTGCGTCTGCGCCATAAGCTCATTCCCTATATCTATTCAATGAATTACCGCTCATTCTCCGACGGCAGAGCGCTTTGCGAGCCGATGTATTACACATATCCCGAAAACAGCGGTGCATATTCCGTTAAAAACGAGTATATGTTCGGCTCAGAGCTTCTTGTTTGCCCTGTCACAACAAAGCTTGATAAGCATACAAAAACCGCATTCACAAAAGTTTGGTTGCCCGAAGGGCGCTGGACAAATATTTTCGACGGCAGAATTTACAAGGGCGGTCAAACGGTAACCGTTACTAGTCCTATTAACACAATTCCCGTCTTGGCAAAAGAGGGCGCTGTTATTCCTATGTCGGAGGATATGGGTAATTCCTGGCGCAATCCCGAAAATCTTTCGTTTGATATTTACAGAGGTAACGGGATTTTTAATCTTTATGAGGACGACGGTGAAACATCTTCTTATGAAAACGGCGAATATTCCATTACCGATATTCTCGTAAATGAAAATGAAAATACCCTTAGAATCAGCGTTTCGGGCGGAAAACAGATTTCTTCGATTCCCGAAAAACGCAATTACACATTTAAGTTTAAGGATATTGAAGCATTTGAAAAGGCAGAAGTGCTTGTTAACGGCACCGAAAAAACAGATGCTGTTCAAAACGGTAAAATCCGTATTGAAAATATATCTGCCGAGGACAGAATTGAAATTACATTAACGGGCGTTACAGCGAAGAAAAATAAGCCTGCCCGTGAAAGAGTGCTTGACTGCTTTATAAAATACAACGGAAACAACACTAAAAAGAGCGCAGTGTATAAAGCGTTTAAGACAGATGATGTAAATGTTCTCCGTCAAAATGCGCAAAAGGTACGTAACAAGGCGTTAAGACTTTCAATTCTTGAAGCAACAGACGCAATGGAATAAAAATTTTATACCGATTTTGTAGGGTCAGGTTTCTATGCCTGACCTTTTTGTTTTTATCCTATTTTGTAGTGGACGATGCCTTCATCGTCCCATGACTGTTTCACTCTTGACTTTACAAATTTTTTATGATATTATAAGTAACAAAGATTACGCAACAATCGTTACTTTAAAAACGAGGTGAGAAAAATGCCCCCGAAATTTAAATTCACAAAAGATGAAATAATCAGTGCCGCATTAAATTTAGTACGTAAAAACGGTATGTCTGCCCTTACCGCAAGGGCGCTGGCAGAAGAACTCGGCTGTTCTGTTAAGCCGATTTTCGGGCTGTTTAAAAATATGGACGAATTACAGCAGTCGGTTTTCTCGGCCGCGAAAAATCTCTATCAAAGCTATTTACAGGACAGCGCTTTTAACGGTGAATACCCTGTGTATAAATCCGCAGGTATGGCGTATATCCGCTTTGCTAAAGAGGAAAAGGAGCTTTTTAAACTCCTTTTTATGCGTGACCGAAGAAATGAAAAGATTGAGGAAAACAGGGAAGAGGTACGTCAGTTTACCGATTTAATTATGGAGAAATTAGGGATAAGCGAAGATGAGGCTTATATGTTCCACCTTGAAATGTGGATTTACGTCCACGGAATTGCCACAATGATTGCCACGTCTTACCTTGAATGGTCAGACACGCTTGTAAGCGAAACGCTGACCGACATTTTTACAGGGCTTAAACACCGATATTTACAAAAGGGGAAAGAATAGATGGAAGCGATAAAAACAGCAAAGCTTAAAAAAAATACAAGGATTTGATTGCTGTAAATGCCCTTGATTTAACCGTAGAGCAAGGCGAGCTTTTCTCACTCCTCGGCGTTAACGGCGCAGGCAAAACAACAACCGTTAAAATGCTTTCCTGTCTTTCAAGACCGACTTCGGGCGAGGCTTACTTAAACGGCAAAAGCATTATTTCCGATTCTTCGGCAGTTAAAAGCATAATAGGCGTTTCGCCGCAGGAAACGGCGGTTGCTCCCAATTTGACTGTTAAGGAAAATTTGGAGCTTATGTGCGGAGTACATGGGTTTTCTAAAGAAAAAAGCAGCGACAAAACTGCAGAGCTTGCCGAAAAATTTGAGCTTAACGGGATTCTAAAGAAAAAGGCGGGCAAGCTTTCAGGCGGCTGGCAGAGAAGACTGAGCATTGCAATGGCGCTTGTGAGCGAACCGCAGATTCTCTTTCTTGACGAGCCGACCTTGGGGCTTGATGTCATTGCAAGAAGCGAGCTTTGGGATTTGATTAGAGAACTTAAGGGTAAGACCACCATTATTCTGACAACACATTATATGGAGGAAGCCGAGGCTCTTGCGGACCGTGTGGGTATTATGAAGGACGGCAGACTGCTCTCAGTCGGAACACCCGAGGAGCTGAATGAAAAAACGGGTACAAGCTGTCTTGTGGACGCTTTTCTTAAAACAGTAAAGGGGGAGATATAATGAAACTGCTTGCATTTTCCAAAAGAACCGCAAAGGAAATATTGCGTGACCCTCTGAATCTTGCTTTCGGAATAATTCTTCCCAATGTTCTGATTTTGCTTCTCTCAGCAATTCAGGCAAATGTGCCTGTGGATATATTCAAAATAGAAAGTCTGACTCCCGGAATCGCAGTTTTCGGACTTTCTTTTATGACGCTTTTTTCCGCCGTGCTGATTTCTAAGGACAGGGAAAGCGCAATGTTTCAGCGTCTTTATTCCACACCGCTTACTGCATCGGATTTCATATTAGGGTATATGCTGCCGATTTTGCCCATAGCCGTACTTCAAAGCGCTGTTTGCTTTATTGTGGCAATTTGCTTGGGACTTCCCGTGACAGTGCGGATTTTATACTGCCTTTTGTTTGTATTGCCCGTTTCGCTTTTCTTTATTGCATTAGGGCTTCTTTGCGGAAGCGTATTTAATTCAAAGCAGGTGGGCGGAGTTTGCGGCGCTCTTGTAACCAATATTACCGCTTGGCTTTCGGGAGCATGGTTTGATTTATCGCTTGTGGGCGGTACATTCAAGAAAATTGCGGATTTACTTCCGTTTGTTCACGCACTTGAAATGGAAAAAGCAGTTTTAAATGGAATTTACGGTGATATTTTCCCGCATATTTATTGGGTAATAGGCTACAGCGCAGTTGCCTTGACCGCCGCCGTTCTTGTCTTTTTGAAACAAATTAAAAAACAGTAAATTTGAAAATATAATTTGTAGGGCGAGGGCTTGCTCCCGCCGCTTTTTCTGCTATCACCATTTGTGCTCCACAACTTGTAGGGACAGCCGACTCGGCTGTCCGAGAAAATGCAAATGATAAAACCGAATAAAACACATAAACAGGGCACAAAATGTGCTCTGTTTATGTGTTTGGGGGGTTATATATTAAAATACCGTGTAGGTATTGCCGCCTGCGTTTAAGTTAAATACCGTTTTACCCGTGTCGTTTCCGTTTGCATCGGGTGATGTTCCGTTTTCGTCTGTCGGTCTTTCTCCGCTCGGCATTTCGGGCGGTGTGCTGCCGTCAGTCTCGGAACTGTTTGGGCGAGTGGGACGTTCACCGTTCGGCATCTGCGGCGGAGTTGCTCCGTCAGGCTTTTGCTCTCCTGTCATACCTTCAGGTCTTTGACCGCCGAAACCGCCTTTCATTCCGCCTGCACTTTCTGCAACGCCCAGTTCTTTGCCGTCTGCAAGTAGCTTGTAATCTCCGCCCTGAAGCTTAGGTGACGAAACAATTAAATAGGTGAACGAGTTTTCCGGAGTGCATTTAATCACAGCTTCGCCGTTGCTGTTTTGAAGCTCATAAGCTTTTGAACCTTCCTGCTTATCACGGAATGTAAATACAGCATAGTTTTGCGCTCCTCCTGAGATTTCGTCAAGCATATTTCCGGTTGCAGTCAGCGTTCCGCCGTTAATGTAAATTCCGTTATCGGAGTCAATTCCTGCGTCGCCGCTCTTACTGCACGCCTGTGCAAACACATTTCCGCCGTTAATAACGAGCCATCCGTTTGAATCTATTCCATCGCCCTCTTCGGCGTTTTCACTTACCTTAATATTCAGCGTGCCGCCGTTAACGGTTGTAACGGAAACACCGTCCTCGTTGGTATTTATCCCGTCGTCATCCGAAACTATATTGATAACTCCTCCGTTAATTGTGAGATGAAGCTCAGAATCAATGCCCTCGTTTTCTGCATTAACATTCAGCACACCTGTGCCGCCCTCAATATTCATTGTCATTTTGGAATATAGTGTACCGTCGTATTTGTGAAGCTTTTTGCTGTCGGTAATTTCCGTACCGTTTTCATTTAAAACTACGGATTTGTAAATTTTAGCAACATAACTTCCGTTAAGCGTGTTCTCTGTGCCGTCAGCAATCTGAACAATTGCGCCTGCCTTCGCCGTGTCAACGGTTTTATCTGCCGTTTCGCTGTCTTCATTTCCGCACTCGTAAACATTGTAGAAAATGATGCTCGGCGCAACAGTTGATGTAATATCAACTCCGTTTAGAACAAGCTTTACAACAGCGTTTTTGTCTGTTTTCGCATCTTCGCCGAGGTCGACTGCAACCTGACCCTTTGAAAGAATTCCCGAAAGCACATAGGTGCCGGGCTTTGTAATATGGACAACCGTGTGACCGTCTGCTTCTTCCTTTGAGTGCTCGTCGTTTTTTTCACCCTCGCCGTAGGTAAAGTCGTGTCCCTCTTCATAGTAAACTATGTCGTTTGCTGTGTAAACAGCTTCGTTTTCGTTTGACGTTACAGGAGCTCCGTCCACGGTAATGCCGCTGTCGCTTAAGTTAATTTTAACTCCTTCGATTTTTTGTTCGCTGTTACTGCTTTCAGGCGATTTACCGCAGGAGGCAAAGCTTAAAAGCATAGAAAGTGCAATTGCGGCAGATATTGCTTTTTTCATATTTTTTATCCTTTCGTTTTAGATTGTTTTGAGTATAATCTCAATATATTACAATGAAATGACCTGAAAATAGACAAACTGTAAACAAATTCCAACTTTCTTGTGAAAATTGTTACAAAAATATAAATACAATATTTTCTCCTTGAAAAAATATTAAACAGTATTATAATTAAATCAGGAGGAATTGCAAATGAACTTTTCAATGCCCGTAAAAAAGGCTGTTTCACTGCTGCTCACAGCAGTTTTAATTATGACACTTTTCGGCGGATGCGGAAAGCCTGCATTGAAGGCGGATAACAGTACATCTTCTGTATCGGAAGAGACGGTCGGAACAACATCTGATGATGAGAAAGAAAACGAAAGCGTTTCGGACGGGTCAAATCCGTCTGAAAGCACAGACGCCGAATCCGATTCAAAATCGGAAATAAAAACCGATGATAAGACCGAATCCAAAACGGACAAAACCGAAGCATCCCAAAAGCCGACAGGTACAACCAAGCCGAAATCAACCGAAAAGCCTACTCAAAATACGAGTACGGCTGAAAATACAACAAAAAAGCCGACAACTACTGCGAAACCGACTCAGGCAGAAAAACCAACCGAAAAGCCTAAGCCGCAGAAAAGTAAATTAGAAGCTTATGTGGATTCAATGACGCTTGAGCAAATGGTAGGGCAAATGTTTTTTGCCCGCTGTCCGTCAAGCAGAGTCGTTTCACAGATTAAACAGTATCAGCCGGGGGGGTATATACTTTTTGCGAGAGATTTTAACGGTCAAACGCCCGATTCTGTCCGAAAAAATATAAAGAGCTACCAGAATGCAAGCAAAACCCCTATGCTCATAGGCGTTGACGAGGAAGGCGGAACAGTAGTCCGCGTGTCCAAATACCCTGCGTTCCGTGCATATCCCTTTTTGTCGCCTGCCGATATTTACAACAAAAGCGGTATAAACGGGCTTGTAAGCGATACAGCCGAAAAGGACAGATTGCTAAAATCCCTTGGAATAAACGTGAATTTGGGGCCTGTTTGTGACGTTTCGCAAAATCCGTCAGATTATATCTACAAACGGACGCTCGGCAAAAGCGGAAAAGAAACCGCAACGGCAATCAGCGCAATGGTTTCACAAATGAAAAAGGACAGAATGGGTGCTGTGCTGAAGCATTTCCCCGGGTACGGCAGTAATGTGGACACGCACACGGGAATTGCAGTAGATAAAAGAAACATTGACAGTTTTAGACAAAACGATTTTCTACCGTTTGTCGCCGGCATAAAAGCAGGGGCAGGGGGAGTGATGATAAATCATAATATTATAAACTGTCTTGACAGTAAACACCCTGCGTCGCTTTCTTCTGCCGTTGTAAAAACATTAAGAAATGAACTTGGATTTAAGGGCGTAATTATGACGGACGATTTGTCGATGTCCGCCATTACAAAATACACCGACGGCAAAAATGCGGCAGTTTCGGCTGTAATCGCAGGTAGCGATATGCTCATTTCATCAGACTTTGTTAATCAGTACAATGCTGTTTTGTCTGCCGTCAAAAACGGAACAATATCCAAAAGCCGAATAAGACAGTCAGTAATGCGAATTGTGCAGTGGAAAATAAATTTAGGACTGATTTCGCTTTAAAAAATTTTAAATAAAAATAATTAAAAAAACGGGGCAGTCAAGCTCCGTTTTTTGTATGTTGGGTTTATTTGTAGTGACAGCTGACCTCGGCTGTATTAAAAAATGTAGGGTATGCCGTTGCTGATATTTTATTGTTACAAAGCCTCAACAATGTCAATTCCGTTGCCGTCAGGGTCTTTAATGTTAAAATATCTGTATCCCCAGGGCAAGTTCTGCGGCGGCTGTTCGATTTTAACACCTATGTTCAGCATCCTTTTGTATTCAGCGTCCGCATTTGCAACTCTGAACTCAAATCCTTGGCACGCATTTGCCTTTGCGGGTATATAATCCTTTTGGTAATTAACTGCAATACACACAGCATTTTCATATCGCTTGCCAAACCAAATTTCAATTCTGTCAGGACCGCCGTGTTCACGGTCGTTAACAACCGTAGCTTCAAGCACCTCACGGTAAAATTCACTGAGCCTAACGGGATTTGCAGAAACAATATTTATCAATACAAGCTTTCTGGTAAAGCCTGTTTCCGCTGTAAACTCACGCAAAATCCGTTTCTCTTTCTCAAGATATTCGGATTCCGAATCAGAGCATCCCAAAAGTTCATCGACCGTGCAATTGAAAATTTCCGCAATTTCGGGCAGTAGCTGTATGTCGGGGTAGCTTTGCGAAAGCTCCCATTTTGATACGGACGCTTTAGTAACTCCTAATTTTTCCGCCAATTCATCTTGCGTAAGATTTAATTCTTTTCTCTTTTGTCTTATAAATGAAGATACATTTAATTTCATAAAAACAACACATCCAATATATTTTTAAACAATTATAATACAAAGCTTATTAAAAAGCAAAGGAATATAAATTGACTTTGTCAACTGACGGTTTACAAAATAAGCCGTATAATATTTCGGCAGATGAACGCTTGACATATATTGGATTTTATGTGATAATACGAATAATTAAACACAAAAGCTATGATAAGAAACAGTAAGCATCTCGGATTTTCAGAGAGAGGGCGGTTGGTGCGAGTCCTTATGAAAAAGATGCCGAACCCCCCTTTGAGCTGTGGGCTGAAATAACAGTAAGCCTTACCGGGTTCTCCCGTTACAGAGATACGGCATCGGTTTTTCCTGTGCCTGAAAGTGCGGATTGTATCTGAATTTAGGTGGTACCGCGGACTTGAAAGTAGTTCGCCCTAAGCTAATGTAATATTGGCTTAGGGCTTTTTTGTGTTTAAATTTAAAACGGAGGTATTATATATGAAACTTGAAAAACTTGTCGGAGAGCGATTCCGTGAAAAACCGTCGGACTGTGTTGTTGACAGCCACGCTTTAATGGTGCGGGGCGGTTATATGAAATATGTCGCAAACGGTATATTTTCTTCTTATATGCCGCTTAAAAGAATTACACGCAAGATTGAGCAGATTATCCGTGAAGAGATGGACGCTATTGACGGGCAGGAGGTACAGTTCCCTGTTGTTATGCCTGCTTCTCTTTGGCAGGAGTCGGGAAGATATGAAAGCATAGGTAAAGAAATGGCACGGTTTAACGACCGAAGCGGCAGTCCTCTTGTTCTCGGAATGACGCACGAAGAAGCCGCCGTACAGCTTGTCCGTGATTACGGGCAAAGCTATACAAAATATCCCTTTATGGTGTATCAGATTCAGACAAAATTTCGTGATGAAGCAAGACCGAGAGCGGGTCTTATCCGTGTGCGTGAATTTACAATGAAGGACGCTTATTCCTTTCACACAAGTCAGGCGGATTTAGAAAAATATTACGACAAGTGCCATAAGGCTTATGAGCGTATATACGAGAGAGTGGGACTTCCCGAGGTTATTTCGGTCGCATCGGATTCGGGTATGATGGGCGGCAGTATTTCACACGAGTTTATGCTTTTAACTCCTATCGGCGAGGACTCTATCGTTATTTGTACGGAATGTGATTACCGTGCCAATATGGAGGCGGCGGAATGTATCACACATAACAAAAGGAACGACCTTTCCGAAGAACTCACTTTGGTGCATACTCCGAATATTCACACCGTTGAGGAGGTTTGTGAGTTTTTGCACTGTGACGAAAAAACGTCCTGCAAAGCAGTTGTCTATCAGAAAAATTCCGATGACAGCTACATTGTACTGTTTATCCGCGGCGACCTTGAGGTAAATGAAACCAAACTTACAAATTATTTGGGCTGTGACATTCACCCTGCGGTTATCACCGAAGAATGTGAACTTAATGCAGGATATATCGGTCCTGTTAACTTAAACGGCGATTTCACCGTGCTGTATGACCGTTCTCTTGAGGGAATGAATAATCTTTCCTGCGGTGCGAATGTTTGCGAATATCATTATACGGGGCTTGATATGAGCCGTGATGTGCAGGGTGCTGAATATCACGATTTTGCCAAAATACAGGAAGGAGGAATTTGCCCGCATTGCGGAAAGCCTGCTATTCAAGTTTCACGAGGTATTGAAGTGGGCAATATCTTCCAGCTCGGCACAAAATATACTAAATCTATGAATATGACTTATATTGACCGTGACGGAGAAGCGCAGTACCCGATTATGGGGTGCTACGGAATAGGTGTCGGCAGGCTTGCCGCTTCAATCTGTGAGGCGCATCATGACGACTACGGTCCTGTTTGGCCTTTGGCGGTTGCACCGTGGCAGGTGCATATCTGTGCTGTCCGTGCCGACAATGCAGATGTCAAGTCTTATGCCGAGGGGCTGTATGAAAAACTGCAAAATAAAGGCGTTGAGGTAATCTTCGACGACAGAGAGGTGAGCGCCGGGGTTATGTTCTCAGATGCCGACCTTCTCGGCGTGCCGTTCAGGGTGATTGTCAGTCCGCGGAATATTAAGCAAAATATTGTTGAAATCGTTTCAAGGGATAAGAGCTTTTCCCAAAATGCTCCAATGGATTCAGCGGCAGATGAAATACTGAGAATATTATCCGAAGCAAAATAAAATTTCTGTATTAAAAAACAGCGTAAGGGAGAAAACACTCCTTTACGCTGTTTCAGTATATGCCTCATAAATGCTATTCACAATATCCGTCAGCGGAAGTGCGGCATCCAATTCCAAAACGGGACATGAAATATACTGCATCTGTTTTTCTATATGCTTATCTGTTCTTGCTAAGACTTTGCTATGAAATTTTTGTTGAGAACCGTATAAATCTCCGCCCTCTAAAACTCTGTTGCCGAATTTTTTGTATTCACGCCTGTTTATGCGCTCCATTCTTATATCAATCGGTGCTTTTAAAACAACAGCAAGCTTAAATGCGAAATTTATTTTTTCTCCCCAATTGCAGTTAACGGTTGCAAGGACAAATTTTTTGTGCTTTTCAATGTCGCACTCCATAAGCCGTTGCGTTTCTTCAAGAGTATGAAACTTTGAATAGGGCATATCACTTTTAATAAAATAATAATCCTCAACATCCATACTGAAATAATTTAATTTTTCTGCAAGCAAACGGCAAACAGTCGACTTCCCGCATCCGTTCAGCCCTGTAATTAAAATCCCCTCAGGCACAATATATTTTCCTTTCATCAATACTTTATATAACGTCTTACTTATTTCGTTTTATTAAATCTTTTTTTCAAAAGCTATATTTCTTTGACATACAATCTGTCTTTTTCATTACTGTAATTAACAATATCTTTAAGATAACAGTATCCGTACTTTTCATACAAGCCTATATGCTCTGACGGAATGTATGTTCTGTCAAATCCGATTTTCTTTGCATACTCGTTCGCAAAATCAATCAGCTTTTCGCTTATCCTGTATCCGCGGTACTCTTCCGTCACAAATATGCACGATACCCACGGATAAATTTCGGATAACGGGTAATAATCTGTCTTAATAATAAATGCCATTCCCACAATTTGACCGTTTACAATTGCGGCAAACGGGGTTTCCCAATCAGTAAATGCCCACGTCCGAAGCGTTTCCAACGTATGCTCTTTTACATCTTCCCACGAAAAATTTTTAACAAAACAGATTAGCTTATCCGCCAAATCCGTGCCTTTGTCAACTTTTTGTATTTTCAATGCGTCAGTAATATTCATTTTAACTCCTGTTTCTTTTTTTAGAACATAATAACTCGGCGGCATACCGCCATAAACGTAATTTCCCATTTTCCATTCTAAAAACATATATTCTACACTGTCAATTGTTTTAAAGGTATATTGAGAAACCGTGGACTTGGCAGAATCAAGCAAAACTCCTTTTGACCATTTATCGTGCCATTCTTCATCACTGTATTTTCTTACGGCTTGACCGTCCGGATAAAAGCTGACTTTCCGCAGCCAAAAAGTATCGTTTAAGTTTATGTTTCCGCAAAATTCATCAATGCTGTCAACAAATCCAACCGTATTCCAGCTTCCGATTATTTTTTCGTCAAATACAAAAGGAATATTTATATTCTCTCTGCGCCCGATTTCTTTAAGCTTGTAGTGTTTTCCGGACACCTTTTTTAATACCTCTGTATAAGTTTCATCTTTTTCATTTATTTCAATAAACATATACGAGTTACCGTCAATGTCTTTTATGTTATATTTATAAGTAAGAACAGGCTCGTTTCCTCCGTAATGAATAAGCAAATAACCTTTTGTCCATCCCTCGAAAATCCAATATTTCTCACCTTCCGGAAAAAAATATATCTCTTTAAAACCTTTATTAAAAGCGGAATTTATAACTCTGTCGGGACTAAAATCGTCTTGAGAGCTAACAATATCAAAAAAATCCCATTTTCCAATAGCTTTTTCATCGTTAATAAACGGCATACCGTTGGCTGTTTCTTTCATTTAAACTCACCGCCTTTATGAACAGTATAGCAGAAATACGATAACAAATCAATTGTGCATTGTTTATTACGGAAATCCGATTTAATAAATCGCTTCGTCAATGGCGAAGAGCAGCGGAAAAACATTTTCACTTTTCACTGTTACTTGTTACTTTCAAAAATTGACTGGTAAAATTTAGTGAAGAGCGAAAAAGTAAAAATTCCGCGCACTTTTGTATGCGGAATTTTTGGCTGGGGAGGATAGACTCGACAAGGCAAGCCTTGTCTTTGCTACGCAAAATCCTATTTTATGTCCGTGCTCCTCTGCCTGCGGCAACCGTCGCACATGGACGAAAGAGTTCTCGTCTCTCCCATCTATAAAAATCATTAAAAAAATAAAAAGCCTGTGGAATATACACAGACTTTTTGTGGCGCAGAAGGAGAGACTCGAACTCTCGCGCCGGTTACCCGACCTACGCCCTTAGCAGGGGCGCCTCGTCACCAACTTGAGTACTTCTGCAAGTGTAACGTGTTTATCGTTATTAAATTAAAAAAGTGGCGGAGAGGAAGGAATTCGACAGATTTTGCAGGCAAAATCCATTCGCTCGGCGACCGAATTTCTTTGAAATTCAGTACCCGCCTCACGCTCTTCGCTAAAAACAGTTCACTGAACTGTTTTTTACGCTCAGACCCTCACGGGTTCGAATTCGTAAAGACGAAAATAACTAAAAAGCATAAAAACTTTACGAACAATTAAAAATGGCGGAGAGGAAGGGATTCGAACCCTTGTGAGTTTGACCTCAAACGGTTTTCAAGACCGCCGCGTTATGACCGCTTCGCTACCTCTCCGCATTTGGCTTGATTATATTATCATACATTTTATTTTTTGTCAAGAAAATTTAGAAAAAACCTTCAATATATTTTACAAAATTTTAATTTTCAGACAACTGAATTTTTGCAACAGCCGTTTACAAATGTTTTATATAATGTTAAAATATCCTTACTATATGTTATTTTACAAAGGACGGATATTTTATGCAATGGATGTATCCGATATTTATTTTTCTGTTTCTTGCTTTCATATTCTCAAACAGAGAAAAAAACGCAGTAATTGCACACAAAATACACAAAAATAAAAAAGAGGCTTTTAATATGACAGATTTAATTAAAGAATATATCGGCAAGGAGTGTCTGATTTATACCTGTATGTCGTCTTCGCAGATTTCGGGAACAATCCGTTCTTACAGCGACGGCTGGATTGTAGTGGAAAATGCAAACGGACAGCGTGATATTGTAAACTGCGAATATATTACAAGAATACGTGAATACCCAAGAGATAAAAAGGGAAAGAAAAAATCCGTAATATTTGACTGAGAAAGGATGTTAATATTTGAATAAAAATCGTTTTGCAAAAAAGCCGCCTATGGGCTGGAACAGCTGGGACTGCTACGGCGCCGCCGTTAACGAGGAACAGCTGCTCGGCAATGCGGAGTATATGGCTGAAAATCTTAAACAGTACGGCTGGCAGTATGTTGTCTGTGACATTCAGTGGTATGAGCCTAAAGCGAAAAATACCGATTATAATAATTTTACAGAGCTGTGTATGGACGAATATTCTCGTCTTATTCCTGCCGAAAACCGTTTCCCGTCATCAAAAAACGGCACAGGCTTTAAGCCTATTGCGGACAAAATTCACGCAATGGGTCTTAAATTCGGAATACATATTATGAGGGGAATACCGCGTCAGGCAGTACATCAGAATACAAAAATATTAGGCAGCGATAAAACTGCCCGTCAGATAGCGCATCATTTTTCCGTTTGCCCGTGGAATACCGATATGTACGGAGTTGACGCGAGAGCGGACGGCGCACAGGAATATTACGATTCTCTTTTTTCGCTTTACGCTTCTTGGGGTGTTGATTTTGTAAAGGTGGACGACATTTGCGTAACCGAATTCAGAAAGTGGGATAATCCGTATTCCGCGCGTGATGAGGTTGAAATGATAAGAAAAGCTATTGATAAAACAGGGCGTGAAATGGTTTTAAGTCTTTCGCCGGGCCCTGCTGAAATCAGTGTGGCAGACCACCTTTGTGAAAATGCAAATATGTGGCGTCTTACGGGCGATTTTTGGGATAGCTGGGAACAGCTTTACGGAATGTTCGACCGCTGTAAGCTTTGGGAAAACGTTGTTTCCGAAGGCTGTTGGCCCGACTGCGATATGCTGCCGCTCGGCAGAATTTCCAAAAACGGTACCTGCCACGGCGGGCAGAACAGATATACAAAATTCACTCCCGACGAGCAGAAAACCTTAATGACTCTTTGGTGCATTTTCCGTTCTCCCTTAATGTTCGGCGGAGAAATGCGTGAAAACGATGAATTTACCGTATCTCTTATTACTAACCCTGAGGTTCTGGCGGTAAATCAGACCTCACACGGCGGAAAAGAGATTTACCGTGACAGTGATTTTATTATCCGCAAGGCTTATGATGCGGAAAATAATGTCATTTTTGCCATATTTAATGTGAGCGGCGAAGAAAAAGAAATAACGATTGACCTTGAAAAATTCGGTTTTGATACTGATAAAACTCTCCGTGACCTTTGGGGAAGAGAGGATGTCGGCAAAACAGAAAATAAAATGAGCTTTAAAACAGCTTCGCACGGCGCGCAGCTTTATAAAATTTATTAAACTGTTAAAAAGGAGTGGCTTATGCTTCGTATTATTACAGGCAGAACAGGCAGCGGAAAAACAAGAAGAGTACGTTCTGTTATTGCCGATATTGCAAAACTTAATTTCGACAAAGCAATAATAATTGTTCCCGAACAGTTTTCCTTTGAAACCGAACGGGCAATGCTTTCTTTGCTCGGAAACGAAAAAGTTAATAATACCGAAGTGTTAAGCTTTTCAAGACTTGCGGAAAAGCTTTTGAAAAAGCGGGGAAAATTACCTTCAAAAACCGTTGACGACGCTGCCCGCGGAGTGCTGATGAGTATGGCGGTTGAGTCTTTGCAGGACAAGACCGTGTCTTTCAAAAAATATATCAAAAATCCCGCGCTCATAAATGAGCTTGTCGCATTCCGTAAGGAGCTTAAAAAGTGCAGAATATCTTCTGAAAATCTGGAAAGCGTTTCGGGAAAGGTGCGACGCGAATCTTTTTCGCTGAAGCTGTCGGAATTATCTGAAATATATACCTGCTATGATGCGCTTGTGCATAACAGCTTCGGAGATGACACCGATTTTCTCGACATTCTGTCCGAGGTTTTGGAAACGGATGATTTCTTCAAGGGCAAAACGGTTGCCGTTGACGGCTTTTCGGGATTTTCGGCTCAGGAATATTCAGTCCTCGAAAAAATAATGAAACAAGCTTCAGAGCTTTATGTGACATTTTGCTATGACAGCGAAGTGCGTAACGGCAAATATGAGCTTTTCGGAAATGTGCATAACGAAATTAAAAATTTAATCAGAATTGCAAACAGGGCAGGGGTAAAAATTGCGGCAAGAGAGAATCTTTTGCCGAAAGAGAAATATAAAGCTTCCGAGCTGAATTTTCTTGAAGAGAATATATTTGCCAACAGCGGAAAAATATTTAAAGAAAATGCCTCGGCGGTTTGCATTATTCCCTGTAAAAATAAAAAAGACGAGTGCGATGCGGCGGCCGCGGAAATTCGCCGTTTGGTGCGTGAGGAGAATTACCGTTACCGTGACATTGCAGTTATTGAAAGACAGGAAAATTCATATAAAAACGACCTTGCAAACTCTTTCAGAAAATACGGAATAAAGTGCTTTTTTGATTCGCGCCAACCGGTTCTCACTCAGCCGCTTGTAGTATTTATCCGCACGCTTTTTGACATAATCGTAAACGGATTTTCCTCAGACAGTGTTTTAACTCTTCTGAAAACAGGTCTTTACGGCTTTTCGGCAGAGGAAGCGGGCGAAATTGAAGATTACATTTTGATGTGGAACATTAAAGGCTCCGACTGGAAAAATGACTGGACAGACAACCCTGAGGGCTTCGGTGAAGAATTTGACGAAAAATCCGTTGAAAAGCTCGCAGGGCTTAATGAACTGCGCAAAAGAACAGTCGCGCCGATTATAAATCTAAAAAATAAAATTACCGATGCACTCGGCTCTGTAATTGCAAAGGAAGTATTCGCATTTTTAAGAGCGGCAGGGGTTGACAAAAACTTAAAAACCATTGCCGAGTCCCTTAAAAAGAGCGGGGAGAGCGAGCTGTCCGTTGAACAGAATACCGTGTGGAAAATGATTGCTGACATTTTTGATACGCTGATGTTTGCAGTTGGTGACAAAACCGTTTCCGTTTCGCGATTTTCAGAGCTTTTTGACATTTTGGTAAGCGCTAAGGATATAGGAGTTATTCCAAACGGAATAGACGAGGTGATTATAGGCAGCGCAGACAGAATCAGAGCGTCTGCGCCGAGGGCAGTATTTATTGTGGGTGCTAACAGCGGCGTTTTCCCTGCAAACGGCTCGGGCGGAGTTCTTCTCTCCGACAAAGAGCGTACAGAGCTTATGGAAAATAATATTGAGCTTATAAGCAATATTGAGTATAACAGCGTCAGTGAAATGTATATTGCATACCGCGCCGTGTCACTTCCGACGGAAAAGCTGTATGTTTCATATTCTTCATTCGGCACAGACGGCGATTCGCTCTTTCCGTCTGAATTGGTGACAGAAGCAAAATCGCTTTTGCCGTATTGCAAAACACTTGAAAATGACATTATGAGTCGAATTGAAAGCGAAAAATCCGCGTTTTCCGTTTTGGCGGGTGAAAGCGTGAACGGTTCGGTGCTTGCATCCTCGCTCTATGAATATTTTAAAGAAAACGGCAATGACGGCAGAATACGGATGATAGACAAAATCCGCAAGAATACCTTCGAACTGAAAAACAGAGCTGTTGCCGAAAAGCTTTTCGGAGCGAATATGTTCCTGACAGCCTCAAAAACAGAGAAGTTTTATTCATGCCCGTTTGAGTATTTCTGTCAGTACGGTCTGAAAGCCAAGCCGAAAAAGGCTGCGGAGGTTGATCCTGCACAGGCAGGTACGCTTATTCATTTTGTGCTGGAAACAGTGCTTCGCGAGTATCCGAAAGAGAAATTTATTTCTTTGTCACCTTTGGAGGCGGAGAAAATTACTGCGTCAATAATTGACTGTTATATTGAAGAGCAAATGAGCGGAGCCGAAAACAAATCTGCCTCATTTAAAAGAACAATCGATTTAATAAAACTGCGTACCCTTAAAATAGTACTCCGTTTAATAGAGGAGTTTAAAAACTGCGATTTTACTCCCGTAAGCTTTGAGCTTAACATAGGCGTTGACGGAGAAATTCCCGCCTATAAGCTAACTTTGGACCGCGAACATAAAATTAACATAGTCGGAAAAGTAGACCGTGTAGACAGTTGGCAGAACGGCGAAAATAATTTCATAAGAGTAGTAGACTACAAAACCGGAGGAAAAGAATTTAAGCTGTCAGAGGTTTTGCAGGGAATAAATATGCAAATGCTCATTTACCTTTTTGCCATTTGGCAGAACGGAAAAGAAAAATACGGAAATGTTGTTCCTGCGGGAGTTCTTTATTTTCCCGCAAAAGCAGTACGCGTGTCTTCAGCTAAATCGGACAGATATTCGTCTTCAGAGGATATACAAAAATCTCAGAGAGACGAATATAAAATGAAGGGTATGGTTCTGAATAACCTTGAGGTTATAAACGCAATGGAACACGGTATGGGCGGAGTGCTTATACCTTCGAAAATCGATAAATCAGGCGCCGCTTCCGGAAATGTAATTTCCCTTAATTCTCTTTATAAGCTGAAGGATTATATCGACGGTGAAATTAAAAATATGGCTCTCAGCCTTTATAACGGCGAAATTGATGCAAATCCCATAAAAGACGCCTGCACATATTGCGATTACAAAACCGTGTGCAAGCGTGAGGACGGCGGAAAGCAGAGAGAGCTTGCCGATTACAGCTTCAGTGATGCGCTTGCGGCATTGGGAGGTGACGGGGATGAGCGATAATAAAAAATGGACTCCCGAACAGGAAAACGCTGTAAATTCATTGGACGGAACAATTCTTGTTTCGGCGGCGGCAGGTTCGGGAAAAACCTCTGTTTTGGTTGAGAGAATAATCAAAAGAATAACCGATTCGGAAAATCCGTCGTCGGTTGACAGACTTTTGGTGGTAACCTTTACAAAAGCGGCGGCTGCCGAGATGAAAAACAGGCTGTCAGACGCAATATCGCATCTTTTGGAGAAAAATCCCTCAAACGTGTTTTTGAAAAGACAAAAGCTTTATCTTTCGGAAGCGCAGATTTGTACTATGGACAGCTTTTGCGCAAAACTTGTTAAAGAAAATTTCGAGCTGCTTTCAATTTCTCCGGATTTTACGGTTTTAAGCGACAGTGAAAATAAAATGGTTCTCAGTGATGCGGCAGATGAAATTTTAAGCGAGCTTTATGAAAGCGGCGGTGAAGAGGATATCCGTCTTTTAGAGCTTTTCACAAATCAGCGGAATGACGATACGTTAAAGTCGCTTCTGATAAAAATGTATGACTTGGCGATGGCGGATTCCGACCCTGAAAAATGGATTGAAGGGGCATTTTTGCCGTATTTTGAGGATTTGCCAGTCGAAAAATGCGAATGCGGTAAATATATGCTGTTGACCCTGCGTGAAAGGATTTCCTTTATACTCGAAAAAATAGATAGGATATATCTTGACTCTCAGGAAAGCGGAAAGCTTGAAGCCGCTGTTAATGCAGATTTTGCTCAGCCTTCAGCTGATTTAAAAAACATTGCCGAAAAAATAGACAGCGGAGCAGACTGGAATGACATCAGGGATGCGGTTAACAGCGTTTCCTTTAAAACCTTTCAGCGCTTTTCAGCCGAGGAAAAGGATTTGCTGTACAGTCAGATTAAAGCGCGGCGCGATTTAGTCAAAAAAGACACCGACCGTCTTAAAACAATGCTCGTTTGCACTGCGGAGGATTATTGCGACGATATAAAATATCTCCGTCCTGTAATGTCAGCCCTGAAAAAGCGGGTAAAACAGTTTATTTCCCGGGTTGCCGAGGTGAAGAATGAACGCAATTCTTATTATTTTACGGATATTCTTCATTTTGCCCTTGATTTGCTGTATGAAAATACTGACTCAGGGGAAAGGGTTAAATCAAATCTTGCAAAAGAGCTGGCGGGAGAATTTGACGAGATTTTAATAGACGAGTTTCAGGATACAAACGAAGCTCAGGTAAGCCTTTTTAATGCTGTTTCAAAGGACGGCTCAAATCAGTTTATAGTAGGCGACGTTAAGCAGAGCATTTACGCCTTCCGTCAGGCATGCCCTGAAATATTTGTATCTCTTTTAGATAAAACACCTGTATTTGACGGAAACAATTATCCCGCGAAAATTTATCTTGACAGCAATTTCAGAAGCCGTAAGGGTGTTGTGGACGCCGTAAACTTTTTCTTTGATTTCCTTATGATTTCGCGTCTCGGCGGACTTAATTACAAAGAAACGGAACGGCTGAGATTTTCTGCGGCGGGATTTGATAAAAGAGAGTATGCCGATACACAGGTGCATATTGTTGAGGCAGATGACGCCCGTTCGGGCAACCTTGTAAAAGAGTCGCGGTACATAAGCTCTCTTATAAAGAAAATGATAAACGGAAAAATGCTTGTGGGGAGAGGCGAAAGCGAGCGCCCCGTACGTTACGGCGATATTTGTATTCTTTTGCGTACGGTAAAGGAAAAAGCGAATATAATGGCGGGCGAGCTTGTAAAAGCGGGCATACCTGTTCATTATAAAAAGGACGGAGGATTTTTTGACAATGCGGAGATTATGACCGTAATTTCAATACTTCGCGCTGTTGACAACCCGCTTTCCGACATTCCTCTTCTTTCTGTGCTTTTGTCGCCGTTAACCGCATTTACGGAGGATGACGTAGCAGAGCTGAAAGCGGAGCATCCTTATATGTCCTTGTATTCAGCGTTGAAGGCCGATGAAGAAAAAAGTGAAAAGGCGAGAAGCGTTTTGGAAATGCTTTCTCTTTTCAGAACTCTTTCAGTGACTCTCTGCGTTGCCGATTTAATTCGCAGAATTTATGAAATAACAGCTTTTGACTGTGTTGTTTCGGCTATGGACGGCGGAGAGCGAAGAGTATTGAATTTACAAAAGCTGGTAATTTATGCCGAAAATTACAATGCCGGCGGCGCGTTCGGACTTTCGGGCTTTTTAAGATATATTGACCGTCTTCAAAAGAACGGCTATGACTTAGAGGGTGCAGAAACCGTATCGGAAAACGATGACGCAGTAAGAATAATGACATATCACAAAAGTAAGGGACTTGAATTCCCCGTGGTAATACTTGCCGATATGTCGGCAAAGTTCCGAAGTGAGTCAAGGGAAAAGCTGCCTGTCAACAAAGCTCTGGGAGCAGGAGCTTTAAGATTTATTCCCGAAGAAAACAGGGAAATAAAAACGCAGATACACTCTGCCGTAATAAAAAAGAACGAGGACGAAAACACTGCGGAAAATTTAAGGCTGCTTTATGTTGCAATGACAAGGGCGAAGGAAAAACTGATACTTGTAGGCAGCGCGTATAATCCCGAAAAAAGAATAGAGGAACTGTTTTTTGAAAACAGTGTGAGTGAAGAAAACATTCACATTGCGATTAAGAATATCAGCAGCTTTTTTGACCTTGTACTGTTCTCGATGATAAATCATCCCGCATTTTCAAGATTCCCGTTTGTCAAAAATCTTTACGGCAGAACGGAATTTAAGACGGAAAGTGAAATAGACGTTTATTTTTGCGAGGAGCCTGAAGCAGATACCGAAGATACTGATGAAAAGGAGATTTTTCTTCCCGACAGTGACATTACGGAAAAAATCAGGGAAAAGGTGTCGTTTGTTTATCCCTACAACTCTCTTTCGGGAATAGAAGTGAAATATACTGCTTCGTCAATGGACAGAGAAAAGATGCAGGAATATTTTGCGAGCGATAATCCCGCATTTTTAAGCGAGGGCAAAATAACCCCTGCCAAAAGAGGACCGCTTATTCATAAATTTATGGAGGAGTGCAATTTTGTCAGCGCTTCTTCCGACATCGACAGCGAGATAAAACGTCTTATCGGAAACGGTACATTTACAGCTGAAGAAGCAAGCGCAATCGATAAAACCAAAATTCAAAAATTCTTTAAAAGCGATATGTTTACAAGAATTATGACTGCGGAAAAATATTTGCGTGAAAAAGAATTTACAATGTCAGTGCCTTTAAGCGAAATTCAAAAGGATATTTCTGCCGCAGACGGTGAAATTGCAGTGGTTCAGGGCGTGGTCGACGGCTTTATTGTAAACGGCGGCGCGGGCGAAGTAATTGATTTTAAAACCGACAGAGTAAAATCCGGCGAAGAGCTTTGCGAACGCTATAAAACGCAGATGGCAGTTTACAAAAGAGCTGCTGAAGAGTGCTTCGGCGCTGAAAATGTTAAGGTAACGCTTTATTCTTTTGAACTTTCAGAAGAAATTTCCGTAAATTTTGAAAAAACACTTGATTTTTAATTTCTCTTGTGATAAACTTATTAGGCTTAATAAATGATAACCGAAAGAGGTGACAATTCGTGAAAGAAGGAATTCATCCTAATTATGAAACCACTACCGTAAAGTGTGCTTGCGGCGCTACATTTGAAACTCGTTCAACCAAGTCAGGTCTTAAAGTTGATATTTGCTCAAATTGCCACCCGTTCTTTACTGGTAAGCAGAAGCTTGTTGACACAGGCGGACGCGTTGACCGTTTCAACAGACGTTACAATCTTGAATCCAAATAACAAATCGGGCGGTACGGAATGTGCCGCCTTTTGTTTTACTTATTTTTATATTTATTCGGAGAAGCTATGGAATACAGAACAGTAAAAAAAGAAGACAGTGATGAATATGTCATTAAGCATTCGCGTTTTATCGGGTATTGCTGTCCTGTGTCCTCAAAAGAAGATGCGGAAGCATTTATCTCTTCTGTAAAGTCAAATCACTGGGATGCCACTCATAATGTTTACGCATACATTATCCGTGACGGAAATATTAAGCGTTATTCAGATGACGGCGAGCCTCAGGGTACGGCGGGTGTTCCCGTTTTAAGCGTTTTGGAAAAGGAAAATGTAACCGATACCTGCGTGGTAGTCACACGTTATTTCGGCGGAGTGCTTTTAGGCGGGGGAGGGCTTGTGCGTTCTTATTCGCATACGGCTAAAATTGCCCTTGACAAAAGTGAAATTATCACAATGGCAAATGCAAAGGAATTGCGTATTGTGTGCGATTACACTTTTTACGGAAAACTCGAAGCTTTTTTGCGTGCCGAAAACATTTCCGTTTTAGCTTCCGATTTCGCCGACAACGTTACCTTAACCGTTCGGGTTAAAGACGATGTGTATGAAAAATTTACGGCAAAGCTTACCGAAATGAGCAACGGAAAGCTGTTTCCCGAAATAATAAATGAAAACTTTTATGAATTCTGAAAAATAAAAAAGTATTTTGTTTCTTTTTGTTATATTATTATATTGAAGGTGCTTTTAATAGTAAAAAGCGAGAAAAAACAGCTGTATACCGATTGATTTTTAATGTGAAAGGGGCGGAAATATGACAGTTCGTGAAAAGCTTGAAAACAATGAAAAAATGATTCTTTCTGATAAAGCCTGCCGTGCTGCCGATACAAAAGGCAGAGTGTTAAGCGAAGAAAAATGCGATTTCAGAACAGATTTTCAGCGTGACCGCGACAGAATTATTCATTCAAATTCGTTCCGCCGTCTTAAGCATAAAACTCAGGTGTTTTTATCTCCCTGGGGCGACCATTACCGCACCCGACTTACCCACACCTTAGAGGTTGCTCAGATTGCGCGTACAATTTCTAACGGACTTTCGCTGAATTCCGATTTAACCGAGGCAGTGGCTTTGGGACACGATTTAGGTCATACGCCTTTCGGACATGCGGGGGAGCGTGCGCTGAACTCGGTTTTCCCCGGCGGGTTTCACCATTATGAGCAAAG
The DNA here is from genome assembly GCA_947364045.1 of uncultured Clostridia bacterium. Taxonomy (GTDB): domain Bacteria; phylum Bacillota; class Clostridia; order Oscillospirales; family Acutalibacteraceae; genus Fimenecus. The sequence continues at coordinate 68,698 of CANARN010000002.1, forward strand.
CCTTCGTGTTGTAGAAAAGCTCGAAAAGAACGGTGCGGGGTTAAACCTTACCTATGAGGTTCGCGACGGCATAGTTTGTCACACAAGAGGTAAGGAAGCGGATACTCTTGAGGGCAGAATTGTAAAGCTTGCCGACAAAATTGCATATATAAATCACGACATTGACGACGCTATAAGGGGCGGAATTATGACCGAAGAAGACATCCCTCTGACAATTCGTTTAGCTCTCGGCACAAACAAATCCGAAAGAATAAATACACTTGTAAAAAACTGCATTGAAAACAGTGTCTGCGATATTGCATTTTCCGAGGATATTTTTGTTCCCTTTAATGAGCTTCATAAGCTGATGTTCAGCTTGGTATATACAAATCCGAAATGTAAAAGCGAGGAAACGAAGGCTATCGACATAATAATCCGTCTTTACGAATATTTTGTGAAAAATGTGAGTAAAATTCCGGAAGCTTTTAACTATATAATAGAAAATGAGGGCGTGGAACGCGCTGTCTGCGATTACATTGCAGGTATGAGCGACCGTTATCTTCTTTCTGTCTATCAAAACATTTTTATCCCAAGCGGATGGATTGATACGGGAATGGGGGATTTTTAATGGCTATCAGTGACGAGTATATTGCAGAGCTTCGCCGCCGCGCAGACATTGAAACGATAATCTCATCCTACGTTAATATCAAACGAAACGGTAAAATCTGTCGTGGGCTTTGTCCTTTTCACGGTGAAAAAACGCCGTCATTTACAGTTTATCCGGACACGCAGTCCTTTTATTGCTTTGGCTGCGGAGAGGGCGGCGACGTAATTCACTTTATCTGCTCAATTGAAAATCTTGATTATGTGGATGCGATAAAATTCCTTGCGGATAAAGTGGGTATGGACTTGCCGGAGGAGAATTCCTACGATTCAACTCTTTCTAAACGCAGACTGCGTATGTATGAGGCGAACAGAGAAGCCGCAAGATTTTACAGCAAACAGCTTTTCGGAAAAAACGGCAAGGCGGCGGTTGACTATTGCTTAGGCAGACGTCTTACCAAAGAAACGATAATAAAATTCGGCATAGGCTACGCGCCGGATTCTTGGACGGGACTCAAGGACTGGTTAAACGCCAAAGGCTTTTCCGATTATGAGCTTTTTGAGGCAAATCTTCTTAAAAAATCACAAAAGGGTACATATTACGACAATTTCCGTCACAGGCTCGTTTTTCCTATTATAGATTTGCGTGGAAATGTATTGGGCTTCAGCGGAAGACGGCTTCGTGAAGAGGATAAAGGCAAATATGTCAACACCTCCGACACGCTTGTCTATAAAAAAGGTAATGAGGTTTTTGCGCTGAATTTTGCGAGAAAATCAGGGAAAGACAGCCTTATTTTGTGCGAGGGTAATATTGACGTTGTAATGCTTCATCAGGCAGGCTTTACAAATGCCGTTGCAGGACTCGGCACTGCGCTTACAAGCGAGCAGGCGCATCTAATGTCGCGTTACGCTTCGGAAATTTATCTTTGCTATGACAATGATGAGGCAGGCGGAAAGGCAACAGCCAGAGCGCTTGAGGTGTTTTCAAAAACCAATGCCAAAATCCGCGTTTTAAAGCTTTCGGGCGGTAAGGACCCTGATGAAATAATTAAAAACTTCGGTGTAGAGCGTTTTAAATCAATAATTGACGGAGCCGCCAACGAAATAGAATTTAAGCTTTTGGCGGAGCGTGAAAAGTTTGATTTAACTACAGATGACGGCAAGCGTCGTTATCTTAGGGCGGCAATTCCGATTTTGGCGTCGCTCAGCCCCATAGAGCTTGACATTTATGCGTCGCGTCTTGCCGCCGAGCTTTCCGTTGCAAAATCCGCAATTACGGACGAGGTTAAGCGTTTAGGCAAATCGCACCGCATAACACAGAAAAAGCAGGAATTTAAAACTGCTGTTAAAGCAGATGACATTCTTGATAAATTAAATCCGGAGCGTATAGCTGATTTCAAGGCGGCAAAGGCGGAGGAAAGCTTAATAGCGATTATTTTGGCAAATCCCGTTCTTTTAAAAACGGCAGATAAAAAAATTACTTCCGAGGATTTTGTAACAGGCTTTAACGGCAGAATTTACAAAACCGTAACCGACAGACTTCGAGAGGGCAAATCGGCTGAAATATCTTTTCTTCACGGCGAGCTTATTGAGGACGAATTAAGAGCCGTCGCTAAAATTCAAACAGTTTCGCAGGTTCTGCAAAATACGCAGGAAGAATGCGAGGATTGTATAAAAACAATAATCGGTGAGAAAAATAGGAAAAAAAGAACTTCTGCTGACGGTGACAGCATCAGCGATGACGATTTCCTGAGCTTCTTCCGAAATAATACATAAGGGTGAAAGAATATGGAAAATCTTGACAAAAAAACAGCAATTAAAGCGCTTGTTGAAAAAGGAAAAACCGTAGGTAAATTAACCACGCAGGAAATTGATACTGCGATTATTGAGCTTGACATTGAAATGGACGAGCTTGACAAGCTGTATGAAATAATCGAGCAAAACAATATTGAGATTATCGACGACCTCGGCGATATGGCAAGAGAAGCTATTACAAGCGAAACAGACCTTGCAAAAACCGATGACGGCGGACTCGGCGAAAATAAAACTCTCGCTATGGATGACCCCGTACGTGTTTATCTTAAAGAGATAGGCAGGGTTGCTCTTCTTACAACAGAGGAGGAGCAGGTTCTTGCTATGAGAATTGCAGAGAATGACCCCGACGCAAAAAAACGTCTTGCAGAAGCTAATCTTCGTCTTGTTGTCAGCATTGCCAAGCGCTATGTGGGCAGAGGTATGGCATTCCTTGACTTAATTCAGGAGGGCAACCTCGGTCTTATTAAGGCTGTTGATAAATTTGACTATACAAAGGGCTTTAAATTTTCAACCTATGCTACATGGTGGATAAGACAGGCGATTACAAGAGCCATTGCCGACCAGGCAAGAACAATCCGAATCCCTGTTCATATGGTTGAAACTATTAACAAGGTTAAAAAGACAAGCACACAGCTTCTTCACAAAAACGGTCATGACCCGTCAGCAGAGGAAATTGCGGACGAGCTTGGAATGTCACCTGACAAGGTACGTGAAATTCTGCGTCTTTCTCAGGAGCCTGTTTCTCTTGAAACACCCATAGGCGAGGAGGAGGACAGCCATTTAGGTGACTTTATTCCCGACGATGATGCGCTTTCACCGGCAGATGCCGCATCTATTTCTCTTCTCAAGGAACAGCTTACTGAGGTTCTTAAAACCTTAACTCCCCGTGAGTCAAAGGTTTTGTCGCTCCGTTTCGGACTTGAGGACGGTCACCCGAGAACTCTTGAAGAGGTCGGCTCTCAGTTCGGAGTTACAAGAGAGCGTATCCGTCAGATTGAGGCAAAGGCTCTTCGAAAGCTTCGCCACCCCAGTCGCAGCAAAAAGCTCCGCGACTTCCTTGATTGATAAATAAAATGCAGCGGTAGCCCGCACCCTCAAGGAGAAGGCAAATTTTGGCTTCTCCCTTGGGAGAAGCTGTCACGAAGTGACTGATGAGGGGCATATAAATATTCATTCGTATTAAAGCAGAAGTACCGATTGTTCAGTGCTTCTGCTTTTTTCTTTTATGTTTCAATTGTTGTTTCAAAAATATTTATAAAATTTCAAAAAAATTTCCCAAAAACACTTGACAATTGAATACTCGTTCAACTATAATACAGTTGAATAAATATTCAACTGAAAATCAAAAGGAGAAGAGCTATGCCTAAAAACGAATTTATGTGCGACTGCAATATGGTGCATGAAGAAATAGTTTCCGATACAGTGTCAAAAATGCCCAGTATGTATATGATGAACTGTGTTGCCGATTTTTTTAAGATAATGGGCGACTCAACAAGGTGCAGACTGTTGTTTGCGCTTTTGCAGAACGAAATGTGCGTTTGCGACCTTGCAAATGCGCTTTCAATGACAAAATCGTCTATTTCACATCAACTCAGCAAGCTTAAAGAGGCGGGAATAGTAAAATCCCGTAAAAGCGGGAAAACTGTTTATTATTCGCTTGATGACTCTCATATAGCAGAGATTTTTGAAGTCGGACTTCAGCACGTTAAGCATAAAATTTGACAGAGGAGATTATATTATGAAAACAAAAACAGAGAAAAACATATTAATTGCATTTATACTTAATTTGTCATTTTCAATATTTGAATTTATAGGAGGTATTTTTACGCGCAGTGTTGCAATACTTTCCGACTCAATTCACGATATAGGCGACGCCGCAAGCATAGGTATTTCGTATTTTCTCGAAAAGAAAAGCAAGAAACAGCCTGACAACATTTATACCTTCGGATATGCAAGGTATTCCGTAATCGGCAGTATTATTACAACGGTCATTCTTCTTGTCGGCTCGGTTCTCGTCATAATAAATGCGGCAAAACGGCTTATAAATCCTGTCGAAATCAATTATAACGGTATGATAATTTTTGCGGTTATCGGAGCTGTTACCAATTTCGCCGCGGCTTATTTCACACGTGAAGGCGACTCGCTCAATCAAAAAGCCGTTAATCTTCATATGCTTGAGGATGTGCTCGGCTGGGTGGTAGTTCTTATCGGCGCAGTAGCTATGAAATTTACGGATATTTCGGTTATTGACCCGTTAATGTCTATAGGCGTTGCGCTGTTTATATTGATAAATACAGTCAAAAATCTGAAAGAGGCGGTTGATTTATTCCTCGAAAAAACACCTCACGGCTTGTCAACCGATGAAATTAAAGAGTACATAACCGAAATTGAGGATGTTGAGGACGTTCACCATATTCACCTTTGGAGTCTTGACGGCGTTCTTAACTATGCAACAATGCACATTGTGACAAACGGCAACGCAGCCGAGATAAAGCAGAAGATAAGAGAAGAGCTTGCAGAGCATAATATTGTGCACGCTACGCTTGAACTCGAATCACCCGATGAAGCGTGCACGGAACACAATTGCCACGTTGATCACCATTCTTCAGCATCGCATCATCATCACCACCATCATCACTGATAAAACAAAATGCAAAATTAAATTTGTACGGGCAGGTTTATATTCCTGTCCGTTTTTTGCAGGGGAAGACGACTATGCTTCCCGTTTACCGTCACCATTTGCAATATATATGTGGTAGGGCAGGGGCTTGCTCCTGCCGTTTTTTATATGCCGAATATGCTTTTCTGCTATTGTGAAGCAGAAGCGGCGACCGAGCCGACGAAGAGATGCACCGGCGATGATGATTTTTGTAGGGTATGCCGACCTCGGCATACCGTGAAAAATTTTTAAGCTTCATTTTCTCAATGATATGCCAAAAATTAAAAAAATGTAGAAAAAGTGAATTTTTCCGGAGTGTATGCGGGCGGAGTATAGATATTTGAATTACCGTTTGTTAAAATTAAAAAGACATTTTTAACAGATGTTGAAAAATATTATAGATAGGATGATTTATATGTATTGTTCAAATTGTGGAGCATACACAGATGACACATCTGCATTCTGCACAGTATGCGGAGCAAGACTTATGCCTGTGCAGTTAAAAAACGATGTACCGTCAGATAAGCGTCAGCAAACGCCTTACGTACAGCAGACGTACCAAAACTGCGGTAATGCCAATATGCCGTTTCAGAAAATTACCGAAAAGGATTTTTATAAGAATTTTGCCTCTAAAAACACAAACGGTTGGGTGATTTTTGTTATCTTTTCGTGTTTTTTAACCATGGCGGCGACAGCGGGCTCAATGATAATGAACGAGAATTTTCTGAGTGTGATTGAGAAAATATTTTGGAAAAACGGAACAGGAGATTACCCCTATCCGATTATTAAATAAATTTTTTGAGAGGATTGTCACACAATGACAGTCCTCTGTTGATTATCATAGTAAAAAAAGAAAATGTATTTTAAGTATTAATAGCAATTCCGATAATAGTTAAAAATAAATATCATATAAATTAAATCACAATTTAAATATTTGCATATCTTTATTTTGGATTTTTGACCCGATTTGCACATAATTTGTAAAATGGATAATTGTTTTTTATGCATAATTTCGAAACACCCGGTTGAGTTTCAAAAAAGATGAAAAAAATTAAAAAAAGTTGTTGACATTTGTCAATTGATTTGATATTATATACGAGCGCTAAGGAACAGCGCAAACACGGACCTTGAAAATTAAACAACGACGAGATAAAAAGGAACCCTGTAATCTTTGA
>CANARN010000003.1 GCA_947364045.1 uncultured Clostridia bacterium
CTACAATTTTGCGTTCCCTACAGAGTAAGTTTCAAAAAAAACGGACAGCCGAGGTCGGCTGTCCCTACAAGTTAAAACAATTTTTCACAGAAAATTTTGCTGTAAGTATTTAAACCTATTTTATACCGTCAAGATACGGTGAACCTTTGGGTACTACAAATGTAATCGCACTCTCCATCATTTCAAAGGTACGCTTATTTACATATTCGCACTCGCCGTCCACATTGACTGCGGCGATTTTTTTGCTTTCGATTACAACCTTTTTAGCTCTGCGGAAGGTCGTAATATCCCAGTCAAGATGCTCGCCTGCCTTGTATTTGCTTATGAGCGGAAGAAGCTTTAAACGGCTTCTGTCCAGCTTTATCATAACAACGTCAATAAGTCCGTCGGCAGGGTCTGCAAGTGGAGCCGCCTTGTACCCGCCGCCGTACCAGCGGGAATTGCCTACATAACAGAAAAGGAATGTATCTTCAAATGTTTCGCCGTCAATTGTAACCTTAAATTCGCTTTTAAGCTTGCCTGCCATACAGTAAACGAGAGATAAATCATAAGCCGCAGAACCGCTTATGAGCGGAAGCTTTTTAAATTCAGACTGCTTTGCACAAACTTCGGCGTCAATACCCATTGAGCATTGGTTAATGGCAACCTTACCCTCGGTAAAAATGAGGTCAAGCTTTGTAGGCACACCGTTTACGTGCTTATCAATATCGGTATCAGACCCGAAAAGTCTTATAAAGTCGTTGCCTGAGCCGAGGGGAATACACGCAACCTCGCAATTCGGATATTTATAGCAACCGTTAACTGTTTCATAAAGAGTTCCGTCGCCTCCGCAGGAATAAAATCTTACGGGTTCGCCCTTTTTTGCTGTCTCTTCAACGTATTTCTGTCCGTCGCGAAACGCCTTTGTAACGTAAATTTCTGCGTCAAGGTTATTTTCTCTTACATATTTTTCAATTACTGGAATGTAAGCCTTTGCGGCTTTTCCTTTTCCTGAAACGGGGTTAACAATAAAACAATGCTTCATCTCTTTCCACCAGCCTTATTTAAAATACATATATAATTGGCATTTAATCATACCGTTGTAAAGCTTTCTGCGTTTATCTGCCTTTCTTCCGAAAATCTTTTCAAACTCCTCATCGGGACTTATAATGTAATAAGCCCAGCCACGCTCCTGCGTAAATATTTTACCCATTGTACGATAAATTTCCCGAGCGTTTTTTATGTCCAGCATTCGCTCGCCGTAGGGCGGATTGCAGATAACCGTTCCTTTTTCGCTTTTTCGTGCAAAATCCTTAACATCGCGCTTTGAAAAATCCATCTTCATTGCAACGCCTGCCCGCCTTGCGTTTTCCTGCGCAATCTGAAGCGCATTAAAATCAATATCAGAACCGTATGCGGTAAATTCAGCGTCACGGATAACAAGGTCGCCTGCCCTCGCCCTTTCCTGCCGCCAAATTTCTGCGTCTATCATCGGAAATTTTTCACAGGCAAAGGTGCGGTGAATACCCGGGGCAATGTTAAGCGCTTTCATAGCGCCCTCAATTAAAATCGTTCCCGAGCCGCACATTGGGTCATAAAGCGTGTGATAATGACGCACGCGCGCAAGCTCCGCCATTGCGGCGGCAAGCGTTTCTTTTATGGGAGCGGCATTTGCAACAGGTCGGTATCCTCTTTTGTGAAGCCCTGAGCCTGTTGAGTCAATAAACAGCGTAACAGTGTCCTTCATTATGGAAAACTGAAGCTGATAAACCGTACCCGTTTCCTCAAACCAATTAATATTATATTTTGATTTGAGCCGTTCAACTACGGCCTTTTTTACGATTGCCTGGCAGTCGCTAACGGAAAACAGCTTTGAGTCCAGCGAATAACCTTTTACGGGGAATGCATCTTTTTCGCCTATAAACATTTCCCACGGTATTTTCTTTACGCCCTGAAACAATTCTTCAAAGGTTTCAGCGCGAAAGCTTCCCATACGTATTAAAATACGCTCGGCATATCTTGAGCAAATATTTGCTCGGGCAAGCATATTTTCATCGCCCTCAAAATCAACCCTGCCGTTCTGCGCGGAAACATTCTGAGCGTCCATTCTACGCAACTCATCTGCAATAAGCCCCTCTATCCCCAAAAGGCAGGTAGCGGAAAATTTCATTTGCATAATTTATCCTCTTAATAACAATACTTAATAAGATAGTATATATTATTTTTATTTGAAAGTCAATTTATTAGTTTTTGAGATATAAACGCGCTTATTTTTGCATATTTCACCCAAAAAAATGTTTAACGTGTCAAAGTTTTGTCAATTTTCCTATTGAAAATACTGTCCCTAAAATGTATAATTTAAAAGGTTTAAAAACTACAAATGAAATTCAGAAAGGAGTTTATCTTTTATGATTAACTATTCACATGAAGTAGAAACTATGTGCTGTGTTAAAAAAGGTCCGCATCACGACCCTGCTCCCATTCCGGAAGAAGGCAAATGGATTGCCTCAAAGCAGATTACAGATGTTTCGGGCTACACACACGGCATCGGCTGGTGCGCACCTCAGCAGGGCGGCTGCAAGCTCTCCCTCAATGTTAAAAACGGTATTATTGAGGAAGCTCTTGTTGAAACAATCGGCTGCTCAGGTATGACACATTCAGCTGCTATGGCTGCGGAAATTCTCCCGGGCAAAACAATTCTTGAGGCTCTCAACACAGACCTTGTCTGCGACGCTATCAACACTGCTATGAGAGAGCTTTTCCTCCAGATAGTTTACGGACGTACTCAGTCTGCATTCTCTGACGACGGACTTGTTATCGGCGCAGGTATGGAGGATCTCGGCAAAGGCTATCGCTCAATGGTCGGCACAATGTACGGCACAAAGGCAAAGGGCGTTCGCTACCTTGAAATGACAGAGGGCTACTGCACAAGAATGGCTCTTGACGAGAACGATGAGGTTATCGGCTATGAATTCGTTTCTCTCGGCAAGATGACCGACTTTATCAAAAAGGGTATGGAACCCAACGAAGCATACGAAAAATCAATCGGCACATACGGCAGATTCGCAGAAGCTGCAAAGTATATTGACCCGAGAAAAGAATAAGAAAGGGAGGATTTCACAATGGCACAGTTTGAAGGTTACGAAAGACGTGAGGCTAAAATCCTCGCAACTCTTAAGGAATACGGCATTTCATCAATTGATGAGTGCAAAGAAATTTGCGACGCTAAGGGTATTGACCCTTATACAATCGTACAGGAAACACAGCCTATCTGCTTTGAAAATGCAAAATGGGCTTACACAGTAGGCGCTGCAATCGCTATTAAATCAGGCTGCAAAAAGGCTGCTGACGCTGCCGCCGCTATAGGCGTTGGTCTTCAGAGCTTCTGCATTCCCGGTTCTGTTGCCGAAAACCGTAAGGTAGGTCTCGGTCACGGAAACTTAGGTAAAATGCTTCTTTCAGAAGAGACAGAGTGCTTCTGCTTCCTTGCAGGCCACGAAAGCTTTGCCGCTGCTGAAGGCGCAATCAAAATTGCTCTTAACGCTAACAAGGTTCGTGAGAACAAGCTCCGCGTTATTCTTAACGGTCTCGGCAAGGACGCCGCTTATATCATTTCAAGAATCAACGGCTTCACATATTGCGAAACCGAATTTGACCCCTATACCGAAACAGTTACCGTTACTGAGCAGAAGCCCTTCTCAAACGGTCCGAGAGCAGACGTTAAGTGCTACGGCGCTGACAACGTTCCCGAAGGCGTTGCAATTATGAAGCTTGAGAACGTAGGCGTTTCAATCACAGGTAACTCAACAAACCCGACACGTTTCCAGCACCCCGTTGCAGGCACATACAAGAAATGGTGCGTTGAGAACGGCGTTAACTATTTCTCAGTAGCTTCCGGCGGCGGTACAGGCAGAACGCTTCACCCCGACAATATGGCGGCAGGTCCCTCAAGCTACGGCTTAACCGACACTATGGGCAGAATGCACTCAGATGCTCAGTTCGCAGGTTCTTCATCAGTTCCCGCTCACGTTGAAATGATGGGACTTATCGGCATGGGTAACAACCCAATGGTTGGTGCAACCGTTGCAGTTGCAGTTGCAGTTGAAGAGGCAATGAAAGCATAATTTTGCTTTATCTGAATTCAATACTGTAAAACTCTGATTTGAGTTTTAGTGATAAGCTTACATTACCCGTTTCAATCAGAAACGGGTAATGATTTGCTTTTTTGGGAAAAAACAAATTAAAATTATATACTTTACTTTTAAAGGCGATATTAATATGAAAAAGAAAATTGCAATTATGTGGATTTTGACTGCGCTTTGCTTTATTTCAGCAGTTGTTTTTTGGTTTTTAATGAACAATTCAAAGGTAACCTATACAGAAGTTGACGCCGTTGTTACAAGCACCGGCGTTAAACAAGTTATAAATAAAAGCACAGGCAATAAAACAGATTTTTATGAAGTTAAAGTAGAATATAACGGTGAAGAATATGAGCTTCAGAATGTTCACGGACTGGCAGGATATTATAAAGGCAAAACAGTAAAAGCTCTGCTGTCAAACAACAAACTATATGCGAATGTTGAGGGAATAAAATCAACATCTCCCGTTGCAACTGTATATTTTGTATTTCTGTTCGGAACACTTATAATGCTTACGGTATCGGCTTCATATACATCAAAAGCCAAAAAGCAAAAGCAGAAAAATCAAATAACAGATTAAAAAGCAATATTTTTAAATGCTCAAGGCCACCCGACAAATTCACAAACGGGTGGTTTTAATTTAACTTGTGAATTTTTCGGAAATTTTTACCGTTGCGTATTGACATATAAATTTTCGGTGATATAATGATTAAGCGATTAACAGTTAAGCGACTAATTATTTTTTTGAGGTAGTGTATGGACAACAAAAACGAAAAGGAAAAAGAGCTTTGTGATATGCTCCATTTCCTGAATATCTGCGAAAGACGCATAGTTGACCGTTTGCTTGAGGAGAAAGGCATTTACTTCGGTCAGCCGCCGATTTTATGCTATTTAAGCCATAACCCGAATGCCACTCAAAAAGAGATTGCGGATTCTCTGAATATTTCTCCTGCTTCTGTGGCAGTGTCCGTTAAAAGATTGGAAAAATCGGGACTTATTTCACGTGAAACAGATAAGGCTGACGCCCGTCGCAACAATCTTTCTTTAACGGAAAAGGGCGCGGAGCTGGATTCTTTTGCGCGGCAAAGCTTTTCTTCGGTTGACAGCGCCAAAATTTCAGGTCTTTCCGACGATGAAATTTCTTTTATGCTGTCTGTAATAAAAAAGATGACAGACAATCTCACAGAGCATTTCCCCGAAAAAAACAAACATTCATTTAAGCAAAAGGAGGAAAATGATGTTTAAGCTTTTAAAATACGCTGACAAATACAAGGTTTATGCATTTATCTGCCCTGTTTTGATGATAGGCGAGGTTATGTTTGAACTGCTTATTCCACAGGTTATGGCAGATATTGTTGAAACAATTCTCTTAACCGAAAACGCAGACGCTGCAGCGCAGAGCGCCGCTATACACGACATTTTTGCATACGGCGGAAAAATGCTCATTTTTGCAATTTGCTCGCTTTGCTGCGGCTCGCTTGCCGCAAGAGTCGGTGCAGTGGCAGGAATGGGCTTCGGAGCAAGTCTGCGCCACGGACTTATGGAAAAATTGCAGACCTTTTCATTCTCAAATATCGACAAATTCTCAACAGCGTCGCTCATTACGAGAATGACAACCGATGTCAATACGGTTCAAAACACATTTTTAATGCTGATTAGAATATTTTTCCGCGCGCCGATTATGCTCGTATCCGCTTTGATACTTTGCATACGAATGAGTCCCGAGGTTGCAAGCGTATTTGCGGTTGCGCTCCCGATTATTGTTATTGTGCTTGCAATTTTTGCGCCCATTGCAATAAAGCGTTTCCGTATTATGCTGAAAAAATTCGATAAATTCAACGCGTCTATTCAGGAAAATTTCACCAATATCCGTGTTGTAAAGGCGTTTGTACGAACAGATTACGAAAAGAAGAAATTTAAGAACTCAAACGACAATCTTACCGAATCTGCAATCAGCGCAGAAAAAATAATGGTTTTGGGCGAGCCGGCTTTAATGCTTCTTATGTACCTTACCATTACGGCAATTGTTATTATCGCGACAAAATCAATATCCGAAATGAAGCTTGAAGTCGGTCAGTTTACGGCTATTTTCACTTACGCTTTCCAAATTTTAATGTCCTTCCTTATGACAATTATGATTTTGGCTCAGTTCTTTATGGCAGAGGCAAGCGCCAAGCGTATAGGTGAGGTGCTGAATGAAGAGCCGGATATTAAAGACCCTGAAAATCCGATTAAAGAAGTATCGGACGGCAGTGTGGAATTTAAAAATGTATCCTTCCGTTACGGCAGCGGCGGCGATGTTATTAAAGATGTTTCCTTTAAAATCAACAGCGGCGAAATGATTGGAATTATGGGCGCAACGGGCAGTTCAAAATCATCAGTAGTTCAGCTCATACCAAGGCTTTACGATACTGCCTCGGGTGAGGTGCTTGTCGGCGGAAGAAATGTTAAGGAATATTCCGTTTACGGTCTTCGTGAGGCGGTAAGTATGGTTCTTCAAAAGAATGTGCTTTTCTCAGGCACAATAGCAGAAAATCTTCGCTGGGGCAATAAAAATGCTACGGACGAAGAGCTTAAAAAGGCTTGCGAAATTTCCGATGCGCTTTCCTTTGTTGAGTCCTTCCCCGACGGGTTTAATACAGACCTCGGTCAGGGCGGCGTTAATGTTTCGGGCGGTCAGAAACAGCGTCTTTGCATTGCAAGGGCAATTCTTAAAAATCCGAAAATACTCATTCTTGACGACTCCACAAGCGCTGTTGACACGGCGACTGACGCACGCATAAGGTCTGCTCTTCGCAAATACACGCCCGACACCACAAAAATTATTATTGCGCAAAGAATTTCTTCCGTTTCTGACTGCGACAAGATAATTATTCTTGACGGCGGTGCTATTGCGGATATCGGAACGCACAAGGAGCTTTTAGAGCGCAGTGAAATTTACAGAGATATTTATGACGCGCAGCAAAAGGGCTGCGATGAATTTGAAGCTGAAAGGAGTGAGCAGTAATGCCGGGACCCGAACGCAGAAACCGTCCGCCTGTGGCAAAGCCTAAAAACACAGGTGCAACGGTTAAAAGACTTCTGAAATATTTAGGCGAAGAAAAAAAGCTTCTTATCGGAGTAATTACTCTGGTAATTTTAAGTTCGCTGGCAACTGTTGCAATATCGGTTTTCATTGAGCCGATAGTTGACGATTTGCTTACTCCCGCCATAGGAAAGGGATTTTCATGGTCGCTTTTCAACGGAGTAAAAAAACAGATAATTCTTATGGCGATTATCTCCGTAGTCAGTGTTATCGCCTCATACGGCAAAGCAAAATGCTCGGTTTACCTTACGGCAAGAACAATGAATCTTTTCCGCAGGGATATATTTGACTCGGTTTCGGATTTGCCGATAAAATTCTATGATTCACGTCCCAACGGCGAAATTATGAGCCGTTTCACAAACGATGTTGAGTCAGTAAGAATGTTTCTTTCCCAGGGGCTTCCTCAGCTTGTTTCCTCGACTATAACCATAGCAGGCTCGTTTATCGTAATGCTTTATTACAGCCCTGTTCTTACTCTTCTTGTAATAGTAATGGTCGCGCTTATGGTTTTCCTCACAAAAGTACTCGGCAAAAAAAGCTCATATTATTTCAAAAAGCAGCAGCAGGACTTAGGCGTTGTTAACGGCTATATTGAAGAAATGATAGAGGGGCAAAAGGTTGTTAAGGTTTTTAACCGTGAGGAAGAAACCGTAGAAAAATTCAATGAAATAAATGAAAATTTACGTAAGGCTTCAACGGGCGCTAACACCTTTGCAAGCATACTTATGCCTCTTATGAACAACCTTTCCCATGTGAATTACGCAATAACAGCCGCAGTGGGCGGAATGTTAGCGGTAAGGGGTATTCTTTCACCGGGCAGTATAGTTGCGTTTTTGCAAAATTCAAAGAACTTTTCACAGCCCATTTCAAACCTTTCACAGCAGTTTAACAATGCGATTATGGCAATTGCAGGCGCAGAGCGTATTTTTGAATACCTTGACGAACAGCCCGAAACAGACGAAGGCTATGTAACTCTTGTAAATGCCCGTAAGGACGAAAACGGCGTAATTGCAGAATGTCCCGAGCATACAGGAATTTGGGCGTGGAAGCACGTTCACCAGGCAGACGGCACTGTTGAATACAAGGAGCTTCAGGGTAAGGTGGAATTTGAAAATGTTACCTTCTCCTATGACGGTAAAAAGACCGTGCTTAACGACATTTCGCTTTATGCAAAGCCCGGTCAGAAAATAGCCTTTGTCGGCTCAACGGGAGCGGGCAAAACAACCATAACAAATCTTATTAACCGTTTCTACGACATAAACAACGGCAAAATAAGATATGACGGAATAAATATTCAGAAGATTAAAAAAGACGACCTTCGCCGTTCACTCGGTATGGTTTTACAGGATACGCATTTGTTCACCGGCACGGTAAGAGACAATATCCGTTACGGTAATTTGGAGGCTACCGACGAGCAGATTGAAGCTGCCGCTCGGCTTGCAAACGCCCACGAATTCATTATGGCTCTGCCCAACGGCTATGACACCGTTCTCGGCTCAGACGGCGGAAATCTTTCTCAGGGTCAACGCCAGCTTCTGTCCATTGCCCGTGCCGCTGTTTCAGACCCGCCCGTACTGATTTTGGACGAGGCGACAAGCTCAATTGACACCAGAACAGAAAAGCTTATTGAGCAGGGTATGGATAAGCTTATGGCAGGCAGAACCGTGTTTGTTATTGCCCACCGTCTTTCAACCGTCCGCAATGCAAACGCCATTATGGTGCTTGAAAACGGAGAGATTATTGAACGCGGAGACCATGACGATTTGCTCTCTCAAAAGGGCAGATATTATCAGCTTTATACAGGTCAGTTTGAGCTTTCATAAAGGAATATTTATATAAAATCAGCAGAAAGGCAGGTCTATTATGAACGGAATGAAAAATATTACCAAATCAGAGGTCACAGTATTAAAAAGCTTGGTTGAATACTGCGAGGGGCAGGTTGTCAGCAAAACGCTGGCTCAGAACGATGCTGTCAGCGTAACGCTTTTCTCTTTTGACAAGGGCGAGGAAATCAGCACCCACGAATCAGGCGGAGATGCGCTTGTAACCTGTCTTGATGGCGTAGGCAGAATAACAATTGACGGCAAAGAATATGAGCTTTGCGAGGGTCAGTCCATTGTAATGCCCGCAAAGCACCCCCACGCGGTTTTCGGTAAGGAGCAGTTCAAAATGCTACTTGTTGTTGTATTTTAATATACGGAGAAACGAAGAATGAACAATTCAGAAGGCTTTACTATATCAAAAGAGGATTACGAGGAGCCGTGCTGTCCTCTTAAAATGAATATAAATCAAACCGTGACGCCTATCCCCGTGGGCAGAGCGCTTGCCAAGGTAGATGAGCATTTAAGCCGAAACGACTATATTTCAGCTGAAAAAACGCTCGACTATTGGCACGAAGAGGCTAAATTCGGCAATGACAAACGGGGAGAATTAACAATTCTCAATGAAAAAGTCGGACTTTACAGAAAAACAGGACAAAAAGAAAAATGCTTTTCCGCAATAAACAGCTGTCTTGCCTTAGCAGAAGACTGTGAATTTGCAAACACGGTTACAAAGGGTACTACATTTCTTAACTGTGCTACGGGTTACTGCGCATTTGACGAATATGAAAAGGCATTGCTGCTTTACGAAAAAGCCGCTGAAATTTACGAAAAATATTTAAAAAGCACTGATGAACGCCTCGGCGGACTTTACAACAACACGGCAATCTGCCTTATGCGTCTTAATGAATATGAAAAAGCCCGACTTCTTTTCAATAAAGCAATTGAAATTATGTCGAAAGCAGAAAACGGTGAGGGCGAAATTGCTGTAACCTATTGTAATTTAGCCGATTTGGAAGCCGCGCAAAACGGGCTTGAGCAGGCTGAAAGCAAGATAAACGAGTATCTTGAAAAGGCGGAGGAGCTTTTAAACACAAGCAGCCTGTCGCATGACGGCAACTATGCTTTTATCTGTGAAAAATGCGCAGGCACATTCGGTTATTACGGATTTTTTATGACAGAAAAGGAACTTTTAAAGCGTGCGGAGGAAATTTATGAACGGACTTGAGCTTTCAAAGGGATTTTATGAGGAGTACGGAAAACCGATGCTGGAACATGATTTTGCCGACATTCTGCCGTTCCTTGCCGCAGGGTTTGCGGGCAGCGGCTCAGAGCATTTGGGATATGACGATGAAATTTCACAGGATCACGATTTTGAACCCGGGTTCTGCATTTTTCTGCCCTCTGAGGACATTGTCGACCGCAGAACTGCATTTCTTTTGGAGCGCGCATACGAAAAACTGCCTAAAGAGTATATGGGTGTTAAAAGGCAGAGAATTTCTCCCGTCGGCGGTAACAGAAACGGAGTTTTGCGAACATCCGAATTTTACATTTCAAAAACAGGCGCACCTGACGGCGTTCTTTCAAATGAAGCTTGGCTTAATTTGCCGGACTACGCGCTTTTGGAAGCGACAAACGGCGAAGTGTATTTTGACAATTTGGGCGAATTTACAAAAATACGCAATATACTTCAAAATCAGCCTGATGACGTAAAATTGAAAAAGCTTGCGGGTAATCTTCTTTTAATGGCGCAGTCGGGGCAGTACAATTTCACCCGTTGTCTGAATCACGGCGAAAAGCAGGCGGCGCAGCTTGCGCTGTTTGAATTTGTAAATGCAGCGATGAAAGCTGTTTTCATTTTAAATAACCGATATATGCCCTACTACAAATGGAGCTTCCGCGCGCTCAGTGAGCTTGACACAGACGACTTTTACAATGATAATCTGTCTCTTCTGCTTTACGGCGACAACAACGATTTTGACGTTGCCGATTTAAAATATGAGGCAGTCGAAAAAATTGCGGGCAGAATAATTGATATTTTACAGGAAAGAAATCTTACAAAGGCAATCTGCGGCGATTTGGAAAAACACGCATACAGCGTTAATGACAGAATATCAGACTCACAATTGCGCAATCTTAACATATTAGCAGGTGTATAGTCCAAAATTCAATACAGTAAAAGGAATCGTTTTCACATAAATTATATTAAGCAAAACCGGCAGTTCAAAATCGAACCGCCGGTTAATACTTTTTAATGTTAGCTTTATATGGAGTTTGCAAATTCAAGTATTTCCTCTGCAAAAATCTTATTCCACTTTTCGCTTTCTTCCCACTGAGGTGTATGCCCCGACTTTTCAAACAGATAGAATTTTTTATATGGGGCGTCAAGCTGTTCAAGCCACTTCTCTGCTAAACTTGATACGGTATTATAATCGTATTTTCCCATAGTTATGAAAACAGGAACTTGGAGCGTCTTAACCTCGTTAAGAAAATCCACCTTTTCGTGACCGAGAGGCTGTGAAAGGCAGTATGTATTTGCACTTACGTAATTCAGCATTGTGAAAAATGAGTATTCCTTGAACATACACGGTATTTTAGGCAGTGTATTTATAACGGAGTTACCGTATTTCCCGTACAGAATACCGCCGAATTTGTTAAGATAATTCCGCTGAAGCAGTAGCTTATCATCCTTATAAAATCCGTTAACAGGCGGACCGATTTCTTTCAAAACCTTTAATGCCCTTTTGTCGTTCCTTTTCTCAGCTTGTTCAACAGTGTATTTCCACGAAATTGTTTCATTATTTGCTGCGTCAATAACCTGCCCTATGCCGACATAAGTTAAAATGTTTTCAGGGTGAATTTGAGCATACCAAACGCCAAGCTGTGAGCCAAACGAGTGACCGACAATTATAATTTTGTCTTTGTTAAATCTCTTCTTTAAATATTCAACCACACTGTGCAGGTCATTGAGATATAACTCTTTCGTTAGGATTTCTTTCTTTGCAGTTTTGCGGTTATACGCAAGTCCTGCGCCGCGCTGGTCCCAACAAACCATCGTGCATTTTTCTGATAATGAGGAGTTCCATTTCATAATAAACGGCCGGTCAGCAGCACCGTAACCGCCGTGCAGAAACAGAACAACTGGGTTAGATATATCCTGCGAGCGAATTCGCAAACAGTAATCTGTGCCGTCAATATAAACGGTTTCCGCCGAATCGTATTTGTAGTTTGTTTTATAGCTCTTTCCCATATACCCACCCCGTAAATTATGTTATTTTTATATTAACACATAATAATAATTTCAATAAATTAAATGATTAGTAATTAAGTTGCGGGCAAAAAACTAACGCACCCCACTTCGTGAGGTGCGCAACTTGTATGTGGCACTTGCCGCTGGTGGAGATGGCGGAAACCGAAGCTGCGCTTCGTTCAGTTGCTTCGCAACCCTTCGCATTTTTGTGTCCGTACGGCTCTGCCTTGCGGCATACCGCCGTACATGGACTGTCGCGGTTTCGATTATCTAACTGTAATTTACGATATAAAAAAGGCGCCCAAAAGGACGCCTTATTTATATGGTGGAGATGGCGGAAACCGAAGCTTCGCTTCGTACGGTTGCTTTGCAACCCTTCGCATTTTTATGTCCGCCTCGCTCTGCTGCCGCAAACCGCTCGGCATGGACTTATACGGTTTCGATTACCTAACTGTAATTTACGATATAAAAAAGGCGCCCAAAAGGACGCCTTATTTATATGGTGGAGATGGCGGTAATCGAAACCGCGTCCGAAAATCTATTCCCAAAGTTTTCTACGAGCGTAGCCTTTTTATAAAATTCCCTTTATTTTTAGCCAAAAGGCAGGCTGAAAATATCGGTAGCCCTATTGTGTATGACGGGTTATAAGGCGGTTGCCCGTTCACATTTACCGCTCTATGACATTCCTGACCGAACCGCGGTGCTTTCGGTGGAACGCTCACTGCGATTAAGCAGCGAGAAGTACTTTATTATCTTTGTCGTTTATTTCTAAACTTGAAGCTTTTATTGTGGTGCCTCGCCACAGCTCGCTTACCAAGGTTCAAAATCCCCGTCGAAATCCTTTCATCCCCGTATATTCAGATTTTGAAAACGAAAAGAGATTCGCTCTCTCAAAGTATTGTAACATATTTTATAAATTATTCAAGCGGAAAATTTTATAAAAATGTTTTTCTTTTTTGAACTGAACAGTTTAATCCGAAGCTTCTCCCTGCAAAAAATGTTCATTTTTACAGGGAGTTTTCACATTTAACTTTTTTAAAACTCTACCATTTTGAAAAAATGACGCCAGCAAGAGGAGAGAGTACAATCATTACAGATGAAAACAGAAAGGATTCAACTGAAGTCAGTGTTGCTCTTTGCTCGGACGGTATCATATCCTGTATTTTCGCATTTGTACGCACCTGCAAGGCATCGTCTGCCAATGCAGACAGAAATCCGCCGAAAATCATAATCAAATATATTGACGAATGTTCAGCCAAATATCCGACAAATACAAGAAAAATTGTAATTAAAAATACATTTTTATATTTTAGATTTTTGAGCTTTAAAATAAGCTTTGAACCGACAATTCCGCCCAGTTCCATAAACATCAGAGAGGTGCCGAGCCATCTTTCGGGTATTCCGCTTTTGGGCAGCTTTGCCTGCAGAAAGAACAAGAGCAATGTTGCCGCCGCGCCGATTAGGGCATTGCACAGCATAAGGCACATTACCGCTTTTGAATTTTTTATAAACCGTAGGCTTTCTTTAAAACACTCATATAAATTATTCCAAATACTTTTCCCGTTTGCCTTTTCTTTACCGTAAATTTCATGCAAAGATAAAAGTATGAACCCGGTCACAATGCTGAAAATTACGTCAATTCCGTATGCCGTTTTGTATCCCAAAGAAAGTGAAAGTCCCACGCACAGGGTGGAAAGTCCGCCGCAAACAGCATAAATTATAAGTTGATTTGATGCATATTTCTCAAAGCATCTTTCAAGCTGAACCTCTTTCAGCGAATCGTACGCCAAAGCGTCATTTGAACCTGACGCAAAATTATAGCTCAGTGCCTGAAAAGCCATAGACAGACACACTGTGCAAAAATTACGGGAACATATCATAACAATATTGCCGGTAAATCGCATAACGGAGCTTACAATCAGCATTTTCTTTCTGCCGAAAATGTCAGCAAACACGCCCGAAGGAATTTCAAATAACAGGCTCGTTATATGGAATACAGTTTCTGCAATGCCGATTTCAACAAGATTGTAGCCTCTTGCGGCTAAGATTGCCACCCACGCACCTGTCAGTGACAAATTGCCGAATATCAGGGATAAATAAAGTCCCAGCATCTGCTTTTTAATTTTAAACATAAAAAATCTCCTTAACTTAATTTGAAATACAGTTAAGAAGATAATGCGACGTTTTATATGGTTTTGTCATAGCGAATTAACCGCTTTTTCTGTAAAAAACGGCTCTGTTTACGACAAATGTCCTGCAAAAAGGCGCACTATCCCCGTAAACAGAAAAAATGCAACCTTTTTGTAGCTTTATATTTGTCATTCTCCAAACCATAACAGTAACCTCTTAATGCAGGCTTTATGTCTGCTTACAACCGTTTAGATAAATATTAACTTAAATTTCATTTTCAGTTAAAAACTATCTATTGCTTATTAAAGTAATGTAAATCTGCTTTAAAATATGTTCTGATATAACCTGCTTTTGCAACAACGGCAAAGTCGCCTGTCGGCTGATAAAAATACGCCGTGTCGCCGTCCTCTTTCTGTATCTTTTTAAGCGCTTTGGGATTTTTTATGAGTGAATTTGCCTTATAAAGATAATTTTCCATACTGTCGCAGCCGACTTCTTTTCCGTGCTTTACATAATGCGAAACCATGGATGCTGTGTCGTAAAAGGTATATGTATAAGGCGCGGTGTCAAATTCCTCAATTTCGATTTTACGCCCTGCGAACAGATAAATGAGAACCGCAGAAATAACTGCCGAAGCAAGCGACACAATAAATGCTGTAGTCACAGAAATGTTTATTTCCAACAGCAGAAAAAGTACGAGAAATCCGACAACGGAACCAGTCGGCGCGCTGACTTTTTCGCTTGCCTTTGTTCTTTTCGTATATCTGTTATATTCGGACTTTTTGCCTTTATTTATTTCACGGCAGGTTTTACATCGCTTAGGCAAATCCAGATTTTTGGAATTGTAAAAGTCAATTTCGCTGTCGCTGAGCGTAAAGTGCTTGCCGCACTGTATGCAAATACGATTCAGAGCCATTTTATCTCAATCTTTCCTTCATACCGCGTTCAATATTACGCTGGGCCTCTTTTTTTGCGGCAGTGTCACGCTTGTCATAAAGCTTTTTACCCTTGCAAAGACCTATTTGTACCTTTGCTCTGCCCTTTTTAAAATAGACTGAAAGGGGAATGAGAGTTAAACCGTCCTGCTTTATTGTGCCGAAAAGTTTCATTATTTCTTTTTTATGCATCAGCAGTTTTCTTGAGCGCAACGGGTCACGGTTAAAAATATTGCCATGCTCATAAGGGCTTATATGCATTCCGTTCACAAAAATTTCACCGCTGTCAATGTTGCACCAAGAGTCCTTAAGATTACATTTGCCCTGACGAAGCGACTTAACCTCCGTGCCGACAAGCTCAATGCCTGCTTCATACGTTTCCAGCACGAAATAGTCATGATATGCTTTTTTATTCTGCGCAACGGTGTTGCTACCTGTATTTTTCTCTGACATTATTATTCTCCGTATTGATTTTGGCTACGCCCATCGTGTAGAGATAGGTTTCCACGACTATCCGTTTTTTGTGTCACCTATACACAATTTATGCGGTAGGGCGGGGGCTTGCTTCCGCCGTAAATGAACATGATTACTATGATTTGGTATTTCGGTGTAAACCTCTGTTTGCGACAGCAAGCAGAAACTTAAATCAAGCCAAGAAATAAGAAGTATATACTTAGCGACATTTTGGGCAGATGTGGGCATCTGCCCCTACAAACATATAATTTCCAAACCGACATTATTCATTAAACAGCATTATAATAATTGTCTGCCGTCAAGGGCGCGGGAAAGGGTTACCTCATCAGCATACTCCAAATCGCTCCCCACGGGTACGCCGTAGGCAAGCCTTGTAACCTTAATACCCATTGGCTTTAAAAGCTTTGAAATATACATAGCTGTTGCCTCGCCCTCGGCTGTGGGGTTAGTTGCCATAATAACCTCGTTTACCGTGTCATCTGAAAGGCGGGAAATCAGCTCCTTAATTCGAATATCGTTAGGACCTATTCCGTTCATAGGCGACATCACGCCGTGCAAAACGTGATAAACCCCTCTGTATTCGTGAGTGCGCTCAAAGGCGGTAATATCCCTCGGGTTTTCAACCACGCAAATTACCGAGCTGTCACGCTTGGGGTTGTTGCAGATATTGCATTTTTCATCTTCTGTCAAATTACAGCAGACCGAGCAGGTATGAATTTTTTCGTGTGCATTGTTTATGGCGTCTGTAAGGCTTTTTACCTGATTGTCATCAAGCCCCAAAACATAATAAGCAAACCGCTCTGCCGATTTCAGACCGACAGAGGGCATTTTACGAAATTCTTCAATAAGCCTTTGAAGTGATACAATATCCGCCATTTATTTCTCCGAAAAATAAGTATTTAATAAATATTAAAGTCCGAGTCCGGGAATGCCGAGATTCATTCCGCCCGTTACCTTGCCCATTTCACGCTCTGCTGTTTCGTCAGCCTTGCGCATTGCCTCATTAAGAGCGGCTATGAGCATATCCTCAAGCATTTCCGTATCTTCAGGGTCAACAACTTCAGGCTTTATTTTGATTGACTTTATTTCGTGTGAGCCGTTAACTGTAACCTCAACAGCTCCGCCGCCAGACGAAGCTGAATATTCAGCCTCCTGACACTCGGACTGAACACGTTCCATTTCCTCCTGCATCTGCTGAATTTTTTTCATCATATCGGCTCTTCCGCTCTGGTTAGGTATTCTTGCTTTCATAATATTTATTCTCCTTCAACTTTAATTCCAAGCTGTTTTGCCCTCGACACAAGGTCGCTGAGGGGATTTTTTTCTGTTTCCTGCGGCGCGTTGTTGTAAACGCCGAGGGAATAGGATTTACCCGTTACGTCAAAAACTGCCTGTTTGATTATTTTTGAGTATTCGCCTGTTTTAAGATAAAGCTCTAAAACGGGCGAGCCTTTTATAAGTAAAAATTTATTACCGTAAATGTAGGCTGACGAGCCTGTGAGCATTGCAATAAGGCTCTTGTTTTCGGCGAAAAGCTTTTCCGTAACCTCCGGCCATTTGGTAAACGGTACTGTTTCACCCGCATTTGACTGCATAGGCGCTGCCGTTTCCGCTTTTTTCGGCTCAAATACAGGAGCGGCATACTCTTTCGACGGCTCAGTCTGAATTTCTGCCTTATTTTCTTCTTTCGGCGATGCAGCTTGTACTGTTTCTGTTTCTTTTTTTATTTCAATCGGTTTTTCAGCAGGCTTCGGAGCGGGAGCTGCCGCTTTTTGCGGCGCAACCGAAATACCGTTGGCAACTGCTTTTTCAAGCTCGCTTATTCTGCGGACAAGAGAATTTACATCAGCATCCAGCGAAGGTGTGCAAAGGCGGATGATGCTAAGCTCTGCAACTGTTCTTCGGTTTGCCCCCTGCTTCATATTAGCCGCTGAGGATGTCAAAATGTCAATACAGGACATAATAACGGCGAGAGTTGTGCTGTCGGACTGCCTGCGGATAATTTCAATTTCATTCTGCGAACAGATAAGCATTTTGTGGAAATCCTTAACCGCCTTTGAAATCATAAGATTTCTGAAATGATTTGTAAGCTCGGTTATAAGACGTTCCATATCACACGAGTCATTATAAAGTCTGTTAATTATTTCCAATGCCTTTGCGGCATCCTTTTGCAAAATGCAGTCAGACAGAGTGAAAATGTATTCTCTTCCCGCAAGCCCTGAATTTTCAGCGACAACTGCGGAGTCGATAACACCGTCATGCGATACACATCGGTCAAGAAGCGAAAGCGCGTCACGCATTGCGCCGTCTGCAATTCGGGCTATAAGCATAGCGCCGTCGTCTGAGAGCTGCATATTCTCTTTTTCCGCAACCTCTTTAAGCCTTTCGGCAATGCTTTCGGGAGGAATTCGTTTAAAATCGAACCGCTGACAGCGTGAAAGGATAGTCGACGGGAGCTTGTGTACCTCAGTGGTAGCTAAAATAAACTTAACATGCTCAGGAGGCTCCTCAAGTGTTTTTAAAAGCGAGTTGAATGCTCCGACAGAGAGCATATGCACCTCGTCAATAATGTAAACTCTGTACCTTGCGTTTGCAGGAGTAAAATTAGCTTCTTCGCGAAGGTCGCGGATATTGTCAACGCTGTTGTTCGATGCAGCGTCAATCTCAACAACGTCAAGGATTGAACCGTTATCAATTCCCTTGCAGATTGAGCATTCGTTGCACGGATTGCCGTTTACCGTATGCTCACAGTTAACTGCCTTTGCCAAAATCTTGGCGCAGGAGGTTTTTCCCGTACCTCTTGAGCCTGTAAAAAGATAAGCATGGCTCGTTTTGCCGGCAGACACAGCATTCATAAGCGTCTGCGTAATGTGATTTTGCCCGACAACATCCGAAAACGTGCTTGGTCTGTATTTACGGTATAAAGCGCGGTACATACTGCCTGCCTCCCTTTAATTAAATATTAAAAGCGCCTTAACTTAGTCATGCACCGTGCAGGCGGACTGTGGCGCCCGGTGTGGTCCGCTTAATGCTGCTCGGTTCCCCGCCTGACATGGTTCGCAGCTCACCGCCGCACAGGACCCGCACGGCACACGACTAAATTAAGGCTTTGAATATTATACTATATTGTTGTTATTATTTCAAGAGAAAAGATAAAAAATATCGTAATATATCGGAATATAAATTACTGATTTTTAATTAAGCCGAGGAAAACCGAAGCAAATATGCCGTAAATACAGCTCTTCGGAGTGATTTTTCCTTTCGCACCCTATGTGTTATTACTGTCTGCATACCGTTGTAATAAAGGGTAATATGTGATAAAATTATAATATAATAAATAAAACTCAGGGGATTTGCCATGCTTAACATTATACCGCAGCCTGTCCGTATTTTTGAAGACAGCTCTAAAGAGGGCTTTGAAATTTTTGCAGAGGATTTTGTAACCGACATACCCTGCGCGCACGACTTTATTTTGTTTAAGAATAATTTTTTTGCAGACCGTGTTAAAGGGTCTTCGGGCGAAGAAAGCGTTGTTCTGACTATTGACAGCTCCGTACAGCATAACGAGGGCTATGTTCTTTCCTGCCGCGGCGGTAAGGCTTACATAACCGCTAAAACCGAAACGGGACTTTTTTGGGGACTTCAGACTTTAAAGCAAATGCTTTTACAGTGTAAAGGAAAAGTGCCGTATACTGAAATTACGGATTATCCCCGTTTTTCTTACCGTGGGTTTATGCTTGACACGGGCAGATATTTTTATGGCAAAGAAAATGTAAAACGGATTATTGATTTGATGGCTCTGCACAAGCTGAATGTTTTTCACTGGCATTTAACCGAAGACCAAGGGTGGCGGGTTGAAATAAAGAAATATCCGCTTCTTACCGAAAAAGGCTCATACAGAAGCCATACAAATTTCGGAATTAAGTCTCACTGCGGATATTATACACAGGACGACATAAAAGAAATTGTCGCATACTGTCACAAGCGGAAAATTAAGGTTATTCCTGAATTTGACATACCCGGACACTGCGTTTCGGCAATAGCCTGCTACCCGTATCTGTCCTGCTTTGACCGCAAGCTCTCGGTTGCAACGCACTGGGGCGTTAAGCACGATATTCTTTGCGCGGGAAAAGAAAGCACATATCAGTTTGTTTATGATGTGCTTGACGAACTTATGGAGCTTTTTCCCGATAAAATTATTCACATCGGCGGCGATGAAGCCGTAAAAACACGGTGGAAGCTTTGCCCTCACTGTCAGGCTGAGATGAAAAAACACTCTCTTAAAACAGAAGACGAGCTTCAAATGCACTTTATGACAAAAGTAAACAGCTATTTGAAGGAACATGGATTTTCATCTGTTATGTGGAATTACAACAAGCTTGGTGGAGCGGATTTACTAACGCCCGAAATTGCATGGACAGTCTGCGGGATTGACGACGGCGAAGATATTATCAAAAACGAAATCTGCCGCGGCAGACGTTTGATAAACACAAATGCTTTTCCGTTTTACCTTGATTTTCCTTATGGGTGGAATTCGCTCGAGAGCGTTTGCAATGCAGACGGCGCGCTGACCGAAAATGACAGCGAAACGCAGGGGATTGAGGGCTGTATGTGGACGGAATATGTTCCGAATATGAAACGACTTGAATTTCTTACATTCCCACGTCTTAGCGCAATAGCTGAAAAGGCTTGGTCGGAAAAGGGAAAAACGTCGTTTAAAACTTTTTCGCTTAAACTTAGCGATTATTACAGCTTGCTGGATAAATTCGGCGTGAATTACGCAAAGGAAAACAAGTCTTGCCCGTCCGCAGTTTACAAAGCTCTTTCTTCCCTTTGGTTTAACAGAAGAGTATTACACTGGCAGGGACTTCACAACCTTATTGACAACAAAAAAGTTGAAATAAAGGCGAAAAAATTGAATAAATAATTTTGATTAAATTGTAGGGGACGATGCCTCATCGTCCCGAGAAAAAATGCTGATAACGTTACGGGCTGATAAGGGTTGCGGGTGTTTTGTGAACATTTTTCGAATGAAACGGGGGGAAGCAATGACCGAGCAGGCAAACTAGGCGAAGCCTGGAGTGCCGTCCTGTGATGAAACGCATAGCCGAAATGATGTGAAAAAACAAGGAGCAGTGCGACTATGTTTTCTAGGTGACAAGCTCCCTCAGTCTTTGCTATCGCAAAGCCTGCTCCCTCGCCGAGGGAGCGAAAAAACGGCGGGAGCAAGCCCCCGCCCTGCTTTTTACTGTTTTTATTTTATAAGGTACAAACATACATTTTTACAGTTATTTTTTATGCAGAATTAAATAATTTACGGTGTTGTTATTAAAGTAAATTTGTGTTAAAATACATATTAGGGAAAAAATTACAAAATTATATTACAGGGGTGTTTTATTTATGAAAAAATATGTTATGGCGTTAGACCAGGGGACGACTAGCTCACGCGCAATTCTTTTTGACAATAACGGAAAGATTTTTGCAAAGGCTCAGCACGAATTTACACAAATTTACCCTCAGGCAGGGTGGGTTGAGCACAGCCCTATGTCTATTCTTTTCTCACAGCTTCAGTCCGCAACCGAGGTTATGGCGACAAGCGGAGTTACTGCTGACGAAATTGCCGCAATAGGCATCACAAATCAGCGTGAAACAACGCTCGTTTGGGATAAAGCGACAGGTAAGCCCGTTTATAACGCTATTGTGTGGCAGTGCAGGCGAACCGCCCAAATGTGCGAAGAGATAAAAAAAGACAAAGAGCTTACGGATTACATAAAAAAGCACACAGGTCTTGTGGTTGACGCTTACTTTTCGGCAACGAAAATTAAGTGGATTCTTGACAATGTTGAGGGTGCAATGGAGCAGGCACAAAAGGGCGAATTGCTGTTCGGCACGGTAGAAACATGGCTTATCTGGAATTTAACAGGCGGCAGAGTTCACGTTACCGACTATTCAAACGCTTCCCGAACAATGCTTTTTGACGTTGACAAGCTTTGCTGGGACGAATATCTTTGCGAAAAATTAGGTATTCCGATGTCAATGTTACCTGAGGTTAAGCCCTCAAGTATGGTTTACGGCGAGGTAGCGTCAGGCGTTATGGGACTTGAAGAGTTAGCAGGCGTTCCTATTGCAGGCGCAATCGGCGACCAGCCCGCCGCGCTGTTCGGTCAGGGCTGCATTAAACCCGGTCAGGCAAAAAACACATACGGCACAGGCTGTTTCCTTCTTATGAACACGGGCGAAAAGAGAGTCGAATCCCAAAACAATCTTGTTACAGGCGTTGCTTGGGGGCTTGACGGCAAGGTGACCTATGCTATTGAAGGCTCTGCCTTTAACGCAGGCTCGGTTATCAAATGGCTTCGTGACGATTTACACGTAATCGACCACGCCGCACGCTGTGACGAATTGGCGGAAAGCGTTAAGGACGCAAACGGAATTTATTTTGTCCCCGCATTCACGGGTCTGGGCGCGCCGTACTGGGATATGTACGCAAGGGGTACTATTGTGGGAATGACAAGGGGCGTTAACCGCGCGCACATCTGCCGCTCTGTTTTAGAGGCAATCGCTTATCAGATGACGGATTTACTTGAAGCTATGAAGCAGGATTCCGATATTGACCTTTTCGAGCTTAGAGTTGACGGCGGCGCGTCTGTTTCAGACGTAATGATGCAGATTCAGGCAGACCTTATCAGAACCCCCGTTAACAGACCGAAAATGGTTGAAACAACGGCAATCGGCGCGGCTTACCTTGCAGGTCTTGCGGTAGGATTTTGGAAAGATATTGACGAAATTGCACAAATACGCCAGGTTGATAAGCTTTTCGAGCCGCAAATGGCTATTGAGGACAGAAACCGTTATTATCACGGCTGGCTTCGCGCCGTTGAACGCTCAAGAGATTGGATTGAACATTAAGTTTATAATTGATTTAACATAAAGGAGCAAAAAACACCAATGGATTATGCAAAAGAAAGTTTAAGACTGCATTACGAATGGCAGGGCAAAATTGAAATTCAGACAAGAGCAAAGGCTGGCGACAAAGAGGCTCTCTCCCTCGCCTACACCCCCGGCGTTGCGCAGCCATGTCTTGAAATTCAGAAGGACATCAACAAATCTTACGAGCTTACACGCCGTTGGAATACGGTTGCCGTTGTAACTGACGGCACAGCGGTTTTAGGTCTTGGGGACATTGGCCCTGAGGCGGGTATGCCCGTTATGGAGGGTAAGTGCGTTCTCTTCAAGGAATTCGGCGGAGTTGACGCAATTCCCCTTTGCGTGCGTTCAAAGGATGTGGACGAAATTGTTAACTGCATTGCCCTTTTGTCAGGCTCCTTCGGCGGAGTTAACCTTGAGGATATTGCGGCGCCCAGATGCTTTGAAATTGAAAGAAAATTAAAGGAAAAGACGGATATTCCGATTTTCCATGACGACCAGCACGGCACGGCGGTTGTTGTTGCGGCGGCGGTTATCAACGCTCTGCGAGTTGTCGGCAAAAAAATTGAGGACTGCTCTGTTGTATTCTCAGGCGCAGGCGCGGCAGGCATTGCCATTGCAAAGCTTCTTATAAGTCAGGGCATAAAGAGCGTTATTATGTGCGACAGCAAGGGAATTATCTGCAAGGGCGATGAAAGGCTTAACAGCGCAAAACAGGCCATCGCTGAATTTACAAATACGGAAAGAAAAACAGGAACGCTTGCAGACGCTATGAGCGGCGCTGACATATTTATAGGCGTTTCTGCTCCCGGAATTGTGACTGAGGATATGGTTCGTTCCATGGCGAAGGACCCGATAGTTCTTCCCATGGCAAATCCCACTCCCGAAATTATGCCCGACCTTGCAAAGAAGGCAGGCGCGGCAGTTGTGGGAACGGGCAGAAGCGACTTCCCCAATCAGATAAACAACGTGCTTTGCTTCCCCGGTCTCTTCAGAGGCGTTCTTGACTGCCGGGCGAGTGACATTAACGAAGAAATGAAAATTGCGGCGGCAAAGGCTATCGCCTCGCTTGTATCGGACGAGGAATTAAATGCTGAGTACATTTTGCCGAAAGCCTTTGACGAAAGAGTCGGCAAAACCGTTGCCGAGGCTGTTATGAAAGCGGCAATGGAAACGGGCGTTGCGAGAATATAACATCAGTATTTACGACGCGAACGCATAAGAAGCCTTTTGCACATTAATGTCACAGGAGGGATTTTATGGAGCCGAATGACAAAAGCAGTCTCGAAAGCAGACAAAAAGAACTGCTTGATATGGCGTATAACAAGGTGCCTGAGGGCGCTGAGTATGATGTTTTTTCGGAAAATACAAGAGAAGCTACGCCGTCTTTGATTTATGATGACATTCCGTATGCAAATTCCACTGAGGTTCGGGAAGAGAAAAGGGATGAAATCGGCGAGCCGTACGATATGTTTGCGGA
The DNA here is from genome assembly GCA_947364045.1 of uncultured Clostridia bacterium. GTDB lineage: Bacteria > Bacillota > Clostridia > Oscillospirales > Acutalibacteraceae > Fimenecus. The sequence continues at coordinate 24,220 of CANARN010000003.1, forward strand.
AAATAACGGAACTGTAAAGCCGCCTGAGCAAAATTTGGAGCGGGAATACTTAAATGTTCTTTATCCGGGAGGAATTGACCTTTCAAAAGACGAAATCCGTATGACACGTTCGCAGTATGTTGCCGAATACAACGAAATAAACGAATATTATGACAAAGAGAAAAGAAAAACCATACTCAATTTTCTTTGGATTGTAATTATAGCCGCATTCGGCTTATCTGTATTAAAAATCATAGAGCTTTTTCAGGTTAATACAAATGTTTATATACTGCCGAGAGTGGTAAACCCCCTTTACAGACTTTGGAACGGACTCAGAGCGGGCGCTTTTGTTGCAACCCCCGTAATCTGCGGAGCTTTTTTTGTAAGTATGCTTAAAAGAATAAAAAAAATAAAAACATCACATAAAAAAGCTCTGAAACGTCTTGAAGAAAAAAAACAAGAGCTTATGTTATCAGGACTTTACGACACGGCGAATTAAATTTTAAATTAAATTTGAGGGTTGTGACGGTTTATGAACAAAAACGAAAATGAAAATAATGCTGTTTTTTCGGAAACGGTTAACAATACTTTACCCGATGGAGACCATTATGACGTTTTCTCAGAAAATACTGCAAAGAATAAAATTGAAGCAGAGCAAATAAACCGTGACTACCTTAAGCATATTTACAACGAGGATATGAGCTTTCTTAACAAAGATGTCCGAATGACAAGAATGCAGTATCTTCGCGAAACAGATAAACTGAATACTTACTTTAAGTCCGAGCGAAAGAAATATAAAATGAATTTTATTTTCATTGGAATTGTTCTCGTTATTTTTCTCGGTGTAGGAATTTGGGCAATACACGAATGGTATTTGCTGTGGCAGTTTTATAAAGCTCTTTACGGTGAAGCAGTTTTTGAAAGAATATCTGTTACTGAAGAGGAAATGAAAGGCTTTTTAATGATGACAACCTTTTACGGAACTATCGGCATTGCCTCTGCTTTAGTCGGAATTTCTCAGTTCTGCTTTTTCGGACTGGGCTACTACAAAAAGCTTAAAAGTCTGGAGCGTTACAGAGCAAGAGCGCTCAATTCGCTTGAAACAAGAAAAAAAGAGTCTATGCTTTTAGGTCACTATGACTCCTTGAAATAATATATTCAGATAAACAAAGACAGACACACAAAATTCAGTATGTGTCTGTCTTTTTGCTGTACGTATTTTGTATTTACCGTTACGAATATTCCCTTATAATACTGTCTGCAATTTCACGCTTTGATTTTGAAGTGTCCATAGCTTGTTTTTCAATGTAACGGTGCGCGTCAGGCTCTGACATATTCTTTTTTTCTATAAGCAGCCATTTAGCCCTATTAACAATTCTTATTTCTTCCATTTTTTCTTCGATTGTCACTGTCTTTTTATCAATTCTTCTAAGCTTTTCACGGGCGGACACCATCCAGATAATTCCCTGTGACACCATTGCGGCAGAGGTCGGCTTTGCAAGCGGAAACACGCCGTATTCTGCTGTTTTGGCGCATATATCCTCAAAAAGCTCTGTCTTTACAAGCTGCATACACACGGTGTTTTTTCCTGTTGAGGCGTCAATTGCAAGCTTTGTGCCGAAATCGTCGGGAAGAGGCGAATTTATTATTACAAAGTCATAGCTGTTCTCAAGAAGCAGTCGGTTTGCAGAAGCAACGCTTCCCGCAAAAGTGACCTTTTTAAAATTCTTGCCCGTCAGAAGAGGTTTTATCGCCGTATTCATCTTCTCTGAGGATGAAACAACCAAGACGCAGTAAGAACGCCCTTCATAAATCATATCTGTTTCACCCTCCTCTTTGAGAATATTTTTAAATTATCGGTTAAATGCCCGTTTCTATTTACAGTAGGTTTTTATCATCATTTCAGGCAAATGCTCTGCAATAAATTTGCTTGACTGCGCTATTTCAACAGCCTCTTTTCTTGTTTTCGGCAAGCTCTTATACTCTGAAAGTGTTTTTTCATCTGCCTTATAGAAATTAATATTTGCAGGTCTGGGAAGCTCCGTATTATTCTTAATTCCGTCAAGTCCTGCGTAAATAAGCAGCGCAAAAGCTAAATACGGATTTGCAGACGGGTCCGGCGAGCGAAGCTCTGCGCGCTTGTACTCACCGTATGCGGCAGGTATTCTCACAAGCTGAGAACGGTTTTCGCTTGACCATGAAATAAACTTAGGCGCTTTGTCACTGCCCAGTCTTTCATAAGACTTTTCAGTGGGATTAAGAAAAGCCGTCATCTCCGAAACATGCTCTAAAACACCCGCAATCATTGAAGTCTTTCTGTCAGCGCCGTCTTTACTCCTTACGGATATGTTAATATGAAGTCCGTTACCCGGCTTATCTTTAATGGGCTTTGGGCAAAACGAAGCATAAAGCCCGTTTCTTGCAGCAATGGCGCTTACAACATTGGCAAAAGCTATCGTATTGTCTGCTGCCGAAAGAGCGTCGGAATATCTGAAATCTATTTCATTCTGACCGGGTCCTTCCTCGTGATGCGAGCTTTCGGGGTGAATACCCATCTGCTCAAGAGTTAAGCAGATTTCACGTCTTACATTTTCGCCCTTATCTGCAATTGCAACATCCATATAACCGGCTTTATCGTAAGGAATATCCGTAGGCTCGCCGTTTTCGTCAAGTTTAAACAGATAAAACTCCATTTCCGCGCCGAAGAAAAATTCGTAGCCCTCTTTTTTTGCGTCCTCAACTGCCTTGATTAAAATACTTCTTGTATCATTCTCAAACTGTCTGCCGTCAGAATAAGTCACCGTACAAAACATTCTTACAACCTTACCGTGCTCGGGACGCCACGGCAGAATTGAAAGAGTATCCGGGTCAGGATGAAGCAGTAAATCTGAATAAACATCTCCGCCGAAGCCCTCAACCGCAGATGCGTCAATCGCAATGCCGAATTCAAATGCGCGTTTAAGCTCATCGGGCATAAGCGATATGTTTTTCTGCTTTCCGAATACATCGCAAAATGCAAGACGGATGAATTTCACATCCTCTTCCCTCACGAACTGCATTATTTCCTCTTTTGTATATTTCATAACGCACCTGCTTTCTGAATTTTAAAAATAAAACGCCCATCTTGACAAACGGACTGCTTGCCCGAAATCAAAATGAACGCCATTGCTCATATATAAAGAATTATACAGAATATATAACAAATTGTCAATAACCGCGTTTAAAAATCAGTGTCTTTTACAAATTTTTTCAAGTTGAAAAATTCTTATTGACAAAACAAATATACAAATGTATAATTATCTTCGATAAAGGCAAAGGCGTCTTTGAGTCATAAGGCTCAATGGCGCCTTTTTTGCGTTTTTAGGAGGATATGAAAATGTCATACGTTGACGAAGCAATTGAAAGAGTTATCAGAGAAAATCCGGGAGAGCCGGAATTTCACCAAGCAGTAAAAGAGGTTTTGGAATCTCTTCGCCCTGTTATTGAGGCAAATGAAGAAAAATACAAGAAGGACGCTTTGCTCGAAAGACTTGTTAACCCCGAGCGTCAGATTAAATTCAGAGTTCCGTGGGTAGACGACAACGGCAATGCGCAGATAAACACAGGCTACAGAGTACAGTTTAACTCTGCCATCGGTCCCTACAAGGGCGGTATCCGTTTGCACCCGTCTGTTAATATCGGTATTATTAAATTCCTCGGCTTTGAGCAGATTTTCAAAAATTCGCTTACAGGACTTCCCATCGGTGGCGGTAAAGGCGGTTCGGACTTTAACCCTAAGGGTAAATCAGACCGTGAGGTTATGGCATTCTGCCAGAGCTTTATGACAGAGCTTGTTAAGTACATAGGACCTAACGCAGACGTTCCCGCAGGCGACATTGGTACAGGCGCGCGTGAAATCGGTTATATGTTCGGTCAGTACAAGAGAATCAGAGGTCTTTTTGAAGGCGTTCTTACGGGTAAGGGACTTTCCTACGGCGGTTCTTTAGCCAGAACCGAGGCTACGGGCTACGGTCTTCTTTACATAACGGAGGAAATGCTTAAATCAAACGGCATTGACATAAACGGTAAGACCGCAATAGTTTCAGGCTCCGGCAACGTAGCAATTTATGCTATTGAAAAGGCGCATCAGTTAGGCGCAAAGGTTCTGACCTGCTCTGATTCAACAGGCTGGGTTTACGACCCGGACGGAATCGACGTTGCCGCTCTTAAAGAAATTAAAGAGGTTAAGCGCGCAAGACTTACAGAATACAAAAATTACAGACCTAATTCGGAATATCACGAGGGCAAGGGCGTTTGGCAGATTAAGGCTGACATTGCACTTCCCTGTGCCACACAAAATGAACTTTCACTTGAGGATGCAAAAGCTCTTGTTGCAAACGGCGTAATCGCAGTTGCAGAGGGCGCAAATATGCCCACAACCGAAGAAGCTACAAAGTACTTACAGGAGAACGGCGTTTATTTCGTTCCCGGCAAAGCGGCAAATGCAGGAGGTGTTGCAACTTCTGCTCTTGAAATGAGTCAGAACAGCGAGCGTGTAAGCTGGACTCTTGAAAAGGTTGACAAAAAGCTTCAGGGCATTATGGTTGATATTTTCCACAATATTGACGATGCGGCAAAGAGATACGGCTTTGAAGGCAACTATGTTGTCGGCGCAAACATTGCAGGCTTTGAAAAGGTTGTTAACGCAATGGAAGCGCAGGGTATTGTCTAAGCCCGATTAAATTGTCTAAACCTCCTTTAAGGCAAAAACCTTAGGAGTTAGAATCATAACAGCATAAAGGCAATGACGTCTTTGATTTTTATATCAAGGTGCCGTTGCCTTTATGTATTCTTAAAAACAAAAATAAACGGGAGGCACAGTATGAGCAATGATGACAATAATATAAATATACAGTATTTTTACATTAAAAGTCCCGATTTGACTTTTAATGCGTACAGCGCAGAAGGCGCATTTTCAGACTGTTATTCAGACAAATGCGAATACTGCGAGGACACTTCTGTATACGACTATTAAAAGCGTTTGAGAAAAGAGAAGTAACAAAGAAAGCCGCTTTCAGAGAGCGCCGTTTGCTGAAAAGGCGCAGCGAGTCCTTTGCGAATAACACTTTTCGAGCTGCAAGCTGAAAGAGAAATCAAATAAGCGAGCCGTCCGCCGCGCGTTAATCGGCAGTCAATTAAAATAAGTAAAAAAATAGGTGGCACCGCGAGAACAGCACTTGCCCTATTGAATGCTGATTACTACTTGTATAAGGAGAGAGTTTTATGTGTTCAATTATCGGCTTTTGCGACAGCGGCGCTGCCTTTGATTTATTTAAAGAAGGCTTTGAAAAAACAAAGTCAAGAGGTCCTGACGACAGCAGAATTATAGATACGGGAAAAGGTCTTTTAGGCTTTCACCGCCTTGCGATTATGGGGCTTACCCCTGACGGTATGCAGCCGTTTAAATTCGAAAACAGCTATGTAGTATGCAACGGCGAAATTTACGGTTTTCATTCTCTCAAAGAGGATTTAATTAAAAAAGGATATACATTTGTCAGCGACAGCGACTGCGAAATTCTTTTGCCGCTTTACAAGGAATACGGCACGGATATGTTCAAAATGCTGGACGCTGAATTTGCGCTCATCATCTATGACGGCGACAAACAGGAATATATTGCCGCCCGCGACCCGATAGGAATCCGCCCGCTTTATTACGGATACAGCGAAAACGGCGCAATTGTTTTTGCCAGCGAGGCTAAAAACCTAATAACGCTTGTAAAGAAAATAATGCCATTTCCGCCGGGACACTATTATAAGGACGGAAAATTCATTTGCTACTGTGATATTACAAAGGTTGAAAAGGTTTGTAATGACTCTTTGGAAACCGTATGCAAAAATATTCGTGAAAAACTCGTTGCAGGCATTGACAAACGCCTGATTTCAGATGCTAAGGTAGGTTTTCTGCTTTCGGGCGGACTTGATTCCTCTCTTGTATGCGCTGTGGCTCAGAAGCAGAGCCGCGAGCCTATTAAAACCTTTGCAATAGGTATGAGCGAGGACGCCATTGACCTTAAATATGCAAAACAGGTTGCAGACTACATCGGCAGCGATCACACAGAGGTTATTATTACTAAAGAAGACGTTTTAGAGAGCCTTGAAACTGTCATTGCGCTTCTCGGAACATACGATATTACAACAATCCGCGCGAGTATGGGTATGTACCTTGTGTGCAAATATATTCACGAAAATACCGATATTCGTGTTTTGCTTACAGGCGAAATTTCCGATGAGCTTTTCGGATACAAATATACCGATTTTGCGCCGAGCGCAGATGCCTTTCAAAAAGAGGCGGAAAAGCGTGTCCGTGAACTGCATATGTACGATGTGCTTCGTGCCGACCGCTGTATTTCCGTAAACTCACTTGAAGCAAGAGTACCCTTCGGCGACCTTGATTTTGTTCATTATGTAATGTCGGTTGACCCTGAAATTAAGCTCAATAAATACGGTAAGGGAAAATATCTTCTCCGCCGCGCATTTGAAGGCGACTACCTTCCGCACGATATTTTATACCGTGAAAAAGCGGCATTTTCAGACGCAGTAGGTCATTCAATGGTGGACGATTTGAAGGAATATGCCGAAAGCTGTTATACAGACGAAGAGTTTGCAGAGAAAAAAGAAAAATACAGCCACGCAAAGCCGTTTACAAAAGAATCGCTTCTTTACCGTGAAATATTTGAAAAATATTATGAAGGTCAGTCGGAAATGGTAAAAGATTTCTGGATGCCCAACAAGGAATGGGAAGGCTGTAACGTTGACGACCCGTCGGCGCGTGTACTTTCAAACTACGGAGCGAGCGGAAAATGACAGGTAATATTCACGAGGAATGCGGAGTTTTCGGAATTTATTCAAATAAGCAGCAAAATGTTGCAGGTATCGCTTATTACGCGCTTTTCGCCTTACAGCACAGAGGTCAGGAAAGCGCAGGAATTGTTGTCAATGACGACGGAGTCTTTTCCGTAAAAAAATCTCTCGGCACGGTCAGCGAAGCCTTTTCACAGGATGATTTAAAAAAACTCGGAAACGGAAATATTGCCGTAGGTCACGTAAGATATGCCACTACCGGCAGCGACAGCGCGGAAAATATTCAGCCGATTGTTGTAAATCACCGTAAAGGAAAAATGGCGTTGGCTCACAACGGAAATCTTACTAATTCCTATGAGCTGCGCGAAAAGCTTGAAGAAAAAGGCGCAATTTTCCATTCAACAACAGATTCAGAGGTAATTGCATATACAATCGTTCAGGAGCGGCTGAAATACGGCTCTGTCCAAGCGGCAGTTTCCTCTGCTATGAACATAATAAAGGGCGCTTATTCACTTGTTATTTCATCTCCGTCAAAGCTCATTGCAGTCCGCGACCCCAACGGATTCCGCCCTCTTTGCTACGGAAAAACGGCAGACGGTTCTATTTGCTTTGCCTCGGAATCCTGCGCTCTTGACGCTGTTAATGCAAAACTCATCCGGGATTTACTCCCCGGCGAAATTGCAATAGTTGAAAACGGTAAAATCCGCTTTGATACATCTCACTGCGGAAAATCACCGAAAAACACCTGCGTTTTTGAATACATTTATTTTGCGCGTCCCGACTCGGTTATTGACGGAAAAAGCGTCAGCGAAGCAAGACAGCAGGCAGGCAGATTTTTAGCGCAGGAGCATCCCGTAGAAGCCGACGCTGTAATCGGAGTTCCCGACTCAGGACTTGAAGCAGCGCTCGGGTATTCGGCAGAATCCAACATTCCGTATACAATAGGCTTTACAAAAAACAAATACATCGGCAGAACATTTATTGCACCTGAGCAGTCTTTAAGAGAAAAAAGCGTAAACATTAAACTTAATCCCATAAAAAGCGTTATTGAGGGCAAAAGAATTGTTTTGGTTGATGACTCAATTGTAAGAGGAACAACGAGCAGACGCATTGTTGATCAGCTTTGGGAAGCGGGCGCTAAAGAAATTCATATGAGAATCAGCGCTCCGCCGTTTATTTCAGCTTGCTATTACGGCACAGATATTGACAGCAAAAACGGTCTTATTGCCAATAAGCATACAGTAAAGGAAATTGCAAATATAATCGGCGTTACCTCGCTCGGATATCTCAGTATGGAGCATGTTTTACTGCTCACAGGAACGAACAGCGGATTTTGCACGGCGTGCTTTAACGGGAAATACCCCGTTAAACCCTCCGAGCATTCGGAAAAATCAAGATTTGAAAGAAAAATCAGCGAATCAAAACAAACCTAAATAAATTTATTGAGGAGGAAAGACTTATGACAAAGTATATTTTTGTTACAGGCGGCGTTGTTTCTGGTCTAGGCAAAGGGATTACCGCCGCATCTCTGGGCAGGCTTTTAAAGGCAAGAGGCTTAAAGGTTGCTTCGCAAAAGCTTGACCCATACATTAATGTTGACCCGGGTACAATGAGTCCCTACCAGCACGGCGAGGTTTACGTTACCGAGGACGGCGCGGAAACCGACCTTGACCTCGGTCATTACGAAAGATTTATAGACGAAAACCTCAATAAATTTTCCAACCTGACAACAGGTAAGGTTTATTGGAATGTTCTTAATAAAGAAAGACGCGGCGAATACCTCGGCAAAACCGTTCAGGTAATCCCGCACATAACAAACGAAATAAAGGAATTTGTCTATTCTGTCGGCAAAAAAACGGACGCTGACGTTGTTATAACCGAAATCGGCGGTACGATAGGCGACATTGAAAGCCAGCCGTTTATTGAAGCTGTCCGTCAGATTTCGCTCGAAGTCGGCAAGGAAAACAGTCTGTTTATACATGTTACTCTTGTTCCGTTTTTAAGCGGCTCGGACGAGCATAAATCAAAGCCCACTCAGCACTCCGTAAAGGAGCTTCAGGGAATGGGCATTAACCCCAATATTATAGTTCTTCGCTGTGACGAGCCGCTCGAAGAGTCAATATTTCAAAAGATTTCTCTTTTCTGCAATGTTAAACCCGACTGCGTAATTGAAAACATTACTCTCCCCTGCCTTTATGAAGCGCCGCTGATGCTTGAAAAATCCAACTTTTCAAGTGTTGTATGCAGAGAACTGGGGCTTGAAACCGAAGAGCCTGACCTTTCTGAATGGACCGATATGGTTAAGCTCATTAAAGAGGAAAAAATTCAGGTTGAAATCGGTCTTGTAGGAAAATATGTTCAGCTTCACGATGCATATCTTTCCGTTGCCGAGGCTCTGCGCCACGCAGGCTACGCTCAGCGTGCAAACATTAATATTCACTGGATAGACTCTGAAACGGTTACGGAAGAAAATGCAGACAGAATTCTCGGCGGGCTTGACGGAATTATTATCCCCGGCGGCTTCGGCGGAAGAGGAATTGAGGGTATGATTTGCGCCGCGCAGTACGCGCGTGAAAACGGTATTTCATATTTCGGAATCTGCCTCGGTATGCAGATTGCTGTTATTGAATACGCCCGTCACAAAGCGGGAATTTCGGACGCACACTCAGGCGAATTTGCCGAAAGCTGTCCGCACAAGGTAATTGACTTTATGCCCGGTCAGAGTGATGAAATTGACAAGGGCGGTACACTTAGACTCGGCGCATACCCTTGCGAAATACAGGACGGCACAAAAATGGAAGAGCTGTACGGTGCTAAAAGTATTTCCGAACGCCACCGCCACCGCTATGAGTTCAATAACGATTACAGAGAAGCTCTCACAAATGCAGGTCTTACGCTCTCGGGTCTTTCGCCTGACGGAAGATTAGTTGAAACAGTTGAGCTTACAGACAGACCGTTTTACATAGGCGTTCAGTATCACCCCGAATTTAAATCCCGCCCCAATAAGCCCCATCCCCTTTTCAAAGGCTTTATCGGCGCGGCGGCAGACCTTAGGAGAAGCAAATAATGTTACCTTTATTAAACAGAAAAATTATTTTGGAGAACGGCTCTGAATATTTCGGAGCCGCTTTCGGAGAAAAAAGCGAAAAATTAATAGAAATAGTATTTAATACCTCGCCCGTCGGCTATCAGGAAATTTTGTCCGACCCGTCATACACCTATCAGGGAGTTGTATTTACATATACGCTGATAGGCAATTACGGTATGGCAGACGACGACTACGAAACCGAAACGCCGAGCATCAGCGCTATGATTGTAAGAGAAATCAATTTTGAACCGTCAAATTTCAGAAGCACAAAAACGCTTGACGAGGTAATGAAGCAATACGGCATTGTCGGCGTGAGCGGTGTTGACACACGAAAGCTTACAAGAGAAATAAGAAATTACGGCAGCTGTAAGGCGCTGATTACAGATATTGACACACCGACCCTGAAAGCGTTGGAAATTCTTAAAAATTCAGATTTACCGACTGACGCCGTAAAAAGAGTCAGCCGAAAAGAAAAAGTGCAATACACCGCTCCCGACAGTAAATTTCACGTTGTTGCAATAGACTGCGGAATGAAGCAAAACATTGTAAGAGAGCTTATAAGAGTCGGCTGCAATGTTACCGTTGTCCCCTTTAACACCACTGCCGACGAAATTAAGGCGCTTTGCCCTGACGGAATTTTCATCTCCAACGGACCCGGCGACCCTACCGATGTACCCGAAACTATTGAAACCGTGAAAAATCTTCACGGCTTTTGTCCTATATTCGGCATTTGCTTAGGGCATCAGATAATTTCACTGTCCTACGGCGCAAAGACCTATAAACTGAAATTCGGTCACAGGGGAGGCAACCATCCCGTTAAAAACCTTGCAACCGATAAAATTGAGATAACCTCGCAGAACCATTCCTTCGCCGTCGACTTAGACAGCATAAAAAATACGCCATTGACCGTTACTCACATAAATCTGCTGGACGAAACCGCCGAAGGCGTTGAATGTAAAAAAGATAAAGTTTTCGGCGTTCAGTATCACCCCGAAAGCGCCCCAGGCCCTCAGGACAGCGCATATCTTTTTGACAAATTTATCAGTTTAATGGAGGAGAGCCGAAATGCCTAAAAGAACCGATATACACAAAATTCTCGTCATAGGCTCAGGACCTATTGTAATAGGTCAGGCGGCAGAGTTTGACTATGCAGGCACACAAGCTTGCCTTGCTTTAAAGGAAGAGGGCTATGAAGTAATTCTGTGTAACTCAAACCCCGCAACCATAATGACCGACCCGTCAATTGCCGACAAGGTATATATGGAACCTCTGACCCTTGAATACATAGCAAAAATCGTCAGAAAAGAGCGCCCTGACGCAATTCTCCCCGGAATAGGCGGTCAGACAGGGCTTAACCTTGCAATGCAGTTAGAGTCAAAGGGAATTTTAAAAGAATGTAATACAGAATTGCTCGGCACTCCGGGCGACAGTATTGAAAAAGCCGAGGACAGAGAACTGTTTAAAGAGCTTTGCCTTTCCCTCGGCGAGCCAATTTTACCCTCTGAAATTGCAAATTCAGAGGATGAGGGTTATGAAGTGGCAAAAAAAATCGGCTATCCTGTCGTTCTCCGCCCTGCATTCACCTTAGGAGGAACCGGCGGCGGCTTTGCCGAAAACGAGGAAGAACTGTCACATCTTTTGAAAAATGCCCTGACTCTCTCCCCTGTTCATCAGGTATTGATTGAAAAAAGCGTTAAAGGATATAAAGAGATTGAATATGAGGTAATAAGAGATGCAAATGACACGGCAATAACGGTCTGCAATATGGAAAATCTTGACCCTGTCGGTATTCACACAGGCGACTCAATTGTAGTCTGCCCGTCGCAGACGCTTACCAACAAAGAGTACCATATGCTTCGCGACAGCGCTCTTAAAATTATCCGCGCGCTGAAAATTGAGGGCGGCTGCAATGTTCAGTTTGCCCTTGACCCGAAATCCTTTCAGTATTATTTAATTGAGGTAAATCCCCGCGTTTCACGCTCGTCCGCTCTTGCTTCAAAGGCGAGCGGATACCCCATTGCGCACGTTTCGGCAAAAATCAGCGTGGGACTGCGCCTTGACGAAATAAGGCTTGCCAACACACTTGCTTCCTTTGAGCCTGCGCTCGATTATGTTGTCACGAAAATCCCCCGTTTCCCCTTCGACAAATTTGCAGATGCAAATAATTCTCTCAGCACGCAAATGAAAGCTACGGGCGAGGTTATGAGTGTGGGCAGAACAATGGAGGAAAGTCTTTTAAAGGCTGTGCGCTCGCTTGAAACGGGTGTTGACCGACTTCATATGAAGAAATTTGACAACGAGAACACAGAAGCCTTAACAGAATACATTAAAATCGGCACGGACGACCGAATTTTTGCTCTTGCAGAGCTTTTACGCCGCGGAAAAAGCGTTGAAGAAATAGCTGATATTACAAAAATCGATGCATTTTTCCTTAGAAAAATCAGAAATATAATTTCCGCTGAAAATGAGCTTAAAGAGCATAAAAACGACCCTGAATATCTGAAATATGCCAAAAGACTCGGCTTTTCCGACTCGGCAATAGGTCATATCTGGGGCAAGACTCAGAAAGAAATATTTGAATTACGTCAACAGCACAAAATTTTACCAACCTACAAGATGATTGACACCTGCGCTTCGGAATTTAAAAGCTATGTGCCGTATTTTTATTCAACCTATGAAGAGGAAAACGAGTCGATTATCTCAGACCGCAAAAAAATTGTAGTACTCGGCTCAGGTCCTATTCGCATAGGTCAGGGCGTTGAATTTGACTACTCAACTGTTCACGCAGTTAAAACCATTAAGGAGTCCGGCTACGAAGCAATAATAATCAACAACAATCCCGAAACCGTTTCGACCGATTACACTACCTCTGACAAGCTGTATTTTGAACCGCTGACACCAGAAGACGTTATGAACGTAATTGCCCTTGAAAAGCCCGACGGCGTTATTGTGTCCCTCGGCGGTCAGACAGCCGTAAACCTTGCAGAGCCGTTAAACGAATACGGCGTAAAGCTTGTAGGCACAGACTGCGCGGCTATTGAAAAAGCAGAAAACCGTAAATCCTTTGAAAAGCTCCTGTCAGAGCTTAACATTCCCCAGCCTAAAGGTCAGGCGGTTACAAGCATTGAGGAGGGCATTGCGGCGGCAGAGGAAATCGGCTACCCTGTGCTTGTACGTCCGTCCTTTGTTTTAGGCGGCAGAGCAATGCAGATTGTGGCAAAGGAAGCCGATTTAAAACATTACCTCAGAACAGCCGTTGAAATTGACAAGGATAAGCCTGTGCTTGTTGACAAGTACATTAAAGGCAAGGAGCTTGAGGTGGACGCAATATGCGACGGCGCCGACGTTTTCGTTCCGGGAATTATGGAATTAGTTGAGCGGACGGGCGTACATTCCGGCGACTCTATGAGCGTTTACCCCACCTTCAGCGTTTCGGACAAGGTTAAAGGGACTATCCTTGAGTACACCAAAAAGCTGGGTGTAGGCATAGGCATTATCGGTCTTTACAACATTCAGTTCATTGTAGACGAAAATGAGAATGTGTATATTATCGAGGTAAATCCACGCTCATCAAGAACCGTTCCGTTCCTGTCAAAAGCAACGGGATATTCGCTTGCCGACATTGCAACTAATGTAATCCTCGGCAAAAGTCTAAAGGAGCAGGGCTTTTTCAGACTGTATCCCGAAGAGAAAAAGCGTTATTACGTTAAAGCGCCTGCATTTTCATTTTCAAAGCTTCGCGGAATGGACGCTTACCTCTCCCCTGAAATGAAATCCACAGGCGAGGCAATAGGCTATGACAAAACTCTTCACAGAGCGCTTTATAAGGCGCTTATCGCTTCGGGACTTAAGATTCTGAATTACGGCACCGTAATAGTAACCCTTGCAGACGAGGACAAGGAAGAGGCTCTGCCCCTTGTTAAACGCTTTTACGATATGGGCTTTAATATTGAAGCGACAGTAGGCACGGCGGATTTCCTTAAAAATCACGGAATAAGAACAAGAATCCGCAGAAAAATCAGCGAAGGCAGTACGGAAATTCTTGAGGCAATACGCGCGGGCTATGTAAGCTATGTAATAAACACAAGAGCCATTCTTTCGGGAGTGCATTATGAGGACGGCGTTGCAATCCGCAACTGCGCAGTTGAAAACGGAATTACAACATTTACATCTCTTGACACCGTTAAGGTTTTGCTTGACGTATTAGAGGAAATAACAATGGGCATTTCAACTATTGACGAGTTTTAAAAAATATAGCACAACTTGTAGAGGTAACTTTCCGCTCCCTCTTAGAGTTTAGTGGAGTTTTTGCTCTCACCTTGTAGGGTGCGACGACCTCGGCGCACCGTTGTAATAAAATTAATAAATATCGCAAATTCTGTTACTTTTTCCACCTCGGCTCAGTATGAGGATTCTCGGCTCTCCTGAAAGGGGAGCTGTCAAGCGTCAGCGAGACTGAGGGGTTAAATTTTGTTACTGTAACGAGCTGTCGGGTCGACAGCCCCTACTGTTCGATGAGTATAGTCTCCCCACGAATAAAACAAACAGGACAGGCGATTTTTTCACCTGCCCTTTTTCTTATGTGTATTTTTAAATAATTATTTTCTTAATCTTTTCTTTTTATTATATGCGATTACGGCTGTTCCGCTGAGTGCCATAACTGCAAAGACTGCGGTTACGGGTGACGAACCGTCTGTATTGGGAATTTCAACATTGGGTTTTGATGGCTTATCGGTTTTGTCGGAACTGCTCGGGTTACCGCTCTTTTTTACCTCAAGCTGCGTTGTCGCTTTGCCGTCTGTAAAGCATATTTCAACCGTGTGAGTGCCTTCGCTGAGCGTTTTGAGGTATTCGCTCTTAAACTCCACTACCGTACTGCCCTTTGAGGCGGTGTAATTACTGCTGTCAACGGTTTTGCCGTCCACATTAACGCCCGTAAACTTGCTGAAATCACCGTCCGCCGTGATTTTAAGGGATTTTGTATCTGCATTTACAACAGCATTTGCCCCGTCTGTAATTTTATATTCTTCATCGGGAGTATAATTTACATCTAATGTTGAGATGTCAATGGATTTGTCACACTTATCAAACAGATAAAAACTTTCATTAAAATTAGAATTGCCATAAAAATCAAATTTACCATTATTATTTAGACACAAAATTTCAACAACGGCAACTGGATTATTAAATTTTCCGTCTCTGAAATCAAACGTACTGTGACAAACATTGTTTGAATCAATAACTATTTCATATCCGTCAGCTAAACTATTTCTTGTATTATAATATCCCTCACTGGAACACTGGTATTCCATATCAATAATCTTATCATAAGAACAACCATCTATTTCTTCCAAATTTGAAAAACCGCAATAGTGACCCTCACCCATATTAATGTTTTCATACTTGAAATAACTACCAAACCACTCATTCTGGTTAATCTTTGCTTTTCCCTCTAATTCAAAAATAGTAAATCGATATGTGGGAATATCATATCTACCTTTATATGCATCTTCACTATATGCGTCGTACCTATGTTCATATGTTTCATTGAATAGAACAAAATCCGCAACTTTTTCCAAATCAAAAGTCACGTTAGTTCCGGGGATTTTTACCGTTATGTTTTCGACATAATTATACGTCCTGTTTGTGCCGGGGATTGTTGACGGAACTCTTTTATGCGTGTCCGCCGCAAAAGCGGAAACAATAAAGGATAAACCCATTATAACCGCCAATAATAACGCTGTAATTTTCTTTTTCATAAAATTTCTCCTCTAATTTCGTATTGTAACAAATTGTTACATTTTTATTGTAACAGATTGTTACAATAAAGTCAAGAATTTTTTGAGGTGATTTTTTTGAAAATGAAGGGTTTATCAAACATAAGAAAAGAAAGAAACCTTAA
Organism: uncultured Clostridia bacterium; assembly: GCA_947364045.1. Lineage (GTDB taxonomy): Bacteria > Bacillota > Clostridia > Oscillospirales > Acutalibacteraceae > Fimenecus. Next base: position 40,029 of record CANARN010000003.1, read on the forward strand.
TCAGCAAAAGGTAGCAATGGATCTTTCCATAAGCAGAGAATCACTTTCATATTATGAAAACGGAAAAAGAAGTCCCGACATTGAAATGCTTTGCAGACTTTCCGAATACTTTAACGTATCCATTGATTATTTGATAAGAGGCGAAGATTTTCAAAATAAATAATTTATATATAAATTAAAAACGGACAGGAATAAAATCCTGCCCATAATTTTTTTTATACTGTTTTACATTTTAACAAAAAATTTTTCCTGCTATATATTACTTTATATATTCATTCCGCCGTTGACCGCAATGTCCTGCCCCGTTATGAAATCTGCATCCGCTGAAACGAGAAACGCCACCGCACCTGCCACATCCTCAGGAGTGCCTATTCTTCCCAGGGGCGTTTCGTCTTTAAGCGTGTTCATCGTATCCTCATCAAAATGCGAGGTCATATCGGTCAGTATTACCCCCGGCGACACGCAGTTGACCGTAATCCCCGAAGGCCCGACCTCTTTGGCAAGCGCCTTTGTCATACCGATAATTCCAGCCTTCGCCGCTGAATAATGCACCTCGCACGAGCCGCCCGTTTCGCCCCAAATTGAAGCGATATTTATAATTTTGCCCATCTTTCTGTGAATCATAAACGGCAAAACCGCCCTCGCACAGTAAAATGCGCCGCCGAGGTTTGTGTCAATCATTTTATGCCACATTTCATCGGTAATATCTGTAAAAAGCGACTGCTCCGCAATTCCTGCATTGTTAACAAGCACCGCAATTTCGCCGAAAGCATTTTCAATATCCGCAATTACGAAATTCACATTAACGCTGTCCGTTACATCAAGCCGAAAAGCTCTTGCAGTACCCCCTGCCGCAATAATATCCGCCGCAGTTTTTTCTGCCGCCGCCCCTGAATTATTATAGCAAACAGCGATTTTGTATCCGTCCTTTGCAAGCCGCAGGGCAATTGCTCTGCCTATTCCCTTTCCTGCTCCTGTAATAACCGCAACCATTTTTTCGCCCCGTTTCGTTTAAAATCTTTCGGAAAATATTTATATTAGTTTAACATAAAATTTAATAAATTGCACTAAAAGACTTGAAAAAATCAAAGAATTATTTTATAATATCTTCCGCTGATAAATTTCTGCGTTATTCAATAGCTTTTATCGCTTACATAAACAACAAAATAAGTTTTCTTATTTTTATATGCTGATATGGCTCAGTTGGGCGAAGAACGAGCTGCTGCCGATGACAGATGCAAGCGAAGTTCTGAGGTGAAAAAACAAGGAGCAATGCGAAACGCCACAAGTGAGCAGTGCGACTATGTTTTTGAGGGAAGAGCAGCGCATTCGTAATGAACAGGTCTTTGGATGTCGTTAAGAATACTTTTCAAAACCACAGCACAGAAATATAAAAACAACAAAACTAAATACGCTACTGTGGCTCAGCAGGTAGAGCAGCTCACTCGTAATGAGCAGGTCGTCCGTTCGAATCGGATCAGTAGCTCCAAAAAATCCCTATCCCGTTTTCTTGGAATAGGGATTTATAATGTTGTTCATCTTTTTTATTTTCAACAAATTAATTTTTCTGTTTGTTTTTTCTGTTTCAATAAACTAAAATACAGCCTGTATAATGTTAAGGTTTGCTATCCTCAAAAACATCAGAGATTTCAGTCGAAACAACAATAATTTGTGTTGCAGACTCCGTTGTGCTGTCAGTTACCGTGGAAGCTGTACTCTCCGTTGTACTTGCCGTATTGCTTTCAGGTGTACTTACAGTTGGTTTTTGGGTTGTGCTTTCTGTCGGTTTTGCTGTTGACGGGTCAGTAGACGGAACATAGCTTTCAAGAACAATTGCCTGTCTGCCCAATAAAACCCATTTATCGTTAAAGGCAGAGTATGTATACTTTACCTTTCCGTAATAAGGATCCGTAATATAAACATAACTTCCGTCATAACCGGAGAGAACCATAACGTGCGTTCCTCTTGGATACTCAAAATACTTGTCGCTGCCGTCAGGTTGTTTAATATACCAGCTGTTGACATATTTGGGAGTTTTCATATTATCCGTTGCCCAAACTATAACAGGCTTATTACTGTCTAACTGTGAAAGCAGGTCCTTAAAACTGCATCCTGTTATATTTTTGGCTATATGCCGAGAACCCTTGCGTCCGATTACGCTGTTCAGCGCTCTTGTGATAACGGGCGAAAACGCGCCGTATCCGGGTCGGTCGTCTGTATGTGTTTTTGTTGGGTCACCAACGAATTTTTCATATATGCTCGGTCCGTAAACCTTACCGTTTTCTTTATATAAATCATCTCGCGGGATTGCAGCTATCATCTCGTCAAGTGTTACATTATAGCCGTGATATTTTAACAGCATAGTGGCGGACGCACCCTCACAGCCTGTCGGATATTTGGGATTCTGCTTAACAATCGGAACATCAAGTATAACCTTCTTACTCTTAGATGCAGGCTTTTTCGGAGGCGGAGCAGGATTTTTCTTTGGCTTATATACCTTAGTTACAGGCGCCGCCGGCGGTTTAGTTACCTTTTCTGTTGTAGATTCTTCGGTTGTGCTTTCAGACGAACTTTCGGTAACTGATTCAGTAATAGAATCCGTAACAGTTTGTGAAAGCTTTTCGGGGGACGTGGGAACTTTGCCGCCGAATGTGCCGTGCTTATACAGCACGCAAACAGCTACAACCGCTATCATCAGCACTCCGCCTATGACACTGCCTATCACCGCTTTTTGCTTTTTACTTAATTTTTTCACTTCTAATTTTATTGCTCCTTCTCTCACATTCCTTATGTTGCATATGAATCTTACTGTACGTCGGTACAACAATACGGCGAAAGGGTATCCGAAAATCTTCCTCCGCCGTACTGCTTATTTGAATATAATTAATAAGCTCTCAATATGCACCGATAATCTTATTAGTTTTCAGTTAATTTGCTTTTTTGAGCTTGTAAACAAAAGCGCCGACCACAGTGAATAGCATCATAGCCCCGAAAACCGAAGCAACTGTATAAACATCTGCATTCTCTGTTGTGTTTGGAATTGCAGTGTATATAACGAGTCTGATGTTTTATCGTTAATCTATTCCGCAGCAAACACATTTCTGTCTTTAAAATAATTTATACTTCTGCATCTCTTACAATGCTCTATTTTAAAATTTTACCAAACGAAAATATAAATTTCTATATTCTGTCAGCATACAGTACGAAATAATTTCTGCTTATTCAAACGGATTTGAGAGTTTTTCATATTATTATATATTGATGCTTGATGATACCAGCGGACTTTCGAATTTTATTGTTGCTTTTCAAGATTTATATCATAAATAATGCGATATAATTTAAAATAAAATATATAAAAAAATTGTATGAAAACAGTATCTGCCGTAATGTAGCAATAAGAAATAATATAATTAAACACTGAGGACAAACGCCGAAATTAATAAAAACCGCCAGTTGAATGAATTTGTCAAAAAAATCACTGCAAAGTTGTATCTCCACAGTGATCAAAGATTAAAGTATACATTCCAAGCATACTTTATAATCTAACACAATCATACGGTATTACGACATCAATCTCAAGACGTGTTAATCCATATAACTATGCATTAGCAGAAAAAATTCTTTTCTATGCATAAAACAGAATGTATTTTCAGAGTCAAACTCTCCCGCTATGAGAAAGCAAGCCTCCTCATAGTTAAAAACCTCGTTTCTGCAATAGCTCCAAATAAAACTAATTCCGCTTTTTATTATAAAATTACTGCTGCCAATTTGCATCATTAGCAAAAGTTAAATCCGGAGTTTCTATTCCGCCGCTTAAAGTAATAATGTTTTCGATTTCAAAACAAATAACAGTGAAATCCGGCTTTTCATAACTGTTTTTCATTTTTTCCACTCCTTTGATTAAATTTAGTTTTATACTTATTTTTTTTGCAATAAGCAAATATGCTTATTATCCCCAGTATAATAGCAATCAAAACAATATAAAAAATATTTTTTCCAATATTATTTTTGTTTTCAATTGCATTTCCTGATTCAGAAATATGTGTGTCCTGTGCATTATATATTTTTCCTATAATGCCCAATGCCGTTTCTGTATCTAAATCCGTCGAAAGACTTGGTATTTCATTGTCATATTGTTTAAGATTTTTTTCAACCTTTTCAATAAACGCTGATTTATCTTTATTTTGAAGTTTGTCTACCGACTGAGCATTACAGTCTTTAAGGGCATTCTCAATAGAAGCTTGTATTTTGTAGGAATCCACATTATTGCTAACCTCTTTAATAAACTCTCCTTCATATGCGCTGTTGTACATACTTATAATTGTTTCAAATGATGTGACATTATGTGCATCTGTGCCCGTAATCGTTTCAAGGTTTTTGTTAAAGTTTTCAACAAATTCATCTTTGCTTATTACTTTACTCAAACTATCAACTTTGTTTTGATTAAGAGTTATTTTTATAGCTTCCAGTACCTGAGAATTGTCTATTGACAAATTCTTGTTTATTGTACTGTCATTTTGAGTATTACTTTCTTCTATTGATGGCTCAATATAATATGAACTGATTACCATGTTATTACATTCAATATATACATCCTCGTATTTTTCATCAAATGTATCACGTTGGCTAAATGACAGTTTAATTGTAACGTCCTCTTTAATTTCTGTTTTCAACTGTGCCGAAACAAGAAACAATGTTCCGTCTCTTTCAACTTCATTTGTGTTGTTCCAAAGCACGTCAAACTTTCCGTCATTTATCCCGAAATTAGTACTAAAATTACCGACAGATGTAAAATCACCTCTTGATACAGATCTGATATCTATTTTGTCTGTCGGATATTCAACCGTTATTCTAAACCCCATTAAACCGCTGTTGTTTTTTATCTTTATGGGAATAAGAGTCAACTGTTCCTTCGTTAAATATGTCGTATCTGCAGAAACAGTTACAACGTCAACAGCAAACGAAATAGTATTTATTTGAAGAAACAGTATTAACGACAAAAGGATTATGAGACTTTTTTTCATAAAAACACCTCTGAAATGTCAGCCGAACTTAAAGCACGGCTGACATTTGCTAATTATTAAAACGTCTCTTTGCCTACAAGATACCGTGCAACCATTGCTGCGTCCTTATTATCAACATAGCCGTCACCGTTAACATCAACGGCAAGATTTTGACATTCGTGCACTTCTACTTTTCCTACAAGCTTTTTGTTCATCATTGCAACATCACGGTTATTAATAACACCGTCTCCCGTCATGTCGCCGGTTACTACAATTGTTTTCATGTCAACAGCATTTTCGCCGTTAAACAGTTTTATCTGTGTTCCGGTTCCGATATAATCAGTTGCTCCCAGTTCTGTACCCGCTATATTAAAATAGTGTAAATTATCGTTAGCAAATTCTTTCGACGCTTTTTCAACAGAAGTTTTAATAGTAATTCTTCTTAAATAGCCGAGAGAGTCATAATTCAAGGTCGAATCTGATTTAAGAATTATAAAGTTTGATTTATCAGGTGATACAGTAACATTGCATGATGCTGTTTCTTTTGTGCGAACAACCTGTACGGTAATAGTTGCTGTACCGGCAGACAATGCTGTAATTTTACCGTTATCATCAACGCTGACAATACTTGGTTCACTTGATGTCCATTCAATCTTTTCACCAACCAAATTGCTTGGCGTAACAGTCGGAACAAGAATTACTGTATTTCCCTGATACATATCAACATTAGTTTTGTCCAAAGAAATTCTTGCGTACTCAGATTCTTTGAAATATTTACCTGTGATTACAGTATCTTCGGTAATGCAATCAAAATCTTTATCCCAACCGCCGAATACATATCCCGGAACAATATCCGTCTCAGGCGCTTTTGCCGCCTGCATATACTCAACAGACTGAGCATCAAGTTCTGTACCGTCCTGCATTTGAAAAATTACAGTATATTCTTTAGGAGAATATTTAGTAAATAATGTTAAACTTTCTGTTACAGGTGTTGAAAGATCAAACTTGTTTGTAAGTTCTTCATCTGTATATAAACCTACAAAATTATATCCCTCAATATTATCAAGTTGAGTCGTATCAATTGTTTTGCCCTCTTCAACTAATAAAACATCCCCATAGATATTAATATAAACTATATGATAATTCTTATTGGAATATCTGTAAACATCATCACTCGTATATTCACGCTTTTCATTTGATGTTGGAGCATCGGTAGTCCAATCAGTCCACTTATAATACTCCGCTACCTGATAACGCGAACGATACTGCGTTTTCAAGCCATTTACTCTTGATTGATTAAACCAACGCTGATTATTATGGTTGTAATAGCTTATATTATCATCTGTAAATCCTGCAATGCTTAATCTGTTTTCAAGTGTAACAGTTTCGTACTCACAACTATATCCGTCAACGGCTGTTGGTGAATATTGAACATCACCATTGCTGTCAGTATATTTATAATGAGAATACTGATACCATTTAACAGATGTATCATCGGTTTCCTGAGTGTCAACCTCAAAACCGATTAAGCTGTTATCAACAACAATTTCTTCATCCTGCCAATTTGTGTACTCTGTATAAGATGTTTTATTAAGAGTCCAACCACTATCCCGAAGATTATTTATTTCATCTGAATTAGAAGTCTTTTGAACATCTTTATACTTATATCCTGCTTCAGACTCAAGAACATAATCGTCTAAATTATTCTTTACATCATCAGGAATTTCAGAATAGAGCATCCATTCACTTGGCTTGTCGCCCGTGTTTATGCAATAGTATTCAGTAGATACCTCGCTGTCATTCTTACCTAAACTTGTTGCATAGTAGGTTACCGAGCAAGATTTATCTATTTCAATAGGTCCTGTATAAATCTGTTCCGTTATTTCATCGCCGTTTAAGAAATAGTAAATAACAGCGTTTGGATCGTTTGATGTAAGCATAAGCTGAATTTTATCATTATATTCGCCGGTAGTATAATTTGCAACCGGAGTGTCTGCTGTCTCATCAAAATAATATGAAGGATAAATAATTGCATCGTGCTTAACATACTGGTAATCCTCAGGATTAAACCAGTCGGCAAAATTCACGCCTTCCTCCTCCGGATCATCAGGTACAACTGCTGTTTCTCCATGCTTAACTGTTTGAGTATCAATTACATTGTTATTCCAATCATAGAATTTAACGGTATATTCATTTGCCTCATACTGAGCAGTTACCACCATATCCTGAGTAACAATAGTATTTTCAGAATCCCAACCCTTAAAGGCATATCCTTCAACAGTTTCAGCCTCGGGTGCAACCAATACATCACCATGATTGAATTTCTTTATTTCTATCTGCTGATTTTCCCAATCAACAAAAACAACTGTATACTGTTTCTTTTCAAAATCAGCATAAAACTCAGTATCTTCTTTTATGTTTGATACGCTCTTATCCCAACCCAAGAAATTATATCCATCCTTAGTCGGATTTTCAGGAAGGACCGCGCTTTCTCCCTCTGTTACGGCTTGCGTACTGATAACGGTTCCGTCCCAATCATAAAATTTTACCGTATAAGTCGGTTTCGGCGCCTCAATAGTATCAATAACAGTTCTGTCTGTTGTACCCTCTATACCGATAGCAACTGTAAAATCGCCCGTTTTTACAGTAGGTTCTTCACGAAGTTTAAAGGTAAAAGAATATGAGCCGTCATTGGCAACAGTTGACTGACCGATATATTGGTTCGTATAGTCAGATGCGCCCGTGTAACCGTAAACATAAAGCGTAATCTGCTTTCCTGCAAAAGATGTATCAAGTTTACCGTTAACAGTTCTTAGCTTACCCGAATTATCCTCCGGCTGAACAGCATTACTCTTATATCTGTAAACAGTTCTTGTATTTACATCACGATTACCGTTTGCTGTAACCTCTGTGTCACTCCATTCAGACCATGTTTTCCAGCGATAGAAATTGTAAATATAGTTTATATCTCTATATCTGTACTGTGTTCCATATATTGGAGAATTGTAATCAGGTTCATACCACTGATAATCTCCGCGTCTATACCAAACATTCTTACAGCTACCATCCTTATAGTAGCCATACATTGGTGTGTTGCCCACACTGGAAGTACCAACACGTCCTAAATCGTAATCAAGATTTGCGTAATGAACAGTATTGCTATTCCATGTTGGTGTAACATTACCATTACTTAAATGGCAATGATAAAAATGATACACCAATTTTTGATTATAATTACCAGTAAGTGCTGTTTGCGTCTCTACTTCTCTTCTTTGGCTTTCATTTTCATATCCGCCAATAAAATTCCAGCCCCAGCCTGACCATCCGCCTTCCTGTTCAGTTCTGTTTCCTGTATAAGTCCAACCCTCTTTTGTTTTGGTATTACCAGTTGAAAATTCTTTATCTCTATAACTATACTGTGTTACTTCCTGAATATCCAGCGTTCCGTCACTATTATCCGGTTTGACAGTAGATTCTGCATACATCAAGCCTTCTTTGATAGTAGTATTCACACTTGGAGAAATAGGGACACCTGATGAATAATCAGAAACCATAAATACTTCAATAGAAGAAGCTACTTTGTTACAAGGAATGAAAACTTCTACGCCGCTTTTGGTTTTTCCGGCGGGAATACTGAATGCTGTTGACTCAGTCATATCGACAAGCTTTCCTTCTGCCGTTTTTAACGCAACAACTGCACGACCCGTTGTGGGTTTTGAATCGTTATTTTCAATATCAAATGTTACATAATATCCGTCATACTGACGTGTAGCAGATTTAATTGTACATATTGTCGGCAAATCATAATTGTACCAAGAATATATACCGTCAATATTTATAGTTTTATCTGTTCTATCGGTGTAAACATTGATATAATCCGTACTGTTCCAGCCTAAAAATTTGTATTTACTGTTTTCGTTTGTATTTGTCGGCGGTGTAGCGTCACTGCCGTAATTTACCTTTTGACTGTCAATTAATGTTCCTTCTCTATCAAAGAAATTAACTGTATATGTATTAATTTTATAAGTAGCTTTGATTGTTTTATCCGCTGTTACATTATAAAACGAATCGGTCCATCCCTGAAAAGTATACCCCTTCCTTTGCGGTGCAGATGGCGCTGTTGCACTTGCACCGTAATCAATTGTCTGAGTGCCTAACAGAGTATCATCCCAGTCAACAAAATTAACCGTTACAGGATTATGTGCTGTACAGTTTCTCGGAGAAGACCAGTTGCTTGAGCCTGAAACATTTGACGCCTTAACATAAAAGTCATATTTTTCTGCATTTGAAAGAACAAAAGAGTATGAGGTTGTATTGCCAACGTCGATATCCTGATTTAAGCTTGAACTTCTAATACCTACTGTATAATCGGTTGCACCGCTGACGGCATTCCAGCTAAATGTTATAGTCTTACCTTTTGCAATATTCTCCGAGCTTATATTGCTGATAGACGGCGTTGCGGGAACAGGTATGTTTACCTTGGTAAAGTAATCAAGACATACCCAGCCGACTTTACCGGCAAAGGTTATCTTTCCCCAGTTACCGTTTGTTTCATAAACATAAACTTCTGCATTTTTAGGAACTGTACAACCAATTTTATTTCCAACTTTAACACCGGCAGAACTTCTCATATTTACGCCTGAGTTACAAGTGTTTTTATATGTACCATTACTATTTTTAGCATTAGCATTATAATAAGTATTATTTACAGGTGATTCTTTATTTGAAAAATCATCTTCAATTACACCTTTATTAGAAAAATCTGGTCTTATTACTCCATAAAATCCGGTAGAATATCTCCAATTTCCACGATGAACTTTATAACCATAAGATTTACCTTGATCAACTAGAGTCATACTTGTTGAGTCTGCAGAAATCACAAGACCCACATGCCCATATTTAGAGCCTAATGAAGTAGAAGTAGCAGTCCACACAGCTATATCTCCAGGCTGTGCCGAAAAACCTTTATAATACGCTATTCTTGTCCATCCATTCGGTAAACGATTATATGCATAATCTTTTCCGTGACCTCCTGGACAAGTAACTCCTAAATATTCATAATAAGCTTTAATCAAGGCTGGACATTGACCATCACCTACTTTTGAACCTACTTTAGAAGAAATCCAATTAACAGCTTCTTGCTGTGAATGTGACGTAGCCGCACTTGCAGTAATAGTACCAACAGGCAGGATTGACATTACCATTAACAGTGACAAAAATGTCGAAAGAATTTTTACGCTTATTTTCTTTTTCATTGTTTTACTCCTTTTCATAAATTTATTTTTAATATAATTAAATTATAAATTTCATTCCCCTTTCTCTATAATACCTTGCCGTATGCATTGGCAGATTGTCCGTAACGCATCATTGCCTGCAGCATATTATCAAGGGCTGTTCCGGCATATGCACTGCCTTGAACATCCTTTGCATAGGATTCAACGCTGTACCTCATAGTGTTACTGCACGGTTCACCGTTATCATACACCGTTACAAGCATTTCTTCGCCCATTTGATGCGCTAAGATTTTATCAAAATACACATAATAAGTTCCGTCGCCGTTCGCAACAAAATCATTCTTCGTATATGTATAAGTTCTTCCGCAAAAAACCACTTTAACTGATACATTTTCAATATTCGCAATTGCAAATTTACTTCTCACTTGAACTGAATCTATTAAATACAGCCCTACTGCCTTCCATTCCGCAGTAGGATTATCAATTGTTTTGTATTTTATATCTGCGATACTTACAAGTTCGGGTGTTTTTGCCGTGCCCCACGCTTTTTGTTCAGCTGTTAAGCCTGCGTCAACAAGTGCGTCTGTTTTATAGTTTGTGTATATCTGCGCTTTTGCTCCGTAATCCAACAAATCAACAAGAAGTGTTCTGAATTTTTGACCGGCTTCGGTATTAATCGTCGCATACGCATCTAACATTGCATACGCGTACATTTTTATGCTCATTTTTCTTGCGCTGCTCGAATACATCTTGCCGTTTGCTTTATATGTGGCTCGAAGCGTAGCTGAAACCTCATTATTCATCATTTTCGGGGATATTCCCTCAAATGAAAACACATAATAATCGCCCTGTTCTGTATATTTTGTAACAGTAGTTGTGTTAAAGCCCTCACAGTCAAATACCATATACGGATTTTCAAAGTCGGCAACTGCAGTTTTTAACACCTTATAATTCATTTGTATATTATTTTGAAGCGAAAGCGACACCGCTTTAATCATAAAATCACTTAAATTCGGCTCTAACGGATTTAATAAAAAACTTATATCTTTGCAATTAAAAATAACATCTTCATATTTCTCATTGAAAGTATCTCTTTGACTGTAATTTACAATAACAGAAGTATCAGTCTTTTTCTCTGTCAACACCTTAAATGTTAAAGTACACAAAATACCGTTTGCATATATTTCATCTGTGTTGTTCCACAAAACGATAAATTTACCTTCATTAACGCCGATAGAGTCGCTGAATCTAACATTGTTTGTCAAAAACGCTTCACCGCATGAGGCGGATATTGGCTGAAGCAAAGCAGGGTCATAAGTAAACTCAAGACTATACCCCATAATTCCGTGATTATTTTCAATATAAATCGGAACAGTTATTTCGTTATTATATGACGCGCTGACATCATTCACATAAAGCTCTGCAATTTCACTGGTTTCAGACGGAATTATCTTTAAACTGCATCCTTTACAAACAATTCCTTGATTTTCCGAAGAAACAGCAAAATTATAGCTGCCGGACACTGCTTTATCTTTTGCTTTAAAGGTCAATGTTACAAAAACAGTATTATTGACAGACATTGTAATTCCGGAAATGTCCAATACCAGTTTTCCGTTTGTCTCGGTTTTCTTAACATCAAGCCCGTTTGCTGCATCAATTACTTTAAATTCAAAATTATCCGCATTGTAATTAACTGTTGTTTGAAGTTCTGTAACTCCACTGATTTCTGAAATATTCAGTTTCAGTCTAACATCGTTTCCTGCTATTGTGTCCTCTGCACTTGCATTTATTTTTGCATATTTTGAGTACTCACTGTTTGCAATAAAAAAGTCAATCGGCTTACATTCTAAACGAACATCGTTATAACTGTTATCAAATGTATCTTCCTGTGAATAAGAAATATCAATACGAGCGTTACCTACAGCAGACGCACTGACTTCAAAAACAAGATAAATCATAACCCCGTTATAATTTTTTCCTTCCCCATCTGAGCTTGCCCAGTAAACATTAAATTTTCCGGGAACCATATCACCTTTAATATTATCTTGCAAGCCGCCGACAAATACATCTCCGTTTTCAATCGAAACGGGGGTTAAGATATCTTTATCGTATTCAAAAACCAATTTCCATCCGAGAATATCCTTGTTGTTTTTTATAGAAATAGGTACCCTGATTTGTCCCCCTGCATTAGCGTTTTTAAAATCGCTGTAAACCGTAACAGCGTCTTGGGCATAAACAGAAACATTCAATCCCAAAACCATACTAAATAACATTATTGCAGATAAAATTAAACTTATTGACTTTTTCACTTTTTCACCCTCTAAAATAACACTTTTTTACTGTATTAAGCAGCACACAAATCCATTATTTGTAATATTTTATCACAATAAAAATAAAAATCTATATGCTAACAGAGTATAGGTTTTTGGCAAATTCCTATTGCAAAAAATGTCAAAAAGTGGCATTATATATGTATCTTTTAAATATAGGGGTTGTAAAAACTTGAAAAACTGCAAATTTTGTAATGCTTCATTGCCTGACGAAGCCTCATTTTGCTTACACTGTTCTTCGCCGTTAAACGGCTGTGAAAAATCAGAGCCTAAAGCTCCAAAGAGGTTTATTCGCAAAAGGTATGTTGAGGTTTTTATTGTACTGCTGTTTATTTTTTCTTTATCGATATTTTCGGCATACAGGATTAAAAAACTGCCGACTAAAGCTCAAACAAATGCACCTGAAACAGTTTTAATTCCTGTAACCGAAGAAAACGGCGAAACTGTGACGAATCCGCAAGGCGATACAGTTTTTGAAGCCGTTACGGTTGAAACGACTACAAAGAAGCCCACCATTATCGGAGTAATCGGAAGTTTATTAGGCGTAGACAAGGATAAAGAAAACGATAAAGATAATAACAATGTCAGCAGTTCAAATACAACCGATTATTCAGGTTCGGATATTGGCAGCAAGCCTCCCTCAACCGAGACAGATATAAGTGATTTTTCAGAAATTTCTTCTACGGACAGCGGCAGCGTTAACGAACCCACACAGAACAGTCCCACTACAGAAACAGAACCCCCGACAAAGAAAGAAGAATCTATTAAAGAAAATCCTGCCGAAGTTTTTGAATTTGCCCCTTATTCTTCAAACAAGTCATATTTATCCATTGCTAAATATAAAGGCAACGCCGAACATGTAGTAATACCCGCATCATATAACGGTCAGTACATTGTTGAAATACAAAGAAATGCATTCAAAGATAATGATAAAGTCAAAATTATAAGTATTGATGAAAACAGACCGTATTTTGATCTCAAATCCGAATGCTTTTATAACTGCCAGAATCTTCATACAATAAATTTGCCCAATGTACTTTTAGAGATATCTAGTAATTTTGCCAAATACTGTTATGCAATGAAGACAATTGTTATAAACAACAATCGATATAAATTTGAAAACGGAGGATTATATTATTACAACAGCAGAATATGGTATTTGTTATATTGCTGTCCTGCTTCATTTCCTGATACATTTACAATTCCCTTGTGGTCTGCAGGCATCGTAGATGCGTGTAATCTTTCTGAACTGTCACAGTTAAGAGTTATTAATTGTCATCAATATGTTAGTAGTTTTCCCCATCAAACAAGTTTGCCAAAAAATCTCGAAGCCATCTATGTTGATGATAAAAATAAAAACGGTTATGACGTCAACGGAATAGCATTTGGACTTCGAAATGGTAAATACTATTGTTCATATCCGCCCTCAAACCCCACTAAAGAGTTTACTCTTCCAAATAATTCTTACTTAATCACTAGTTGGCTAAAAAATCCGTATCTTGAAACTTTAAGAATTGAAGAAACGGCCGAAATACTAAGTTCCTATTCTATTGCAGATAAATTTACATTCACAAATTTGAAAACCATCTACATAAAAAGCGGTCATAAAGATGAAGCTGATATAAAAAGAAAATTTAAAGGAACCGTATATACCTATTAATTTGATGATATAAGACTTAAATTTATGGGTGAAAAATCAGTATAAAAAATAATGAAAGTATCAGGTGTGTATTATGACTACTGACGAGCTTATGAACACTTTATCAGAGGAAAACTGTTCTTTGGACAACTTTTTATCCGATAATGACGATTCTTTCGTAAATGAAGATATTAAAGAATTCTGGGACGGTATTATCAATTCAAAAGGCTACTCAAAATCAAATATAATTAACAAATCGGATTTCAGCTACTGCTATTTTTACGATATTATTAACGGGCGTAAAATGCCTACGAAAGATAAGGTAGTAAGACTGTCGCTCGCTATGAGAATGAGCCTTGAGGAATGTCAGAAAGCCCTAAAAATTTCAGGAAGATGTGCTTTGTACCCAAGAATTCGCAGAGACAGCATTTTAATTTACGCTCTTGAAAATCAGCTGACAATTTTCAAGACTGACGAGCTTTTAAAAAAATACGGAGAGGAATGTTTGAAATAGACGGGAGCTGTAACGAGTTATTAAACTACATTGAAAATTCACTTGAAAAAAACTATGTAAAAAAATCCACATATAAAAACAATTTAAACTCTAAGGTTATTCTCTATCAAAACAAAGATAACGGTAAATATATTATTAAAAGATTTACAAAAAATCTTAACGATGACGTTTTCAGGCTGTTAAAAAATAATACTCATACAAACATAGTTCAGATTTATGAGGTTTGCGCCGATGACGGAGATGCAATCATTGTTTTGGAAGAATATGTTGAGGGAAAAACCTTGTCAGAAATTCTTTCGGAAGGAAAATTCGACAAAAAAACAGCCTGCCGCATTGCCGTACAAATTTGCGACGCTCTGATTTGCCTTCATTCAATAGGCATTATTCACCGTGATATTAAACCTGAAAACATAATTATTAAAGATGACGGCACAGCTGTTCTTATTGACTTTTCAATTGCGCGGCTTATGAACAATCACGATAAAGACACGCAGGCACTGGGAACACCCGGATATGCCGCACCCGAACAATTTGGTATTTCTCAGTCGGGCAGTACAACTGACATTTACAGCTTGGGAATTCTTATGAATATTATGCTGACAGGCGTTCACCCGTCTGTTGATTTGCCGAAAGGACTGTTACGGCATATTATAAAAAAATGCACCAATGTCCAGATTTCAAAACGGTATTCAAATGCAAGGAAGCTTAAAAGAGCAATCAAATTAACATTTAATTTTTTAAAATAAAAAATCTTTCTGCTCTTGGATTTTTGCACAAAAAATGCAGTTAAGATAACAATGATTACATTGTTGTTTCACTGCAAATTGATAAAAAAGCATCACTTATGAAAGCGATTTATTCTTATTTAACCTTTTAGGCGAATACAAATTAATAAAATCAAAGCATTAGAGTAAATTTCCGATTAAAAAAATATCAAGACGTTGAGATATATTATAAATTAATGTAATAATCTTCAAAAACAGCTAACAATACCTTCTGATTTGATAAAAGTCTGTTCATAGCAGGCGGTTCGATAAAATAGCAGTGAAAATCGACTGTATTTTAAAATTAAATGAATAAAGCCTTATTTTCCGCTGAAAATATTACGGGTGATTAAAAATGGAAAACAAAAAAATCTCAGACAAAAATCAATCAGACAAAAATCAAAAGGATAAAAAGAAAGTTTCTGCCGGTAAAAATGAAAATGTAAACATCAACAGCAATAATCGAAACGGCATAAAAATCGATATATCTGCCGACCCGGTTTACGGCGAACCGTTTGACTCCTTTGATATGGTCAACAAATACGGCACATACAACATTCAGCCTACGGCAGACACACATCACGATTACCCGAAAATTGCGCAGGGGCTTTCTAAAGCAGCAAACGAAGAGAGCAAAAGGAAAAATTTCGGACAAAAGTAAATAGAATTTGTAAAAACGGTAAAAGCTTCGGCTTTTGCCGTCTTTATTTTTTGAGGAAACCGATAAAGCACTTGAAATAGCTGTAAAAATTTATTAAAATAGGATTATCTTATTAAAAAGACGTTGGGCGTCACCGGAAAAGGGTGGTTTTATGGGAAATGAATTAAAATTTGACAAAAGGAAAAAGGCACTGCCGATAGCATTTGCGGTTTTGGGCGTGATTTTGTTTGCGGTACAGCTGGTAACAAGGCAAAATCTTGTTGCGGTTGTCAATCTTGTTTATATGATAATAACCTCAGTGCTCATATTCCTCGGCATTCTGATTATGAAAAAGGTATACGCATTTATGCTGGCGGGCTACGGCTCGTCTCTTGCCGGGCTTATACTTTTTCACATTATTTTCGGCGCAGACGCAGGCTTCGGCGCATTTACAACGGGTAAGGCGGGCTGGTCCTCGGCTGAGCATTCGCTCTGGGCGGGGGAAGGCTCATTTTTAACAAGGCTTGCGGGCAACATTCTTTTGTCTTTGCCCTTAATTTTGCCCCTTGCGCTCCTTTATTTTTCGGGTAAGCGCAATTTTAAGTCGGGCTTTACCAAAAAGCTTATATGCTCATTTTTAAGCTTTGCCTTAATCGGCTCTACCGTTTATTACGTTCTTTTTATGAATATGCGCACAAAGCCCGTTACCCAAAGATTGTGGGACGGGCATGACAATTATCTCAATTCTGTTGAAAAGAACGCTAAGGGCAAGCCCAATGTACTGGTTATTCTTATGGACGATTTGGGATACGGCGACGTGGGTCTTAACGGTGCAATTTACGACACGCCCAACATTGACAGCATAGGCGAAAACGGTCTTAACTTTGAAAATTACTATTCAAGCTATTCGGTTTGCTCCCCTGCACGCTTTGCGGCACTGACAGGCAGATACCCCTACCGAGGCTATGCCGACAATGTAATTTACCCCACAGCAAACTGCACGACTCCCTTTGCGCAGACAAGAATATTCAACAGCATTGAAATGCTCAACAATACCGACGGTATGCTGGGCGATGAAATCACAATTGCGGAAACCCTTAAGGCGGCAGGCTACAATACGGGACTTTTCGGCAAATGGCATTTGGGCGATTACGGCGAATATCTGCCCACAAATCAGGGCTTTGATTATTTCTACGGAGGATACTCCGTAAACGATATGAAACCCTTCTACCATGTCCGTGAAGAGAACGGCGAGTACACCATTGCCCGCGGTACGGACGAATTGAAGGACCAGTCCAATGCAACAAGGTGGATTCACGACGAAATATCATCTTGGATAACCGATAAGGTAACAAATTCAGACCAGCCGTTTTTTGCATATTACACTACTCCGTGGCCGCACGCTCCGATTTTTGCAGGCGACGATTTTGACGGAATAAGCGGAATGGGCACATATGTTGACTGTGTAACCGAATTTGATACATATCTCGGAAAGCTGTTTGCAACTCTTGAGGAGCTGGGCGTACTTGAAGACACAATTATTGTATTTACCAGCGACAACGGCCCTGCTCTTGAAGGCTCCACGGGCGAGCTCAGAGGAGGTAAATACCTTGCTTATGACGGCGGGCAAAAGGTGCCCTTTATGATCAGGTGGGACAATAACGGCGGAATTTTTGAGGCGGGCGAAACACGTGAGCAGACCTCAACTCTTGTTGACCTGTACCCCACGCTTATTGAGCTTTGCGGAATTATCTGCAAGGATAATCCCACAGCATTGCCCAAGGACAGAGTAATAGACGGTGTTTCAATGGTTCCGCTTTTAAAGAATGACGCTGTAATCCACACTCCCGAGCATCCCATTCTTCATATGAAGCGCCGTAAGGTTAAAGCAATTTCCTATACCGTGCCTACAAGCAGTATAAAATCACGGGCGGAATACAGCTCATATAACTATGACGTTCTAAACGATAACGAGTACATAACCTTTAAATATTTTAAAAATATTCAGAATGACAACAGCGCATTCTTTGACAAGTACAGAAAGAATTGGCTGCACATTTTAACCGATGATGCAGGCGAAAACTATAACAGAACGCCTGTTTACCCCACGGTTTCAGATGAAATGAGTAAACAGCTTACCGAAATTCAAAAGGATTTTGAAAACAATCCAAGAGGAATGATTAAATAATGCCGCCACTTTCAATAATGGTAAAGCCTGCATCCTGCGCCTGTAACTTAAAATGTGAATACTGCTTTTACAGCGATGTTACCTCGAAAAGAGAATTTTCGAATTTAGGCATTATGAGCTTAGATACCGCTCAAAAGCTTATTACCTCGGCTCTTGAATTTGCAGACGGCGAGAGTATTTCCTTTGCTTTTCAGGGCGGCGAGCCGCTTATTGCGGGGCTTGACTATTTTAAAAATTTTACAGATACCGTTAAAAGAATCAACAGGAAAAATTCAAAAATTTTTTATTCTCTTCAGACAAACGGTACTTTAATTGACTGCGAAATTGCTGAATTTTTCAAAAAAAACGAGTTTTTAATAGGCTTGAGTCTTGACGGCGATTTTGAAAACAATTCTTTCAGAAAAGATGCAAACGGGCAAAATTCCTATTACAAAATAATCAGAGCGGCAGACATTCTCAAAAGCTGCGGCGTTGAATTCAACATTTTGACTGTACTTACGGGCAGAGCGGCTGACAACTGCGAGAAAATATATAAGCATTTCAGGGATAAGGGCTATAAATATCTGCAGTTTATCCCGTGCCTTCGCCCCTTTGAAAGCGATGAGGAGAGCGAGCTTTATATGACGGCGGAGCAGTATGCAAATTTCCTGATTAGAACCTTTAATTTGTATGTTAAGGATTTTGTGCGGGGTAATTATGTAAGCATACGCCAATTTGACAATCTTGTGCGGATGTACTTGGGTGAAAATCCCGAGCAGTGCGGAATGTGCGGTCATTGCACGCATCAGTTTGTGGCAGAGGGCAACGGGAATATATACCCCTGTGATTTTTACTGCACGGATAAATATTTGCTCGGAAATATCTGCGATACATCTTTAGAAAAAATGGCCAACAGCGAAAAGGCTAAGAGTTTTATCAGGGAAAGTCTGAAAATTCCAGACAAATGCAGACACTGCCGCTTCTTTGCGCTGTGCCGAGCGGGCGGTTGCAAGCGGCAAAGGGCAGACAAAGATTACTGCGAAAGCTATCAAAAATTCTTCTCCTCCTGTCTGCCGCTGTTCAGAGTATTTCACAAGATATGAAAAAAGATATCCGTATAAAATGGGACGATGCCTACATCGTCCCATACTGTTTTATGCTAAAAAACAAGGGGCTGTGAAAACAGTCCCTTGTTTGTGATATTAAATATTTTATTTGCCTTTCTTATTTCGCCAGCGCGCCGATTTCAAGCATAAAGCCGCCGAACTGACCGCCGAATTCGGGAGCGCCGTCCATAATGATATGTCCCTGCTTCACGGCAGTTAACATATCGTCCTTGCCGAGAAGTGTTCCGAGCGCTGAGTCAAACGAGTCAAAACGAAGGGTGAAGAACGGCATTGCACGCTTGTATTCGCCCCTGCCTGCCCTTGATTTTCCGGCTTTTATGCGGATAAACGCCGAAACCTCGGGGTGGTCGTTTACTGCAAGCGCATAAACACGGTCGGGGGACTTTGCCGCCCAATCGTGAATTTCCGGGTGACCCATTTTGTTAAGCTGGCTTATGCCGCTTGTAAGAAGATAGAACATACACTTAACCATAAGCGTTTTGTCCTCTTCATTTTCGGGAATTTCAGTCGCCGAAAGCACGCTTGACATTTTTAAAAGTGACATAAGAAATGCCTTAAATGCGCCGAAATGCTTAATAACGCCCTTCATTTTCGGGAGCGTTGCAGGTGACATTTTGCCCTTAAAGAATGCATTCATTGCCTCAACCGATTTAAATTCAAGCTCAACGTGAGGGTTCGGGTCAACAGCGTTTAAATGAACAAGCCAATCCTGCGAACCGTTGACAACGTAGTGCATTCCGATTTTTCCGCCCTCGGCGTCGGGGTCAAGAGCGCTTACCTGAATTACGGCGTGCACCTTTTCATACTGTTTTTTAAGGGACGGAACGTCCTGCGCCAACACCTTAATTAAAGGCAGTGCCGCATTAAAAAATATTTTATTTGAATAAAGCTCTTCCTGTGTGTGCATTTAATCAGACTCCTTTCCGATTTATAAACTGTTAAGTACGATATTAAACATCGTCGTCCCAGTTGTCGTCTTCCTCAAAGTCAGCCTTCATAACCTCACGCACAGCGGAGATAATTCCGTTTGCGTCAATGCCCACTGCGGACATAATATCCTCGTGAAGTCCTATGGGAGCGAAGCCTTGGTGACCGAGCATCTTAAACGCACAGCCCTTGCCGGACTTCGCCATAACCTCTGAGACGGCAGAGCCGAGTCCGCCTATTACAGAATGGTCTTCAACGGTTATAATTCTTCTTGTGTCCATAACGGCTTTCAGAATAGCTTCTTCGTCAATGGGTTTAATTGTGTGCATATTAAGAACTCTAACTTTGAGTCCGTCAGCATTTTCAAGAAATTCAGCCGCCTGCTTTGCCTGGAACACACAAGAGCCGCAGGCAATAACGGTGATGTCGGTGCCGGGGTGAATTTCAACCGCCTTGCCGACCTCAAAGCCGTAATCCTGAGTGTCGTAAAGCACACGGTCAAATCCGCGGTTAATTCTTATATAGTAAGGGCCGTTGTTAGCGTATGCCGCATTAACTGCATTTGCAGTTTCAATTCCGTCAGCGGGAACAATAACGGTTAAATTCGGCATTGCTCTTGTGATTGCAAGGTCAACTATGGCATGGTGTGTTGAGCCTGCCTGACCGAAGGATGTACCTGCGTGTGTAGCAATAATTTTTGCATTTACATTCTGATAGCAAATATCAGTGTGAAGCTGGTCGCATGCGCGCATTGAAGTGAATGCGGAAAATCCCGAAATGAACGGAATCATACCTGCCCTTGCCATACCTGCGCCAACGCCGAACATATCCTGCTCGGCAATGCCGACATTTATAACTCTTTCGGGGCAAACCTTTAAAACGTCGCCGAGCTTTGTTGATTTTGCAAGGTCTGCCGTAATGGCAACAACCTTGGGGTCTTTTAACATTATATCGGTAATCGCTTTACCGTAAATTTCCGCAGTGGCAACCTCTGTCTGATCAATTGCGTTATAAACAAATCCGCCTGCCATAATTATTTGCCCTCCTTTTCTACTCTCGCAAGTCTGTTCCTGTAATCCTCTTCAAGCTCCTTGCTGTATTTTGTAAATGTATCGTCGTCAAGCGCCATATAGTGACAATGGTAATCGCCTGCAACAGACTTAATACCTGCGCCTTTTAAGGTATCCATAAGAATACAGGTGGGAGCGCATTTCTCTTTGCTTCTGGCAATTGCTACGTCAATAGCATCGCAAAGCTCGCCGATGTTGTTGCCGTCAACGCATATTGTGTTAAAGCCGAATGCGCGCATTTTGTCAGCGACGGGTTCAAGTTTCATAACCTCTTCCGTAGGTCCGTCAATCATACAGTGGTTGCGGTCGATAAACACTATGCAGTTTGAAAGCTCATAATGGTTAATCGTCATAAAGCCTTCCCAGTTTGAGCCTTCGCCAAGCTCACCGTCGCCTGTTACGACATAGGTTAAATAATCCTTATTCTGAAGTCTTGCCGCAAGAGCAGTACCCGCCGCAATAGAAACGCCGTGACCGAGCGAACCTGTTGAAGCGTCAACGCCGACTATTTTGTTTGAGTCAAGGTGCATACCCATTTTTGAACCTGAAAGATTAAAGGTTTTAAGCATTTCGGGGTCATTAAAGCCTTTGTCGCAAAGAACGGGCGCATAAGCAATTGCCGCATGACCCTTGCTTAAAATAAACCTGTCCCTGTCCTCCCACTGCGGCTCGTCAACCTTAATGTTGAGATACTTGTAGTAGAGAACCGTCAGAAGATCCATAACGCTCAGGCCCCCGCCAATGTGTCCGCTTCCTGCCCACATTGTTGTCTGCATACACATTTTTCTAAGCTCATAAGCCTTATTCTCAAGCGCGGTCCATTCCTGCTTTGATAAATTAGCCATGAAAAATTCCTCCTTTTTTAATATAACACTTTATTTTATTATCGCTCAAAATAAATTATCTCAGCTCCGGGTGATTTTTGCGCAATACGTTAAACGCATCCTCCGCAATGTCAACCGAAAGCTTAATGTCATCCTCCGTGAGAGACGCATTGATGAAATGGTTGTGGTGTGAAGCTAAGAAAAGACCTCTCGAAACACATTCCGCAATCCACTCCTGATGAAGCATAAGGCTGTCGTCGTCTGCAATTCTTAAATAGAAAAGCGCAGGCTCGCCTGATACAACAAGATTGAATCCGTTATTTGCCGCCGCTGCTTTAAAGCCCTCCGTAACCTGTGTGCCGAGCTTACGGAAAAGCGTTGGAGTGTCAAGAGCCTTCATTTTGTTTATGCACGCAATGCAAGCCGCAAAGGGTACGGCGCTCATCCAATAAGAGCCTGTGTAGGTCATACCGGAAACGGTAGCCTTCATATGCTCTCCGCCGCAAAGAGCTGACATATTATAGCCGTTTGCAAGCGCCTTGCAGAAGCAGATAAGGTCTGCCTTTATGCCGTAATAGTGGTCTGAGCCTGCGAGGTCAAGACGGAAGCCTGTGCGGACATCGTCAAAAATAAGCACAACGCCGTGGTCGTCGCACCATTTACGGACAGACTGCCAATATTCTCTTGAAGCAATTTCATTATCCTTGAAATTGCCGTGGTCATAGGGCTGAGCAATAAGACCTGCAATGTCGCCGTCATTTTCGTCGTAAAGCTTTTGTAAAGCGTCAATGTCAAACCACGGAGCTACAAGGTTATGACAAACGTCTTCGGGTAAAATACCGGGATAATCCACCTTCTGCGCCCACTGAAAATCGCCGTGATAATAGCCTTTAAGGAAAATTATCTTTCTTTTATGTGTATGCGCACGGGCGCTCATAACAGCAAGCGTAGTTGTGTCAGAGCCGTTCTTGCAGAAAAATGCCCAATCGGCAGAAGCTACCGTATTTACAAGATTTTCGGCACATTCAACCATTATTGTTGACGGCGCTGTTGTGCAGTTGCCTTTTTCAAGCTGGGCCTTTGCCGCAGCGTCAACATCAGGGTCATTGTAGCCGAGTACATTCGGGCCGTAAGCGCACATATAGTCAATATATTTGTTGCCGTCTGCATCCCAGAAATATGAACCCTGAGCCTTTACGGAATAATAAGGCCATTTCTGAATCGGAATCCAAAGACCCTCAGAGGGACCTAAATGCCCGTAAATACCTGCGGGAATTACCTTTAAAGCTCTGTCGAAAAACTCTCGGCCTTTATCGTGATTGTATTCGGGATATTTACTCATTGTTCTTCCTCCTGCTTAGTTAAAACTTTTTTTATGCCAAATAAAGACCGACTCTGTCGAGAAGTCTGTTCATATTGTCTATCATTGAAGCCATACCGTGAATTTCAACCGTTCCTCTGCAAAGCTCCTCAAGGGCATTTACTTTTCCGCCGAAAAGCGCCGCCGCCAAATCATAATCGGCAAAGGACATAATTGCTCTCGGTTTTTCAGGAGCTTTTTTAATTGTAACAAGTCGATGGTCTTTTACCCGTATGGTTGCTGTGTCGCAGTTCTTTATGCCTATGGAAATGTCGCCGTCTACCATATAAGAAGCACTGGCTTTTCCGATTGCGTCCTGATTTGCTATCTGCGAAATGGCAACTGCAATTGTGTAAAAAGTCAAACGGGTTGAAAGAACAAAGAAATCTCTGTCCCTGAGCGCTTCTTCGCTCGGGCGCATAAGCTCAGTCAGCCTGTCTGTAAGAGCTGTAAAGGTTTTAAGAAGAAAACCTATTTTTGCAATTCCCTTTGTGGGAACGGGCGTTGCCTTTCCGTCAATAATATTGTTGAATTTTTCGCAGGAAGAAACGGGAATTTTAATGTCAGGGTTGTTTACTCCGTCTTCCATACGGCAGCCTTTTGAACTGAAGAAAAGCGTTGCGGCAGGTCCGTCCTTTACCTCAAACGCCAAAGAAACGGGCTTTGTGAGAGAAGAAAGAATCTCTTTAGCCTTGAAGTCAAGCTCACAAAGGTTTTCCAATGTTCCGAGTACTGCATACATATTTATATATGCCATGGTCTTTGCATCAGTCATAAGTAGTACCTCCGTTTTAAATTTAAAATATATACATCTAAATAATACCAAAAATCCGCTTGCTTTGCAAGAAAAATTATACATATTTACATAAATAAATTTATAAATTGTTAATGATTTTTGTAAAAATATATGTTATACTTAATACTGTATAATTGGAAAATTGCGTAAAATTTTAAAAAAAATACCCGCTGCCTTTAAAAATGCGGCATGAAAGGAATTATAAATGTCACTTTTAAAAAAGATTTTCGGAGATTACTCCAGCCGTGAAATTAAAAAAGTTATACCTATTCAAAAAAAGGTTCTCGCCCTTGAGGAAGACTACAAAAAGCTTTCCGACGAAGAGCTTCAGGCAAAAACGCCTGAGTTTAAGGAAAGACTGCAAAACGGCGAAACCCTTGACGATATTTTGCCCGAGGCTTTTGCGGCGCTCAGAGAAGCGTCAGCGCGTGTACTTAATATGAGGCACTTCCCCGTGCAGATTATCGGCGGTATTGTTCTTCATCAGGGAAGAATTGCAGAGATGAGAACAGGTGAAGGTAAAACGCTTGTTGCAACTCTCCCCGCATACCTCAACGCGCTTTCGGGAAAGGGCGTTCACATTGTTACTGTCAATGACTATCTTGCTCGCCGCGACTCGGAGTGGATGGGCAAGCTTTACAAATTTATGGGTCTTTCCGTAGGTCTTATTGTTCACGATTTGGACGGTGACGCTCGCCGCGCGGCTTATGCCTGCGACATAACCTACGGTACAAACAACGAAATGGGCTTTGACTATCTTCGTGATAATATGGTCATTTACGCCGAGCAGCGTGTTCAGAGGGGACACAACTTTGCCATTGTCGATGAGGTTGACTCAATCCTTATTGATGAGGCGAGAACTCCCCTTATAATTTCGGGTATGGGCGACAAGTCCACAGACCTTTACAAAATCACCAATGACTTTGCCAAAAAGCTTAAAATGTTTAAGGTTAAAGAGATTGAGGCAAAAACCAATTATGAGGATATTGTAGGCGAGGATGACGATTACATTGTCGACGAGAAAGCAAAAACCGCGTCCCTTACCAAAAACGGTATTAAAAAGGCGGAAGCCTTCTTCGGCATTGAAAACCTTGCCGATATGGAAAACCTTACAATTCAGCACCACATTGACCTTGCCATTAAAGCAATCGGCGTTATGAAGCGTGACGTTGACTACGTTGTAAATGACGGTCAGGTACTTATTGTCGACGAATTTACAGGCCGAATTATGCACGGCAGACGTTATTCAGACGGTCTGCACCAAGCAATTGAAGCTAAAGAGAATGTTAAGGTTGAACGCGAATCCAAAACGCTCGCAACAATTACTTTCCAGAACTATTTCAGACTTTACAAAAAGCTTTCCGGTATGACGGGTACAGCAATGACCGAAGAGGGTGAGTTTCAGGAAATTTACACTCTTGATGTTATTGAAATTCCGACAAACAAGCCTATGATAAGAGTCGACGAGCCTGATGTTCTTTTCAAGACAGAAAGCGCGAAATTCAACGCAATTATTGAACAGATTCTTGAATGTAACGCAAAGGGTCAGCCTGTGCTTGTAGGTACAATAAGCATTGAAAAGAGCGAGGCGCTCTCCGCCGCTCTTAAGCGCAGAGGCATTAAGCATACCGTTCTTAATGCAAAGCACCACGAAAAAGAGGCTGAGATTGTCGCTCAGGCAGGCGCATTCGGCGCAGTTACAATTGCCACCAATATGGCAGGACGAGGCACGGATATTATTCTCGGCGGCAACCCCGACTTTATGGCAAAGGCGGAAATGCGCCGCATGCAGTTTCCTGAAGAGCTTATTGAAGAAGCGACAGGCTTTGCAGAGACTGACAATGAGGATATTATAAATGCAAGAAACACTTACCGTGAGCTTGAAAACAAATACAAGGAGCAGCTTCGCGACGAGGCAGAAAAGGTAAGAAATGCAGGCGGTCTTTTCATTATCGGTACAGAACGTCATGAGTCAAGACGAATTGACAACCAGCTCAGAGGACGTTCGGGACGTCAGGGCGACCCCGGAAGAAGCAAGTTCTACCTTTCGGCAGAGGATGAGCTTTTAAGACTCTTTGCCGGTGACAGATTCTATAAAATACTTGACACCTTCGGCGCGGCAGGCGAGCTTCCCCTTGAAACAAAAATGTTCACAAATACCATTGAAGGCGCGCAAAAACGCGTTGAGGGCAACAACTTTGCGGCAAGACGTAATGTTCTTCGCTTTGACGACGTTATGAGCAAGCAGAGAGAGGTTATTTACGGCGAGCGTAACAAGGTGCTTGACGGCGCAGACATTCACGGCACAATTCTTTCAATGATTGAGAAATATATCACCGAAACAGTTGATTTCTTCTGTCCTGCGGCAAATAACTCTGAGGATTGGAATAAAGCCGGTCTTATTTCAAAGCTTAAATTTCTTTGCGGAGATGAAGCTCCTGAATTTAACACGGCAGAAGAATATACGGACTTCTTCCGTGAAAAAGCTCTCAGCGTCTATAACGAAAAGTGCGAGGAATACGGCGAAGCCATTATGAATGAGATTGAGCGTAAGGTTCTTCTTCGCAATGTTGATATTCACTGGATGGAACACCTTGACGCTATGGATGAGCTTCAAAGAGGTATTTATCTTCGTTCCTACGGCCAGCAGGACCCTGTTGTTGCATTCAGAATGGAGAGCTTTGACTATTTCGATGAAATGAATGCGTTAATACGTGAAGGAACTGCAACAATGCTTCTTACCTTCCGCCTTAAGAGCGAAGAAGATATTAAGCGTGAGCAGACCGCAAAAATTACGGGCGCAAGCGGTGCTTCAGACGGAAGCGAGAAAAAACAGCCTGTTAAAAAGAGCAAAAAAATAGGCAGAAACGAGCCGTGTCCATGCGGCAGCGGTAAAAAATACAAGCAGTGCTGCGGAAAAGACGAATAAGCATTATTAAACTGAATAAAAAGATAAGAAAGAGGGCGCTGTATGGTAAACGATTTAAAAAATTTAGTCGGCGCAAACGAAACCGTTTTTTATGAGGGCAAGCCTGATAAAAAGTGTTTTATCGCCGAAAGTGTTTTCAACAAATTGCTCCCTATTGCAATTGTTTGGGGAATAATCGATTTCGGCTTTATCAGAACTGCATTTTCAGCCGATAACGCAGGTGAAATGAACTTTTTTATGATACCGTTTTTCGCGTTCCATTTAATGCCCGTCTGGATTTATCTTGCCGGAGCTGTATCTTCTTTCATAAGATACAAAAACACTTATTTCATTGTTACCGACCGCGCAATTTACGTTTCGGGCGGAGTTCTTTCAAAAACCTTTAAGACAAAGCCTTTTGCGGAAATGTCGCATATTGATTTGCACAGAGGTATATTCGACCAAATTTTCGGAGTCGGCGACGTTATTGCAACGTCTGCTCAGTTTTCCGGCAAAGACGGGTCGGCAGCTATTGAAATTTCAAGTATTTCAAATTATTCCGAGGTTTTTAACCTTGTAAAAAAACTGCAAACCGATATTTTCAGCGACACTATGTACCCTAACGATATGCGTCCCCCTGAAAACCACGGTTACAATACAAAATATAAAGGCTGAGGAGGCTGACAGATGGCAGACGAAAATAAAACTCCCGAAAACGAAGCGTCCGTTCACGATGAAATGGAAGAGCTTGCAAGAATTTTCCGCGAGGAGCTGGGCAAAGCAAAAGAAGAGGCAGAGAAAGCGGAAAATGAAGCAAACGCAGAAGCCGCAACCGATATTGACGCATTAGACAGCGGTTATGAGGTTGAGGGCTACGCCGTTACATCAGGTGAAAAAACAAATACCGAGCCTGAAGAAATGTGCGAGTGCTGCGGAGAGAGACCGAGAGGCACAGACCGTGACCCTAACAGCCCTTTCTGCAAAGAATGTGCCGCCATTATGGAGAAATATCCTTATGACCTCAAGGGAATTCTTATGCTGATAGCGGTTATCGGCGCTTTAATTCTTTCGCTTGTAACATTTATTCAGATAACTCCCGTCTTTACAAATGTTTACAGAGGCAATGCAGATTATAACGACAAAAAGCTTTATTCTTCTCTTGCCCATTACTCCGAAGCCGAAAGCTATATAATCGACAATGAAATATCCCTTGATTTCAAAAATCTGCGCAGGAATGAAATTCTTCTGTTTTACGAATTCGGCGCTGACGAATGGGTTGAAAAGAATTTCGGCAATCCCGCAATTCTTTGTGCGCTGACTTTAATTGAAAAAACCTACGGTACCGAAAACATACGCGATAAAAAGGTTGCTGAAATTTTTAACGCCATAACAGAAACACGGGCAAACATATTAATGCTCGGCTCATATGAAGAGGAAATAGAAAATGACAGCGATTATGAAAAGCTCATAGCAAAATTTGAGTCGCTTATCGGCAAGAAAATTTACATTTCAGATGTCAATAATATGGACTCAACAACCGTTTTCGACGAAATGAACGAAACCTTAAAGCCCTCCGGAAAAGAAACCGTTATTACGTACGATGAAGGATGGATAAGATTTTATCAGTATGTTTTAGCCGAAAGCCAGAAAAAAACCGAGGATATGGCTCTCTACCTTGAAAAAGCCTCAGCCGTTTCAACCGGATATGAGGAATATTCAGATTTGTTTTTTGCACGCTTCTGTCTTGACAACAAAAACTACAGTCAAGCGGAAACGGTTATTAAGCGAATGGGCGAAAATAACAGCGAGAGCGTTGTTTACCATGCGCTGCTTTCCAAGCTTTACCGCCAAAGAGATAAAAATTATTCAGCGGCGAAAGAGGTTTGTCTTACAGGACTTGAAAAATCCGCCGCTTCGTATAAAAGCTATGATTTAGTCGCTTTTGCAGGCTCATATCTTTCAATTGAAAAATCGCTTAATTTCATAATGCTTAAAGACTATGAAAGCGCATATTCTTCAGCGGAAGAGGCTGTTTCATATCAAAACGATTTTTACGGAAGTACAGGTCCTTACGCAAGAGATTTACTGGCGATTCTCGCCCTTGCCACCAATAACACGGAAAAGTATGACGAGTTGGCAAAGACTGTCGCCGCAAGCGTAGAAGAAAACGGTAAAGAGTATGATTTTTCTTCATATGTTTACGATTATAAGGATAATAAAATTTCACTTGAAGAAATTGTTTCGTCCGGATATTTTGATATGCTTTAAGGGAGGATAAAAATGAGAATTATATATGTAATAGTTAAATTGATTACTCTTCCCGGCGCAATGCTTCACGCTTTTTTTGAGCATATGGCGTGCCGAATCTGCAAGGTGCTTGTTGACGACGCAAGAACAGTACGGGCGGACGAAATGCTTTCGCACACAGAACACGAATTAGTTAAACGGCGTGGAGCGAGCTTTGACATTTGCTTTATTCCGTTTTTATTCAATCTGTTTTTCGGATTAACCTTTCTCTCCTCCGGCGCAGTTGCCGTGCTTTACCTCGGAAGCTACAAAAATGCAATTCTTTGGTTCTTGCTTTATATGGGAATAGCTTTACTCACAAACCTTTTCCCGCAAATTGAAGATGTTTTAATGGTAAAAGAAAATATCTATAACGAAAAGACAAAAACCGTTATTAAGGTTATTGCCGCTCCGTTTTACGCAATTTTCTATGTAGGCGCACAGCTGGAGCGTTTCGGACTGACGCTTTTGACATCAATCGGATTTGCCTTTGCGTATCCTTACATTTTGGGGCTTTTTATCCCTAGAATTTATGACTTTTTCATATCGCGTTAATGCCTAAGCGCAAAAAAGCCTCCCGAGCGGGAGGCTTTTTAAATTGAATTTTAAACAAGCATCTGAAATATTTTTAAAAGCTTTTGTCTGTCACTGCCGTCCTTGTCAAGCAAAGGGTTATATTCCACAACATCAAAAGAGGAAATTCCTCTGTCAATTATTTTTTTAAGTATTCCGTAAACGCAGTCAAAAGAAAGACCGTACGGCATAACGTATCCGGTTGAAGAAAATTCTTCGCCGTCTATTGAGTCAACATCAAAGCTTAAATGGATTTTCTTCTCTCCGATATCCTTAAAGATTTCGTCAAGAATTTCGTCTGAGCCTCTCCTTTTAACCTCCTGCGCCGTGTAAAGATGAACCCCCTGATTTTCACAAATCGTATATTCCTCCGGGTCAATACTGCGAGCGCCTACAATATAAAGGTTTTCACCGTAAAGATGGATTTTGTTTTCGCCTATATCAAGCTCTCTCGTGCAAAGTCCGAGAGCCTGAGCCAGCGGCATTCCGTGAATATAACCCGTAAGAGAAGACTCTTCAGTATTAATATCCGTATGACCGTCAACGTAAATAACGGCAATATCATTCGGTCCCGTAACATCCGACAGAGCGGCAATACTGCTCATCGCGAGGGAATGGTCACCGCCGAGACACACGGGAACAAGACCGTTCAAATGACCCTTCAGCATATTGCGGTAATTCTGTCTGTTCACAAGCATAACAGTGGAAAGCCCTTTGAGTTTTTCATTCGGCTCTGTGTCAGGCAATTCCCTTTCACCCGTAAAATCACAGAAAACCGCCTTTTCACCGAAGAGCGACTGCAATCCGTTTTCTTTGAGATTAGCGTATGCCTGCTGTGTACCGTTCGTAGGCGAGCCGACGCAGATCGGCGCTTCACATATTAAATATTCAGCATTATTTCCGTTATTCATATAACTCGTTCCAAATTTATATATTCTCAGTTTCCGTTAATATAACATTTTAAATAAGTATATGCGGCTATTTTAACATAAATATATTCTGTTTTCAAGTAATCAGAGCAACATCGCTGTTTTTGCATTTTTTACTGTAATAATAGCTCTATATAACTGTTGTAAAGAGAATAAATATGTGGTAGAATAAATGTGTATCCGTCCTCATCTGCCTTACGGCAAACCGTCGGACATAGGCTTAAACATTTATTTTAAATGATTTATATATATTCACAAGGATGTGTTAATTATGAATTACGTTTTTTCAGACAGAATTTCATCTCTTAAGCCGTCGGCTATAAGAGAAATTTTAAAGGCAACCTCTGACCCGTCAGTTATTCCTTTTGCGGCGGGCAACCCCGATTCCGAATCCTTTCCAATAGACGAGGTGCGTGAAATTTCGCAGAAAATATTTGCAGACAAGCCAATACTCGCTTTGCAGTACGGCATAACCGAGGGCTATACGCCTCTTCGTGAGAAAATCCGTGAAATTCTCAAAGCAGACAAGAATATCGGCACGGAAAACGACGACATTATTATAACCTCGGGTGCTACGCAGATTATGGACCTTATGACAAAGGTTTTCTGCAATTTCGGCGACACGGTTGTTTGCGAAACTCCGTCATTTATTGGCTCGCTTAACTGCTTCCGCTCATACGGCTGCAATCTTCAGGGCGTTCCCGTTACAGCTGACGGAATGGATACAGACGCGCTTGAGGAAGCTCTTAAAAACACGGACAAGGTTAAATTTATTTATACAATACCAAACTTCCAGAACCCGTCGGGCGCTACAATGAGCCTCCGGAAACGCAAAAAGCTGTATGAATTAGCAGTTAAATACGGCGTTATGGTTTTAGAGGACGACCCATACGGCGACACACGTGTTACAGGAGAGGCTCTTCCTTCAATTAAAAGTATGGACACCGAGGGTATTGTTTGCTATGCAGGCTCATTTTCAAAGGTGCTTGCCCCCGGAATACGTATAGGCTACGTTTGCGCTCCAAAAGAGGTTATCTCAAAAATGACGGTCGGCAAACAGGCGGCGGATACACACTCAACAATGTTCTCACAGCTTCTTGTTCACGAGTGGTTAGAGACCACCGACCTTCACGCGCATCTTAAAAAAAGTCAGGCAATTTACAGAAGAAAGCTCAATTTGATGTGCGATTTGACAGAAGAAAAGCTTGGTGACTTTGTCGAATTTGTCCGTCCCGAAGGCGGCCTTTTCGTATGGTGCAAGTTACCTGAAAATGTAAAAATGCTTGATTTTGTCGGAAAATGCGTTGAAAACAAATTAGCGGTAGTTCCCGGTACCGCGTTTGCCGTAAATGCGGGCGACGCTGAGGACTGCTTCAGAATGAATTTCTCCACGCCGTCCGACGAGCAAATCGTCAAGGGAATGGATATTTTGGAAAAGGTTAAGGAAAGCTTCATTGGATAAATTCAAATTCAGTTTAACCGATATAACGGTAATAAAAAGCGTAATGAACCGCCACGGCGTAACCTTCAAAAAATCGCTGGGTCAAAATTTTCTGACAGACCCAACGGTTTGTCCTGCAATGGCACAGGAAGCGGTAAGAGGCACAGACACTCCTGTCGGCGTTATTGAAATCGGCGCAGGCGTAGGCGTACTTACGAAAGAGCTTTTGGAAAATGCCGAAAAGGTTGTCTGCGTTGAGCTTGATGAACGTCTTTTTCCGATTCTTTCCGAAACATTAGCAGGTTATGACAATTTAACACTTGTTCACGGTGATATTCTTAAAATAGATTTGCACTCTCTCATAAAAGAAAATTTTGAGGGAATGGATGTTGTTGTGTGCGCAAATCTGCCGTATTACATTACATCGCCCGTTATTATGCGGCTGCTCGAAGAAGAGCTGCCAATAAAAAAAATCATCGTTATGGTGCAAAAAGAAGCCGGCGACCGCCTTACAGCTAAAGTCGGCTCAAGAGAAGCGGGAGCTGTTACGGCGGCTGTCAATTTTTACGCAAGCGCCGAAAAGGTTTTTGACGTACCGAGAACATCGTTTGTGCCAAGCCCTAAGGTTGACAGCTGTGTTATCTGCCTTGACCTTACAAAACGGGAAAATTACGATGTTTCGGACTCTAAATGCTTCTTTCAAACAGTTAAAGCCGCTTTCGGCCAGCGCAGAAAAACAGTTTTAAATTCCCTCTCAAACGGATTGGGAATTTCAAAGGAAGCTGTTTCTCTCGCGCTAAAAAATGCAAAGCTTTCCGAATCTGTCCGCGCTGAAGCGCTGTCAATGGAAGAGCTTGTCAGACTTTCAAATGAAATTTTTAAATTGAGGTAAAATACAATGAAATACACTTACAAAACAAAGGGTACCTGCTCAAGAGAAATCAACTTTGAATTAGAGGACGGAATTGTAAAAAATGTTTCGTTCACAGGCGGCTGCAACGGCAATCTTAAAGGCATTTCAAGGCTTGCCCAGGGTCAAAGCGCAGAAAATATTATTAAAACTCTTGAAGGAACAAAGTGCGGCTTTAAGTCCACCTCCTGCCCCGACCAATTAGCTCAGGCTTTAAAAGAGGCTCTCAAAAATGCTTGAAGAATTCGGTTCTTCCGCCGTTTTTGCACTAAATGCTCTTAAAAACAGCGGCTTTGAAGCCTACCTTGTGGGCGGGAGTGTACGTGATTATTTAATGGATATGCCTCTCGGTGACAAGGACATAACGACAAATGCAACCCCCGACTGCGTTCGCGGGGTTTTTAGCCGTTTCAAAGTGATTGACACAGGTATTCGTCACGGTACAGTCACCGTTTTAATAGACGGTGAACCGATTGAAATAACCACATACCGTACCGAGAGTGAATACGGAGACAACCGACACCCCGATTCCGTTTCGTTCTCAAAGAATTTTTCCGACGATGTTTTGCGCCGTGATTTTACAATGAACGGAATAGGAATTTCCGCTGACGGAGAAATTCGCGACGAGGTCGGCGGAAAACAGGACATTGAAAATAAGATTATCCGTTCTATTGGCAATCCTATCGACAGATTTTCGGAAGACGCTCTCAGAATTATGCGCGCTATACGGTTTGCATCGGTTCTCGGATTTGAAATTGAGAAAAACACTGAAAATGCAGTTCTCAGCAAGCGTAATTTGCAGATCGGAAGAGCACACGTCTGAACTCCAGTCACCGTACTAGATCTCGT